>NZ_PSRT01000388.1 GCF_004212635.1 Bradyrhizobium genosp. SA-3 | reverse complement strand
CCGATCGCCGATTGTGCCCGCTACGACAACCTCCGGAGGACCATCTGATGGAACGAACCCAAATCTTCGACCTCATGGGCGAACTCAAGCTCTACGGCATGAAGGCTGCCTTCGACGAGATCATGGCAACTGCCGTCAAGCGCCAGCACGAACCTCAGCGCATTGTCGGCGACCTGCTCAACGCCGAGATCAACGAGAAGCAA
>NZ_PSRT01000387.1 GCF_004212635.1 Bradyrhizobium genosp. SA-3 | reverse complement strand
GTTGCCGGTGTAACTCCAGGCCCCGTTGGCATCGATGGTGAAGTCGCCATAGGTGCCGTGCACGTTGCTCTGGGCGACGACGTGGGCTTCGCCCGAATCCGGGTCGGTGATGGTCAATTGCCCCGGGGTGTTGAGCGCCGCCGCGGTATCGCTTTCGGTGACGGACTTCGAGTCCGACGAGACCGTCGCCGCATCGTTGGTGCC
>NZ_PSRT01000386.1 GCF_004212635.1 Bradyrhizobium genosp. SA-3 | reverse complement strand
CCAGGCTGAGGAAGAGGCCCAGCGCCGCGCGGTCCGCGAGGCCGCCGAACGCGCCGAGCGCGAAGCCGCCGAGGCCCGCCGCAAGGCCGAGGACGAGCGTCATCGCCACGAGGACGAAGCCAAGCGGAAGGCCGAGACCGAAGCCAAGAAGCGTTTTGGCGAAGGCGAGCAGCCTTCTGCCGCACGTCCCGCAACGGCAGCTCCGTCCGCTCCTGCGCCG
>NZ_PSRT01000385.1 GCF_004212635.1 Bradyrhizobium genosp. SA-3 | reverse complement strand
CGCTGGCTGCTCGGCGCCGTCGATGACGTCAAGGCGGAGGTCCGCACGGAAAACCGCGAGCCCAGCGGCACAGTGCGGCTGGGCGCGCCCTCGAGCCTCGCCGACATCTTCTATGCGCCGCTGGCGCAGATATTCACCAGCCGCTTTCCCCGCGTCCGGCTGGAGTTGAGCGAGGGCCTGACCGAGACGATGTGCGATCATCTGCTGCGCGCCGAACTCGAC
>NZ_PSRT01000384.1 GCF_004212635.1 Bradyrhizobium genosp. SA-3 | reverse complement strand
CTCGATCCATTGCCACCGGTGCGGGGGCATTGCGAATCTGCTCGGCGGTCAAGGTAATTCCGGTCATTGGCTAGTCTCCTGGGCGGCTCTCCTGTTCGCTGCAATCTAGAAAGCAGGGCGCGAGACACGTCGATGCGGATCAAGCGCGCCGCTTTGACGGTTCCCGCTTTCCCGGGCATGATCCGCGCTGCTTCGCGCCAGGATTTTTGGGGGGATTGCTCTACATGC
>NZ_PSRT01000383.1 GCF_004212635.1 Bradyrhizobium genosp. SA-3 | reverse complement strand
GATTTTAGGTAACTAGCCCTGTTCCGTTTTTGCACCGACAAGCAAGTCAGCCGATCATTTCTTTGAGATTGGCGCAGCCTGTGGATGGGCTCACATCGGACAGCCATCGCTGGGGCTTAGATTATCCGAAAATCCGTGGTGGAATATCTCATAGCGATACTCAAACGGTGGGGGCCTCCATGCCCGCCATATTCGACCTGCTCTATCGCGAATACTGCCGCGCCCGCCTCGC
>NZ_PSRT01000382.1 GCF_004212635.1 Bradyrhizobium genosp. SA-3 | reverse complement strand
CGACCACCGATGCGCAAGGCGCCTGGTCGTTTACGCCGAGCGGGCTCGCTGACGGACCGCACACGATCGTAGCCAGCCAGACCGACACTTTCGGCAACACCGGTTCGGCCTCGCTGAGCTTCACGCTGGACACGGCGGCCCCGAGCGGCAGCACGCCAGACCTGACGGCGGGCTCGGACAGCGGCAGCTCGAACTCGGACAACATCACCTCGGCGACCTCGCCGAGCTTCACG
>NZ_PSRT01000381.1 GCF_004212635.1 Bradyrhizobium genosp. SA-3 | reverse complement strand
ACCCTCGATGAGCCGCAGAGCCGATTGCTACGACAATGCCCCAATGGAAAGCTTCTTCCACACGCTCAAGACCGAACTGATCCATCACCGTCAATATGCGACCCGCGATGACGCTGAGCGCGACATCTTCGCCTACGTCGAGGGCTTCTACAACCAACACCGCAGACACTCGGCCATCGGCTATATCAGCCCGGTCGAGATGGAGCTAAAATCGGCTTGAACCCTGTCCACTTTTTT
>NZ_PSRT01000380.1 GCF_004212635.1 Bradyrhizobium genosp. SA-3 | reverse complement strand
CCCCTCGATGAGCCGCAGAGCCGATTGCTACGACAATGCCCCAATGGAAAGCTTCTTCCACACGCTCAAGACCGAACTGATCCATCACCGTCAATATGCGACCCGCGATGAAGCTGAGCGCGACATCCTCGCCTACGTCGAGGGCTTCTACAACCAACACCGCAGACACTCGGCCATCGGCTATATCAGCCCGGTCGAATTGGAGCTAAAATCGGCTTGAACCCTGTCCACTTTTTTGA
>NZ_PSRT01000379.1 GCF_004212635.1 Bradyrhizobium genosp. SA-3 | reverse complement strand
CAGCGGCGCCAGTCGCCGCCAACAGGGCATCAGCAAGGCCGGCAACCACCGCGCACGAACGGCCGCGATCGAGCTTGCCTGGCTATGGCTGAGGCATCAGCCCGATAGCGAGCTGAGCCGCTGGTTCCGCGAGCGGGTTGGCAATCTCAAGGGCCGCATCCGCAAGATCGCCATCGTGGCGCTGGCACGCAAGCTGATGGTGGCCCTGTGGCGCTATCTGGAAACCGGCCTCGTGCCGAGCGGCGCC
>NZ_PSRT01000378.1 GCF_004212635.1 Bradyrhizobium genosp. SA-3 | reverse complement strand
TTCATCGTCGACGGCATGAAACCGGTTCATGTGGTCGTTCTGCACGAGGCTGATCGACTCGATGCCTCCGCCGATCGCGACCTCGACCCCATCCGATATCACCGAGCGCGCGGCAACGGCGATGGCCTGCAGGCCGGAGGCACATTGGCGGTCGATGGTGGTGCCGGCGACGGTGACCGGCAGGCCGGCCCGGATCGCGCCCTTGCGCGCGACGTTCATCACCATGGTGCCTTGCTGCATCGCGCAGCCCAC
>NZ_PSRT01000377.1 GCF_004212635.1 Bradyrhizobium genosp. SA-3 | reverse complement strand
ATGGGCTGCGCGATGCAGCAAGGCACCATGGTGATGAACGTCGCGCGCAAGGGCGCGATCCGGGCCGGCCTGCCGGTCACCGTCGCCGGCACCACGATCGATCGGCAATGCGCGTCCGGTCTCCAGGCCATCGCGGTGGCCGCACGTTCGATCATGCTCGACGGAGTCGAAGTCGCGATCGGCGGCGGTATCGAATCGATCAGCCTCGTGCAGAACGAACACATGAATAAGTTCCACGCTGTCGATGACGAGC
>NZ_PSRT01000376.1 GCF_004212635.1 Bradyrhizobium genosp. SA-3 | reverse complement strand
CACCACGTCCTCGACCTCGCCGGGCGCGATGCCGGCCCGCTTCACGGCTTCGGCCATCACATGCCCGGCCATGGTGGGGCCGTCCGTGTTGTTGAGCGCGCCGCGATAGGCCTTGCCGACGGCGGTCCTTGCGGTGGAAACGATGACTGCTTCAGTCGTCATGCTGGCCTCTTTGCCTATGCGGCCGCGTCCAGCTGCGCATAACGCAGCACGTGGAACGCGGGATCGCCGAACTGGATGTTGATGGAGGAGAT
>NZ_PSRT01000375.1 GCF_004212635.1 Bradyrhizobium genosp. SA-3 | reverse complement strand
CGAATGGCCCAGCGTGTTCGGCGACGCCAAGATGACCACCGCCTTGCTCGACCGATTGACCCATCACTGCGACATTGTCGAGACCGGCAACGACAGTTGGCGATTCAAGAGCCGCGACGACGATCACGCCACCCGCGCTCGTCTCGCCTCCGCTATCCCGGCCAGCTCCGACGAGACGAGCGCTGCCAGCAAACCCCGCCGCACAAAGGGGTCAAAATTGGACGCCGATGAGGGGTCAAACTTGCAAGCCGATTGA
>NZ_PSRT01000374.1 GCF_004212635.1 Bradyrhizobium genosp. SA-3 | reverse complement strand
GGCGCCGCAAGGCGAGATCGAGATCACGCTGGCACAGATCTGGGCCGAGCTGCTCGGTGTTGAGCGGGTCGGACGCCACGACCACTTCTTCGAACTGGGCGGGCACTCGCTGCTGGCGGTGCAACTGATCGAGCGTTTGCGGCGGCGGTCGCTGGGGGTTGAGGTGCGCACGCTGTTCGCCAGGCCGGTGCTGGCCGATCAGGCCGCAAGCCTGGGCAGTCATCAGGAGGTGGCGGTCCCGGCCAATCGGATCACCGAACAGAGTCCTGT
>NZ_PSRT01000373.1 GCF_004212635.1 Bradyrhizobium genosp. SA-3 | reverse complement strand
AGGTCAAGTTCTGCCGCGGTCTTGACCGCGCGCAGCCGTTCCAGCACGAATTGCGCGTCCGCCAGCGACGCGCCGCCGAGCTCTTTGCTCAGGAGATCCTTGGCATCGGACGGCAGGAAACTCGGCTCGAATCCGACGCGTTTCAGGCCGGCGCCCAGCGCCTTGATGTGATCGATGGCGAGACGGATCGCGTCCGTGCTACCCCAGGAAGCGGTCTTGACCGCGGGCGCCGCAATGCGGCCGAGTTCCTTCTCGAACCCTTCCATGCG
>NZ_PSRT01000372.1 GCF_004212635.1 Bradyrhizobium genosp. SA-3 | reverse complement strand
ATGCGCTGCCGACGCTGCCCGATCCCAACGATCCGCGCAGGCGCCAGCAGCCGCCGGCAGCTCCGCGCGCCGGCCAAAGCCCAAACAGTCAGGTCCCGACCTACGGCCTGCCCGCCGCCAACGGCGCGAGCGGCTCCGGCTACGACTCGCTCAACCGCAAACGGCAGCAGCCGAAGCTTTATCCCGGGCAGCCGAAGCCGAAGCGCCCGGTCGGCCCCGGCTCAAGGGTAGCGCCGGCAACGCCGGAGCGAACGCTCGCCCCGCCGCGCATCG
>NZ_PSRT01000371.1 GCF_004212635.1 Bradyrhizobium genosp. SA-3 | reverse complement strand
AATGCCGCATCCGCCAGGGCTTGACCGTAGCAACGACGGCCAGGACCACACGGTTTTGCCGTACGCGCGGTTCGCCTGCGCCACAGGGTTCGACGGCGTTGTGCACGTTGCCATCGAAATGCTGGCGCGACGAACCTGACAGCGCCGTCCGTCCGCGCGAAGCCTTCAGGGCTCACGGAGAGCAATCCGCCCTGCCCCGCAGCTCTCGCGCCCGACGCTGCCGCGTCCACCGCAAGCCCGGCTCTGCGATCATCACGACATATGATCGCCCCTCTCGGAT
>NZ_PSRT01000370.1 GCF_004212635.1 Bradyrhizobium genosp. SA-3 | reverse complement strand
CCGAAGGCGAGATTGGTGGTCACGATGACGGAGGCGCGCTCATAGAGCCGGCTGACGAGGTGGAAGAGAAGCTGGCCACCGGACTGGGCGAAGGGCAAATAGCCGAGTTCATCCAGCACGATGAAGTCCATCCGGGTCAGATGCTCGGCGAGCCGTCCTTGCCGTCCGTTGCGGGTCTCGGTCTCGAGGCGATTGACGAGGTCGACTACGTTGAAGAAGCGGCCGCGGGCACCGGATCGGATGCAGCTTCTGGCGATGGCAATGGCCAGGTGGGTTTTGCC
>NZ_PSRT01000369.1 GCF_004212635.1 Bradyrhizobium genosp. SA-3 | reverse complement strand
GTGATGCGTCCGAGCTTTTAAAGAACGCCGGTGCGCCAATGACGGCCGACGTGACCCAGGACAGACGTGTGACCGAACCCGGGCTTGGGTCTTCGGATTCCGCTTTCGTAGATGGGTCCCGTCTCTTCTGGGCCTTCCCTTCACCCGTGCATGAAAGATCAGGGTCCGGGTCACCACACCCGACCGGATACAAGTTGATGCGGTGGTTGCCGCATAACAACGTCACGGCCCAGTCCAGGACATCACGTCAAGCTCGTCACAACGCGCATCGAAGCGTCCCGATCAAAAAGC
>NZ_PSRT01000368.1 GCF_004212635.1 Bradyrhizobium genosp. SA-3 | reverse complement strand
ATCGATGCCAACGGCGCCTGGAGCTACATCGGCAACGGCGCCCACAATGAGCTCACCTCTGGCCAGCAGGTGCAGGACCAGTTCACGGTGACCAGCCAGGACGGCACCGCCAGCGGCACCGTGACGGTGACAATCACCGGCACCAATGATGCCGCCACTGTCTCATCGGACTCGAAGTCCGTCACCGAGGCCGACACCGCCGCAGCGCTCAATACCAGTGGCCAGCTCACCATCACCGACGCCGACAGCGGCGAAGCTCATGTCGTGGCGCAAACCAACGCGCACGGGACCTATGGCG
>NZ_PSRT01000367.1 GCF_004212635.1 Bradyrhizobium genosp. SA-3 | reverse complement strand
CGGCCAATCGAGGGCGACTGGCCCTATCTGTGGATCGACGCCACCTATGTGAAGGTGCGCCAGAATGGCCGCATCGTATCGGTCGCGGTGATCGTCGCCGTCGGCGTCAACAGCGACGGCCGGCGCGAGGTTCTCGGCATGGACATCGGCCCCTCCGAAGCCGAGACGTTCTGGACCGCGTTCCTGCGCAAGCTCGCCCGCCGAGGCTTGCGCGGCGTCAAGTTAGTCGTCTCCGACGCCCATGAGGGCATCAAGGCCACCGTCGCCAAGGTGCTCAACGCCTCCTGGCAGCGATGCCG
>NZ_PSRT01000366.1 GCF_004212635.1 Bradyrhizobium genosp. SA-3 | reverse complement strand
CGCCTCGCGCTTCTGCCACGGCTTGGAATCGCCGCGCTCGCCACGATCGCGCGGACGGTCGCCAAAGCTGCGCTTGCGATCGCCGCCCTCGAAGTCGCGGTCGCGGCCAAAATCCTTGCGCGGCCGATCGGAATCGCCGCGCGAAAACTTGCGGTCCTCGAACCGCCGCTCCGAACGCTCACCGCGCGGCGCGCGCTCGTCACGATCGAACTTCGGACGATCGCCGCGCGGCTTGAACGGCCGATCACCCCGCGGCTTGAAGCTGCGCTCGCCGCGGCCCTCTCCGCCGCGGTCGTCGCGCTTGAAG
>NZ_PSRT01000365.1 GCF_004212635.1 Bradyrhizobium genosp. SA-3 | reverse complement strand
TGATGGCGATGAAGCCGGAAATGTACATGTCGATGCTCGACACCGCCGAGGTCGTCGCCGAGCGCTACAAGATCGGCCGCGACAAGCAGGACGAATACAGCCTCGAGTGCCAGCGCCGTGTCGGCGCCGCCTTGCAGGCTGGCCGCTTCAATGACGAGATCGTGCCGTTCACGACCAAAATGGCGCTCGTCAACAAGGATACCAAGGAGGTTACCTTCGAGCAGGTGACGCTCACCAAGGATGAAGGTCCGCGTCCGGAAACCACCGCGGAGGGCCTCGCCAGGATCAAGCCGGTATTCGAAGGCAAGACCATCAGCGCCGGCAA
>NZ_PSRT01000364.1 GCF_004212635.1 Bradyrhizobium genosp. SA-3 | reverse complement strand
GGCAAACGCAAACGCACACGGCTCCGCAAGGGAGCGCCGTGGCTGAAGACCATGCTCGTGCAATGTGCCTGGGCCGCCAAGCGAAAGAAGGACAGCTACTACAAGGCCCAGTTCAACCGTCTGAGCTGCCGCCGCGGGCCGCAAAAAGCAATCTGTGCCGTGGCCGCCTCGCTGCTCACGGCCATCTATCACATGTTGAAGGACGGTACCGAGCATCACGACCTGGGCGCCGCCCACTTCGATCACCGCTCAGCCACCGCAAAGGCCAAGCGTCTTGTCGCCCAGCTCGCCAAGCTCGGCTACGCGGCTCAGCTCCAACCACTCCCGGAGGCCGCCTGACGAGCCCAGTTACTTCTTAGCGC
>NZ_PSRT01000363.1 GCF_004212635.1 Bradyrhizobium genosp. SA-3 | reverse complement strand
GTGGCGCTGAACCCGGCGGCGGCCATCGGCGATACGGTGCAGCTGTTGCTGGGCGGCTCGCCGCTGGCGCATCCGGTCACGCATGTGATCACGGCAGTCGACGTGACGGCCGGCAGCATCAGCCTGACGGTGACTGCCGGCGATCTTGGCGCCGATGGCGCCAAGCAGGTCACGGCACAGTTCAGCGATGCCGCCGGCAACAGTTCGATGACTGAAGCGCTGAGCTTCACCCTCGATACCACGGCGCCCGCCGTCACCATCACCAGCGCGGGCGGACCGGTCAACCAGGCGAGCCAAACCATCACCGGCACGGTGGACGTCGCCGATGCCGGCGCCACCGTCACCATCCTGGACGGCACCACCGCGATCGGCACCGCCA
>NZ_PSRT01000362.1 GCF_004212635.1 Bradyrhizobium genosp. SA-3 | reverse complement strand
TCTGCCGGACGGCAATCTGGAGTTTTTGGGCCGCAACGACGACCAGGTGAAGATCCGCGGCTTCCGGATCGAGCCGGGTGAGATCGCGGCGCGGCTTTGCGAGCACCCGTTCGTGCGCGAGGCGGTGGTGGTGGCGCACGAGGGCCCCGGCGGCGAGCAGCGTCTTGTCGCCTATGTGGTGTGCGCGCCGGAAGCAGCTTCGAACGGGCTGGAGGGAAGCGAGCTTGCCGGCGCCTTGCGCGCGCACATAAGTGCGCACCTGCCGGAGTACATGGTGCCATCGGCGTTCGTGCGGCTGGCGGCGCTGCCGCTGACGGTGAACGGCAAGCTGGACCGCAAGGCGCTGGCTGCGCCTGCGGATGAGGCGTATGCGCGCGCCGCCTATGA
>NZ_PSRT01000361.1 GCF_004212635.1 Bradyrhizobium genosp. SA-3 | reverse complement strand
CCTCGCGATCGGGCTCGCCTTCAGCCTGCTTGGTATCGAAACCCATGGCAAGCCGCTGGCGCTAGAGAGCGGCGATCCGGCCGTAGCACCGCGCGAAACTGTGCCGGTGCGCGAGCACGCAACGACCCAGCAAGCATGATTGGAGCAAGGGCATGAATGTAGCGGACAGGAAGATCACAGCGCGCGCGCCGTTCGATACCGAAAAGCTCGACCGGCTGATGCACGAGGCGCGGCTCGACGCGCTGGTCGTCACGTCCCGCCACAACGTTCAGTATCTGCTCGGCGGCTATCGCTTTTTCTTCTTCGACGCGATGGAGGCGATCGGCGTCAGCCGCTATTTGCCGGTGTACGTCTATCAGCGCGGGCGTCCGGAGAACGCGCTCTATATCGGCAA
>NZ_PSRT01000360.1 GCF_004212635.1 Bradyrhizobium genosp. SA-3 | reverse complement strand
ATTTCCAATATAGAGCGCGTTCTCGGGGCGCCCGCCCTGATACACATACACCGGCAGATAGCGGCTGACGCCGATTGCCTCCATCGCGTCGAAAAAGAAGAAGCGGTAGCCGCCGAGCAGGTACTGAACGTTGTGGCGGGACGTGACGACCAGCGCGTCGAGCCCCGCCTCCTGCATCAGCCGGTCGAGCTTCTTGGTATCGAACGGTGCGCGCGCTGTGATTTTCCTGTCCGCTACATTCATGCCCTTGCTCCAATCATGCTTGCTGGGTCGTTACGTGCTCGCGCACCTGCAGCGTTTCGCGCGGTGCTACGGCTGGGTCACCGTTCTCCAGCGCCAGCGGCTTGCCATGGGTTTCGACGCCCAGCAGGCTGAAGGCGAGCCCGATCGCGAGA
>NZ_PSRT01000359.1 GCF_004212635.1 Bradyrhizobium genosp. SA-3 | reverse complement strand
GGGTTGTGACTGGCGCAGGTCGCGGGCTTGGGCGGGCCTACGTCGAACTTCTCGCCGAACGCGGCGCCCGGGTCGTTGTGAACGACCTGGGGACCGAGGTATCGGGGTTCGGGAAGGATTGCACGATCGCGGAACAGGTGGCCGATTGCATTCGATCCCGTGGAGGCAAGGCAATCGCGAATGACAGCAATGTTTCCACCCCTGAAGGTGGCAGTGACCTGATCGCGACGACCATCGAGCATTTCGGGAGAATAGACCTCCTCGTGAACAACGCTGGTATCTGCGGAAGCCAGCTATTCGAGGACGCCACCCTTGACGATTTCGATCACTATTGGCGGGTGCACCTCGGCGGGCCGGTTAACACGGTGAAGGCTGCCTGGCCGTATATGGTCGCACAGCGCTACGGGAAGATCATCTTCACGACGTCAGTCAGCGGCCTGTTTGGATTAC
>NZ_PSRT01000358.1 GCF_004212635.1 Bradyrhizobium genosp. SA-3 | reverse complement strand
CCTTCAGCATCGATGCCAACGGCGCCTGGAGCTACACCGGCAACGGCGCCCACAATGAGCTCGCCGCCGGGCAGCAGATGCAGGACCAGTTCACGGTGACCAGCCAGGACGGCACCGCCACCGGCACTGTGACGGTGACCATCACCGGCACCAATGATGCCGCCACTGTCTCGTCGGACTCGAAGTCCGTCACCGAGGGCGACACCGCCGCCGCGCTCGACACCAGCGGCCAGCTCACCATCACCGATCCGGACACCGGCCAGGCTCATGTCGTGGCGCAGATCAACGTCCAGGGGACCTACGGCGACTTCACGATCGATGCCGACGGCGCCTGGAGCTACATCGGCAACGGCGCCCACAATGAGCTCACCGCCGGCCAGCAGGTGCAAGATCAGTTCACGGTGACCAGCCAGGACGGCACCGCGACCAGCACCGTGACGCTGACCATCACC
>NZ_PSRT01000357.1 GCF_004212635.1 Bradyrhizobium genosp. SA-3 | reverse complement strand
CCCGCGTCGCGCCCTCGCCAAACGGGACGGAAGCATCGAAGGGCGCGATAGCGATATCGGTGAAGCCGGCCGCCGTCAGGATCCGACCCACCCGCCCCGGGTCGCCGAACGAGAATGGACCGGGCGCTTCGGGATCGGGCAGCGCCGTCGGCGGGACGATGCCTTTGATCGCGCCCATCGGCAGGCGCACCCAATCGTTCTCGGCCGCGCCACGCCAGCAGACGAAAGCGGCCCGCCCGCCCGGCTTGAGCGCGCGGCGCATATGGGCGAACGCCCCTGTCGGATCGTCGAAGAACATCACCCCGAAACGCGAGAACAGGATGTCGAACGCCCCCTCGGGCAGCTCGGCGCTGCTGGCGTCGGCCACCCGGAACAGGGCCGGCGTATCCCTTGGCGCAAGCGCGCGCGCTCGGGCGATCAGCGGTTCGGATATGTCCACGCCCAGCACTTGGCCCCCCGCGCC
>NZ_PSRT01000356.1 GCF_004212635.1 Bradyrhizobium genosp. SA-3 | reverse complement strand
GATCACGCCAGAGATGTTGCCGCTGATTGAGCTGGCGCAGGGCGAGATCGACCGGATCATCGCCACAGTGCCCGGCGGGGTCGGCAACATCCAGGACATTTATGGCTTGTCGCCGCTGCAGGACGGCATCCTGTTCCATCATCTGTTGGCGACAAAGGGCGATCCGTACCTGCTGGTCTCGCAGATGGCGTTTGCCGACCGTGGCGTGTTGGAGCGCTATCTTGCTGCGGTCCAGCGGGTGGTGGACCGGCACGACATTCTGCGCACCTCGTTCGTCTGGGAGGGGCTGTCGCGCCCGGCGCAGGTGGTGTGGCGCCACGCATCGCTGGAGGTGAGCGAGGTCGAGCTGGACGGGTCTGATGGTCCTGGCGCCGCGCAGCTTAAGGATCGGTTTGATCCGCGCCAGCACCGCATCGAGCTTGGCCGAGCGCCCTTGTTGCGGTTTGTGATCGCGCGCGAGCCCGGCAGC
>NZ_PSRT01000355.1 GCF_004212635.1 Bradyrhizobium genosp. SA-3 | reverse complement strand
CACATAGGCTTCCTGCACCACGGCGGTAAGCGCCTTCTCGGCCATCCGGCGCGGCTCCAGGAAGCCCGGGAAGTAGGAGCCCTTGCGCAGCTTGGGGATGCGTAGTTCGACTGCGCCGGCGCGGGTCTCCCAGATCCGGTCGCGATAGCCATTGCGCTGGGCCAGACGCTCGGGGGTCTTCTCGCCATAGGCGGCCCCGGTTTGGTTTTCGACTTCCAGCTCCATCAGGCGCTGGGCCGCAAAGCCGATCATCTCGCGCAACAGATCGGCATCAGGGGTCTTCTCCACGAGCGTGCGCAGGTTCATCATGTCATCGGTCATCGGTGGTTCCTCGGTTGCGTTGGCGTGTCGCAACCCGATCCTACCGGAGAACTGCCGGTGACCACCGCAAAGCCGCCCGCCCGCTACGGCGCTATTTGAGGCGCGCGTCCGGGCGGCTTTGCTCTACCGAGCTACACCATCACTCGGGACACGACCC
>NZ_PSRT01000354.1 GCF_004212635.1 Bradyrhizobium genosp. SA-3 | reverse complement strand
GGCGAAAGTCGCCGGCACCGCGCCGGTTGACGCGACTGCCGCCTCCGCCAGGGCTTGACCGTAGCAACGACGGCCAGGACCACACGGTTTTGCCGTACGCGCGGTTCGTTGGCGCCGCAGGGTTCGACGGCGTTGTGCACGTTGCCATCGAAATGCTGGCGCGACGAACCTGACAGCGCCGTCCGTCCGCGCGAAGCCTTAGGGCTCACGGAGAGCAATCCGCCCTGCCCTTAGCCTCGCGCCCGACGCTGCCGCGTCCACCGCTCCCCGGCTCTGCGATCATCACGACACATGATCGCCCCTCTCGGATGAGCCGGGATGGGCGACACATACGACAAATCCGAATTTCGGTAAAGTGGAATATTTTCGCGAGCTAGGATTGACAGAGGAGCGACACAGGCAGATGCCGTAGCCCGGATGGAGCGCCAGCGTAATCCGGGACGGTGCGAGATGCCGGGCGAGCCACCCCCGGATTGCGCTTCGCTCCATCCGGG
>NZ_PSRT01000353.1 GCF_004212635.1 Bradyrhizobium genosp. SA-3 | reverse complement strand
CGATCAGCGTGCCCGTGGTCATCGCCTTGGTGGGCACAGCGGCAGCCGGGGCTTCCGGCGCCAGCGGCGGCGCGTCGGCGACAGGAGCTGCGCCGCTCGGCATCGGCTGCGCCGAGCCGGACATGGCGGCCATGCCCTGCTCGACCATCGCCTCCAGCTTGTCGATGAGGTCGCGGTCGTTGCCTTCCGGCTCGGCTTCGGTCGCCTCCAGGCCGGCCAAAATCTCCTTGATGCGGTCGATCGAGGACAGGATCACCGTCACCGCCTGCCCGGTCACCGGCATGCCGTCGCGGAATTTGCCCATCAGCGTCTCGCCGGCATGTGCCAGCGCTTCCAGCCGCGGCAGGCCGAGGAAGCCGCAGGTGCCCTTGATGGTGTGGACCAGGCGGAAGATGTTATCCAGGATCTTGGCGTTGTTCGGCTCCTGCTCGAACTTCACCAGCTGATTGTCGACGGTGTCCAGGCTCTCGCTGGTCTCCGTCAAAAACTCCCGCAACAGATCATCCATG
>NZ_PSRT01000352.1 GCF_004212635.1 Bradyrhizobium genosp. SA-3 | reverse complement strand
TCGTGCAAGGCGACGGCAGCTGGAGCAGCACGGTCACGCTCAACAACGGCCCGAACACGCTAACCGCGCGGGTGAGCGATGCCGCCGGCAACATCGCAACCAGCGGCGCGGTGGTCTACACGCTCAGCACCACCGGCCCGACGGTGACCGAGGCCCTGGTCGCCGACACCGGCACTTCAGTCACCGACCACGTCACCGCCAACCCGACGCTGAACGGCACCGGCCTCGCCAACACCGTGGTGCATCTGACGATCGATGGCGTTCTCAGCACGACCACGGTGACCGCCGATGCGCAAGGCGCATGGTCGTTTACGCCGAGCGGGCTGGCCGACGGACCGCACACCATCGTGGCAAGCCAGACCGACAGCTTCGGCAACACCGGTTCGGCCTCGTTAAGCTTCACGCTGGACACGACGGCACCGAGCGGCGGCACACCAGATCTGACGGCGGGCTCGGACAGCGGCAGCTCGAACTCGGACAACATCACCTCGGCGACCTCGCCGAGCTTCACC
>NZ_PSRT01000351.1 GCF_004212635.1 Bradyrhizobium genosp. SA-3 | reverse complement strand
TTGGACAAGGTCGCCCAGCGAGCGAAGATATCCAAGCTCAGCATCTATCGGCACTTCGAGAACAAGGAGGCGCTGTTCAGCGCGGCCATGGCGGCCGGCTGCCATCAGTTGTTTGCACCCCAGGCCCTTCTTGAAGGCGTCCACGGTTCGGTCGAAGATCAGCTCATGGCGGTGGGATCATTACTGCTTCGCACGCTGTTGAGATCAGACGTCCGCAGTGTCGAAGCCATGGTCATGGCCGACAAGACGAATCAAAAGTCGTTAAGCAAGCTCCATTTCGAAGCCGGCCCCGTCCATGTCATCACCCAAATCGAGGCCCTGTTGCGTCAGTTGCACGCGAAGGCGCTTCTGAACGTGCCCGATCCTCTCCGGTCCGCCCGCTTGTTTGCCGCGCTTTTCAAAGGATCCGATCTCCTGATGATCGCACGCTTCGATCAGGCGAAAGCAGAGGACGACAACGAAATCGAATCCTATTGCCGGTCGGCCGTCGCCATGTTCATCGCCGCGCACGGTGGCAACGACCA
>NZ_PSRT01000350.1 GCF_004212635.1 Bradyrhizobium genosp. SA-3 | reverse complement strand
GGATCGTGTCCCGTTGCGTGGTGTAGCTGGCGGCGGGTCACCGCGTTCACCGGCAGGAGCCGGGCAGATCAGCTGGCGATAGCCGGAAGGCTGATGGTTGGATCATCGCTCAATGGCGCGATAGTTTCCAGAGTCATGTAACGGGCGCGTTGGACAGCCCATTCATCGTTCTGCTCGAGCAGGATCGCGCCGATGAGGCGGACGATGGCATCTTCGTTCGGGAAGATGCCGACCACCTCGGTGCGCCGCTTGATCTCGCCGTTAAGGCGCTCGATCGGGTTGGTGGAGTGCAGCTTGGTCCGGTGCTGCGGTGGGAAGGTCATATAGGCCAGCACGTCGGTCTCGGCCTCGTCCAGGAAGCCCGCAAGCTTGGGCAGCTTCGGGCGGAGCTGGTCGGCGACCTTGCGCCATTGCGCCTTGGCTGCCTCCGCATCGTCCTGGGCAAACGCGGTGGCGATGAAGGCGGAGACGACGCGCCGCCCGCTCTTGCCGGCATGCGCCAGCGCGTTGCGCATGAAGTGCACG
>NZ_PSRT01000349.1 GCF_004212635.1 Bradyrhizobium genosp. SA-3 | reverse complement strand
CGATCGGCGCCGTATTTCTCGAAGGCGACGACGCGCCCGCCGCGCCGCGGCACCGCCGCCTTCACGGCGGCTTCGACGACGTTGCCATAGGCATTGTCGGGCACGAGCACAGCGACCGAGCGCTTTCCGATGCTGCCGGAATATTCGACGATGCGGTTGACGTCGGACTCCGGCAGGAAGCTGAGCAGATAGACGCCGCGGCCGGCGATGCTGGAATCGGTCGAGAACGCGATCACCGAAATGCCACGCGTGCGCGCGACCTGCGCCACCGCCGGCACCGACTGCGCGAACAGCGGTCCCAGGATGATCTCGGCGCCCTCATCGACCGCCTGCTGCGCACCCGCTTGCGCGCCTTGCGGGCTGCCATTGTCGTCCTTGATCAGGAGCTGGATGTTCGGGTTCTGGAACTCGGCCAGCGCCATCTCGGCGGCATTACGCATGGATTGCGCCGCGAGGCCCGCATTGCCGGCGGCCGAGAGCGGCAGGATCACGGCGACCTTCACCCCGCCGGTGCCCGCGGTCGCGGC
>NZ_PSRT01000348.1 GCF_004212635.1 Bradyrhizobium genosp. SA-3 | reverse complement strand
GCCGCTCCATCAGCTGCACCGCCAAGAGCGAGTGCCCTCCCAGTTCGAAGAAGTGGTCGTGGCGTCCGACCCGCGCCAGCCCGAGCAGCTCGGCCCAGATCTGCGCCAGCACGGTCTCCATCTCGCCTTGCGGTGGCTCATAGGCGCGATGTGCATACGCCTCATCGTCCGGCGCCGGCAGCGCCTTGCGATCGAGCTTGCCATTCACCGTCAGCGGCAGCGCCGCCAGCCGCACGAACGCCGCCGGCACCATGTAGTCCGGCAGATGCGCGCCCACATGCGCCCGCAACGTGGCGGCCAGCTCAGCTCCAGCGCCATCCGGCTCATCCGATTGAGCTTCAGGCGCACACACCACATAGGCCACCAGCCGCTTCTCGCCGGCGCCGTCCTGCGGCGCCACCACCACCGCCTCGCGCACGAACGGGTGCTCGCAAAGCCGCGCCGCGATCTCGCCCGGCTCGATCCGGAAGCCGCGGATCTTCACCTGGTCGTCGTTGCGGCCCAAAAACTCCAGATTGCCGTCCGGTAGG
>NZ_PSRT01000347.1 GCF_004212635.1 Bradyrhizobium genosp. SA-3 | reverse complement strand
GACGGGTGCGGTTCGCGTACGGCAAAATCGTGTGGTCCTGGCGCCCGGGGTCTGTGCGCCAAGTCTTGCGGTGATGTCGCGGCCCGACCGGGCACGCGCATCAGCCATCGGCAAGGCGACGGGGGCAATAGTGCATCGCTCCCCGGGGAGAGCGCGACATAAGCCGTTCCAACCACTGCGCAGGGAAGGCCGGGATGTCTCCGGTTGCCCTGTTTCCCGCTATGCATTGAAGCACACGCAATCTGCTCTTGGCATGGCGGTTCATAGGAGCCAACCGGCTCCCGGTCTTCCCTGCGCCCTCTTCATTGAGGGCAAGGCATCGAAGCAAAGCTCGGGCGAACAAGCCGCGAGGATGCGAAGCTGTGTCTGCAATTGAAATGCGAATGATGAGCGACCATGCCGCCTCAAACTCCGTCATTGCGAGGAGCTCGCGACAAAATTGCAAAGCAATTTTGCGCTGATGCGACGAAGCAATCCAGACTGCCTCCGCGGAAAGACTCTGGATTGCTTCGCTGCGCTCGCAATGACGG
>NZ_PSRT01000346.1 GCF_004212635.1 Bradyrhizobium genosp. SA-3 | reverse complement strand
GTGGTTCGCACGCTCGCCTCGACCGCGGTCCCATCAAGATCAAGCCGCAGCGGCAGCGTGTTGATGAACAGCCCCATCGCGCGGTCGCCACCCGCACCGCCATGCATGCGGCCGAACAGCACCGTGCCGAACACCACCTGCTCGCGGTCGCTGCTGCGCGCCACCACCTGACCCCAGGCCAGATGGCACAGGCTCGCCAGGCTCACCCCCAGCCGTCGCGCCTGGCTACGCAGCCGCGCGTTCAGCTGCTGCGGCAGCATCCGCTGCGCCTCTCGAACCCCGCTGCCGTCGCCGCGCACCTCGCGCAAGCCGAACGGCGTGCTCGGCTCGTCGATGTCTGCCAGCCACCCCCGGAAGAACGCTTCATCCGCCTTTGCATCAACGCCCAGGCGCGCCTGCGCCACCAGGTTGCGGAACGGCTGTGGCGCGCTCAGCTCGTGCTCGCGTCCCTCCAGCACAGCCTGGACCTCGGCACGCATCAGCTCCAGTGTGGTGTGATCCCCGATCAGATGATGCTGCAGCTCCAACAGCAGCCAGCGCGC
>NZ_PSRT01000345.1 GCF_004212635.1 Bradyrhizobium genosp. SA-3 | reverse complement strand
ACGCGCGCTCCCCAATAGCGCCGTAGCGGGCGGGCGGCTTTGAGGTGGTCACCGGCAGTTCTCCGGTAGGATCGGGTTGCGACACGCCAACCCAACCGAGGAACCACCGATGACCGACGAGATGATGAACCTGCGCACGCTCGTGGAGAAGACCCCTGATGCCGATCTGTTGCGCGAGATGATCGGCTTTGCCGCCCAGCGATTGATGGAGCTGGAAGTCGAAGGCCAGACCGGGGCGGGCTACGGCGAGAAGAACCCCGAGCGTCTGGCGCAGCGCAACGGCTACCGCGACCGGACCTGGGAGACCCGCGCCGGCACGGTCGAGCTGCGCATTCCCAAGCTGCGCAAGGGCTCCTACTTCCCGGGCTTCCTGGAGCCGCGCCGGATGGCCGAGAAGGCGCTGACCGCTGTGGTGCAGGAAGCCTATGTGCAGGGCGTCTCGACCCGTTCGGTGGACGATCTCGTCCAGGCGATGGGGATGAGCGGCATCTCCAAAAAGCCAGGTGAGCCGGCTGTGTGGAGAGATCGACGAGAAGGTGAAGGCCTTTCCCG
>NZ_PSRT01000344.1 GCF_004212635.1 Bradyrhizobium genosp. SA-3 | reverse complement strand
GTCCTATGCCTCCAAGGTCAACAGTGAGATGCTGGAGTGGATCGCCGGCCAGATGCGCGGCAAGCGCCAGAACAACCGTCGCCTGATGGCGATGGTGGCGACCTTCCTGGGCGCCACCGCGCTGCCTCTGGCTGGCCAATTGCCGAACGTGTTCGACATCGGCATGTAAGATTTGGGCATGTAAATTTAGGCGTCTCAATCGAGGACGTGATGAAGCGGCGAGGCTACTTCCCCGCCGTTTTTTGTTTGCCGCCCTCGAGCCCGAGCGTGCGGCCGGGGAAGCCGGCGGCATCGAAATAGCGCTGGCTGCCGACGCGCTGGAAGTTCAGCACGGTCAGCAGGCCACCCTCGGCCGGTTTTGACTTCATCGTGCCGGCATAGGCCTTCGGCACCGTGCCGTTGGGCATGGCCTCCGACATCACGCGGCCGACGAGACCGCCATTCTGCGGGCCGCGCAGGTCCATGAGCCGGGCAGCGGTCATGCCGACGTCGGCATTACTGACCGGGATCTCGTCGACATAACCGGCTTTGAAGTCCGGACCGATGGCGGCCATGAAGTTCATGGTGTCGCCGCGGCTGAAGCTGC
>NZ_PSRT01000343.1 GCF_004212635.1 Bradyrhizobium genosp. SA-3 | reverse complement strand
GGCGAGGCGAAGCGGCGACTGCAAGCGTGAAGGTGCTGCCCGCGCCCGGCGCGCTCTCAACCGTCAGCTCGCCGCGCATCAGGCGGGTGAGGCGCCGCGCGATCGCAAGGCCGAGGCCGGTGCCGCCGAACCGCCGCGCGATGCTGTCGTCGGTCTGGACGAAATCCTCAAAAATCCGCTCGTGCATGTCCGGTGCGATGCCGATGCCGGTGTCGCGAACGGCAATACGCAGCAGGACATGATCGTCGCGCCGCTCGGCCGCCGCGCTCAAGCCGATCCCGCCGCTTGCCGTGAACTTGATTGCATTGCCGATCAGATTGAGCAGGATGCGATTGAGCCTGACAGGATCGCCGTGCACGGACGTGTTGACCGTCGCATCGCAGGCGAGGTCGAAGCTCAGTCCCTTGTCAAAGGCCTGCGGACGCATCAGGTCGGCGGCGGCCTCGATGAGCTGGTCGAGACGGAAGTCGCGCGTCTCCAGCATTTCGGTAGCGGCCTCCAGGCGGGCATATTCCAGCACCGCGTCGACCAGCGCGATCAGCGTTTCGCCTGACGCCGCCGCGGTGGCGAGGTGGCGGCGCTGCACCTCGCTGAG
>NZ_PSRT01000342.1 GCF_004212635.1 Bradyrhizobium genosp. SA-3 | reverse complement strand
TGCGGCGGCAGTCGCTGGGGGTCGAGGTGCGGACCTTGTTTGCAAAGCCGGTGCTGGCGGATCTGGCCGCAAGCCTCAGTCGCCATCACGAGATGGCGGTCCCGGCCAATCGGATCAGCGAACAGAGTCCTGTGATCACGCCAGAGATGCTGCCGCTGATTGAGCTGACGCAGGGCGAGATCGACCGGATCATCGCCACAGTGCCGGGCGGGGTCGGCAACATCCAGGACATTTATGGCTTGTCGCCGCTGCAGGACGGCATCCTGTTCCATCATCTGTTGGCGACAAAGGGCGATCCGTACCTGCTGGTCTCGCAGATGGCGTTTGCCGATCGCGACCTGTTGGAGCGCTATCTTGCCGCGGTTCAGCGGGTGGTGGATCGGCACGACATTCTGCGCACCTCGTTCGTCTGGGAGGGGCTGTCGCGCCCGGCGCAGGTGGTGTGGCGGAACGCGCTGCTGGGGGTGAGCGAGGTCGAGCTGGACGGGTCTGCTGATCCTGGCGCCGCGCAGCTTAAGGATCGGTTTGATCCGCGCCAGCACCGCATCGATCTTGGCCGAGCGCCCTTGTTGCGGTTTGTGATCGCGCGCGAGCCCGGCAGT
>NZ_PSRT01000341.1 GCF_004212635.1 Bradyrhizobium genosp. SA-3 | reverse complement strand
TGGACGGGATCGCAGACTACTGCAAGCATCCATATGGCTTCGGCAGCCAGATCTATTCTTTGAATATGGTCTACAACACGAAGAAGTTCCCGGCTGACAAGCCGCGGCCCACCAGCTGGACCGAGTTCTGGGATGTCGAGAAATTTCCCGGCGTCCGCGCGCTCCCGAGCGGTCAATACGGCTTCCCTGCGCCTTGGGAGGAAGCTCTGCTGGCGAGCGGCGTGGCTAAGGATGCGCTCTACCCCATGGACATCGACCGTGTGTTCGCGAGTCTCGACAAGATCAAGCCGCACGTTCGCAAGTGGTGGACGGGCGGCGCCGAGATCTTGCAGATCATGCGCGATGGTGTGGCCGACATCGCGCTGTCCTACGACGGGCGGGCGCTCACCCTGATCGACCAGGGCGATCCTATTGAAATCAATCGGAATCAAGCCAAGCTGACCTGGGACTACTGGATCATCCCAAAAGGCAGCCCGAACGCTCAGAATGCGCAGAAGTTTATCGAGTTTGTCGGCCGCGCCGACCGCCAGGCAGCTTTCGCCCAGCTATTCCCGCTCGCTCCCAGCAACCGCAAAGCCTACGAACTGATACCGGAGAAAGTCGCTCGCAAGCTTGCGACGTATCCGGACTACATGGCGAGCAGCTTTCCTGTGAATGGCAAATGGTACG
>NZ_PSRT01000340.1 GCF_004212635.1 Bradyrhizobium genosp. SA-3 | reverse complement strand
GTGACCGAAGCCCTCGTCGCCGACACCGGCACTTCGGCCAGCGACCACGTCACCGCCAACCCGGCGCTGAGCGGCACCGGTCTCGCCAACACCGTGGTGCATCTGACGATCGATGGCGTTCTCAGCACGACCACGGCGACCACCGATGCGCAAGGCGCTTGGTCGTTTACGCCGAGCGGGCTGGCCGACGGATTACACACCATCGTGGCGAGCCAGACCGACAGCTTCGGCAACACCGGCAGTGCATCGCTGAGCTTCTCGCTCGACACGACGGCACCCGCCGTCGCGATCACCAGCGTGGGCGGACCGGTCAACCAGGCGAGCCAAACCATCACCGGCACGGTCGGCGTCGCCGATGCCGGCGCCACCGTCACCATCCTGGACGGCACCACCACAATCGGCACCGCCATCGTGCAAGGCAACGGCAGCTGGAGCAGCACGGTCACGCTCAACAACGGCCCGAACTCGCTGACGGCACGGGTGAGCGATGCCGCCGGCAACACCGCGACCAGCGGTGCGGTGGTCTACACGCTCAGCACCACCGGCCCGACGGTGACCGAGGCCCTGGTCGTCGACACCGGCACCTCAGTCACCGACCACGTCACCGCCAACCCGGCCGTGAGCGGCACCGGCCTCGCCAACACCGTGGTGCACTTCACCATCGACGGTAGCCCGATCGCGGCAACCG
>NZ_PSRT01000339.1 GCF_004212635.1 Bradyrhizobium genosp. SA-3 | reverse complement strand
TGCGCGGGTCTACATCAAGGGTGGGTTGATCGAGACGGTCTCTCGCGCCACGAGCGCCACAGGAGGAGGCCGACAGTGCCAGTGCCCGACGGGGCCAGCGCCGACAGTGCCAGCGTCCTTGCGGCCAGAGAAAGCGAGCATCAACCTCCGCGCCCCACGCGGCGCAAGCGCTTGCGCCCGCGAGTTGGGCGCGGTTGTTTGATAGGCCGTTTTCGTCTGATGATCCTGTAGGCCTTCGCGAGCCGCTTGCGGGGGGGTGCGACGTGATGGCGCCTGAGCGCGCGCACCACGCCTATGTGAGCTTGTCATGAGCGAAAGCATCTCATCGGTATTGCTCGATGCGCACCGCGCAAGAAGGCAAGGTCTCAATGCCATCGCGCAGCGACAACGCGCCCGGCTTGGCGAGGCCGTCGCCTTCGCTCGCGCCAACTCGCCCTATTATCGCGAGCTCTATCAGGGTCTACCGGAGCGGATTGAGAGTTCGTCCGTGCTGCCGGTGGCTCATAAGCAAGAGCTGATGCGTCATTTTGACGACTGGGTCACCGATCGCGAGGTTAGTTTCGCGGCAGTGCGAGCGTTCGTCGATAACCCTGAGCTGATCGGGCAACGCCTCCTTGGCAAATATTCAGTGGCAACCACCTCGGGCACCACCGGGACACCTGGAATATTCCTGTTGGACAAGCACAATTGGACGGTCACACTCGCTTTTTCGCTGCGCATGATGATCGGCGCGCTTAGC
>NZ_PSRT01000338.1 GCF_004212635.1 Bradyrhizobium genosp. SA-3 | reverse complement strand
GCGGACGGCTTTGCTCTACCGAACTACACCATCACCAGGGACACGACCGATCCTCACCAGACGATGGTGAGATCGAAATTGCGATGCCGCGTGACCCGCGCTGACAGTTTTGAGCCGCCGCTATCGCAAAGCGCAGACACATTTATGCCGGCTTCGAAGAGAAGATTTGAGCCTGTGTGCTCGCGGCAACCCCAGGACCACCTGGCCGAACTGTAAGGGCAGATTGTGCCTTTAGAAGGCGCAGACCTGCGCACCCATTCCCGTTCCATCCTTGAAGAAGAGCGGCTCACAGTTGTGCTGAATGCTCCTCCACGGGAACGGCCGGTGTAGGCTCGCGTAACGGCCTTCTCTTCCATACGAATGAGGAAACAGCGAGTACAGGCCGAGCAGGACCAGTGCTCCGATGGCGAGGCACGCACCGACACGGCGCGCCCCAGGACGTTTCTTCGGAAGCAATGGATCGATCGCCGCCCACTGCGCATCGTCTCAACCAAAACTCGTTCGTCATCGTGAAGCTACTTGTAAAGCTTGAAATCTGATTTGCAACCA
Source organism: Bradyrhizobium genosp. SA-3 (assembly GCF_004212635.1). Lineage (GTDB taxonomy): Bacteria > Pseudomonadota > Alphaproteobacteria > Rhizobiales > Xanthobacteraceae > Bradyrhizobium. Next base: position 190 of record NZ_PSRT01000338.1, on the reverse strand, counting down.
AGCCTTAAGGCCTGATTGAATTGTTTGTTCTTGGTCTTCGACACCCTCCCTTATAACGTCATAATCCACGAAAATTCGCCTGTTGGGTATTCATTGCCAACAACACTCACGCGCGGGTCAACTCTTGCTAGACCGGTTGGCCCCGGTCTTCACCTACGGTGCCACAATGGATGAGGATGTGCTTGGCAGT
>NZ_PSRT01000337.1 GCF_004212635.1 Bradyrhizobium genosp. SA-3 | reverse complement strand
CCGCGGGCATTGTGAACGGCGATGCGACGGTCGGCACCGACACGTTGCGCAACGTCGAGGCCGCCCGCGGCACCAATTTTGACGACACCTTCGATGCGACCGGCTTCGGTCAGGCCGGCGCGACCAATGTCGGCTCCTCGGGGGCCTTCAATGACTTCGCCGGCGCCGGCGGCAACGACACCATCATCGGCAACGGCTTCACCCGCCTGAACTACCAGATCGCCGCCTCGAGCGTCAGCGTCGACCTCGAGACCAGCGCCATCGGGACGACGAATGCAGTCACGGTCGCCGGCAGTGCCACGGGTGCGACCGAGGGAACCGACACCTTCACCGGCGTCAATGCGGTGCAGGGCTCGACTTTCTCGGACACGCTGCTCGGGAGCAGCTTCAACAACAACTTCACCGGTCTTGGCGGTGACGATTACATCGACGGTCGCGGCGGGTTCGACGTTGCCATCTACAACAGCCTCAGCACGGTCACGGGCGGTGTGACCGTCGACATGGCGGCGGGCACGGCGACCGGCGACGCGTCGATCGGCAGCGATACGCTGCGCTCGATCGAGGGCATTCAGGGCACCGGCTACGCCGACAGCTACAACGCAACGGGCTACGGCCAGAACGGTGCTTCCAACGTCGGCAACAACGGCACCTACAACCAGTTCGAAGGCCTGGGCGGCGATGACGTCATCACCGGCAACGGCAACACACGCATCATCTATGCCAATGCGACCGGCGGGGTGA
>NZ_PSRT01000336.1 GCF_004212635.1 Bradyrhizobium genosp. SA-3 | reverse complement strand
CTCACGGCCCTCGCGGGGCGGGCGGCTGTCGCGATCACCCTTGCCCTCGAAGCCGCGCTTGGCGAATTTCTTGTCCGGCCCCCGGGGCTTGCCGGTACGGCCCTTGGACGGGCCACGATCACGCCGGCCGCGGGAATCGTTGTCTTTGTCGCTGTCGCGAGGCATGAATAATCTCACTTAGGGGTGGCGCGATGAGCATTGTGCGCGCTCGTTCCGAGCCGCATGCTCAGGCAAAATCGGTATCCACTCTTGCTGAAGGCGGAGCTAGTAGCAGGTTTCTGGCGATGATACGAGGCATGAAAGCCCCTTCTTTCATGGATTTGGCGCTTAGGACGGCCGAAAATGCCGGAAAATCGGGCGAAGTTCCGATCGGGTGCGTCGTGGTCCGCAATTACGAGGTCATCGCCACCGCGGCGAACCGGACGCTGACCGACTACGACCCCACGGCCCATGCCGAGATCATCGCGCTGCGCGAGGCGGCGAAGAAGATCGGCAGCGAGCGCCTCGTCGACTGCGACCTTTACGTGACGCTGGAGCCCTGCACCATGTGTGCGGGCGCCATCTCCTTTGCAAGGGTGAGGCGGCTCTATTACGGCGCCGCCGACCCCAAAGGCGGCGCGGTCGAGTCCGGCGTGCGGTTCTTTGCTTCCCCGACCTGCCACCACGCGCCGGAGGTCTATTCCGGGGTCGGCGAGAGCGAGGCGGCGCGGCTGCTGCGGGAATTCTTTCGCGAGCGGCGGTAGGTCCCTCCTC
>NZ_PSRT01000335.1 GCF_004212635.1 Bradyrhizobium genosp. SA-3 | reverse complement strand
CGTCGGGCCGGTGGTGCTGAGCGTATAGACCACCGCGCTGCTGGTCGCGGTGTTGCCGGCCGCATCGCTCACCCGTGCCGTCAGCGAGTTCGGGCCGTTATAGAGCGTGACTGTGCTGCTCCAGCTGCCGTTGCCTTGCACGATGGCGGTGCCGATCGCGGTGGTGCCGTCCAGGATGGTGACGATGGCGCCGGCATCGGCGACGTCCACCGTGCCGGTGATGGTTTGGCTCGCCTGGTTGACCGGTCCGCCCGCGCTGGTGATGGCGACGGCGGGCGCCGTGGTATCGAGGGTGAAGCTCAGCGCTTCAGTCATCGAACTGTTGCCGGCGGCATCGCTGAACTGCGCCGTGACCTGCTTGGCGCCATCGGCTCCGAGATCGCCGGCAGTCACCGTCAGGCTGACGCTGCCGGCCGTCATGTCGGTGGCCGTGATCACATGCGTGACCGGATGTGCCAGCGGCGAGCCGCCCAGCAACAGCTGCACCGTATCGCCGATCGCCGCCGTCGGACTCAGCGCCACCGTGAAACTCGGCGAGGTCGCCGAGGTGATGTTGTCCGTGTTCGAGCCGCCGCTGTCCGAGCCCGCCGTCAGGTCTGGCGTGCTGCCGCTCGGGGCCGCCGTGTCGAGGGTGAAGCTCAGCGAGGCCGAACCGGTATTGCCGAAGGGATCGGTCTGGCTGGCCACGATGGTGTGCGGTCCGTCGGCCAGCCCGCTCGGCGCAAACGACCAGGCGCCTTGCGCATCGGCGGTCA
>NZ_PSRT01000334.1 GCF_004212635.1 Bradyrhizobium genosp. SA-3 | reverse complement strand
TGTCATTCGGCCTGCAATATTGACCCCCTAAGCCGGGGGATCGGCGTCCAAAATTGACCCCCTACAGATTGGTCTGTTGCGCTGCCTGCTTTGGAACGAAGCAGGTGGTGGGGGATGCTGATCGTGGAGACGATTGCCCGGATCCGGCGCGAGCACTTCGTCAAGGGCAAGACGATCAAGGAGATCGCCCGTGACCTGAAGGTGTCGCGGAACACGGTTCGGAAGGTGCTGAGGTCGGGAGAGACCTCCTTCGAGTACGAGCGGCAGGTGCAGCCGCGGCCAAAGCTGGGACGATGGGCAGTAGAGCTTGACGGATTGCTGGCGGCGAACGCGGCTAAATCGGCTCGTGAACAGCTGACGTTGATCCGGATCTTCGAAGAGCTGCGCGGCCGCGGCTATGACGGCGGTTACGATGCGGTGCGGCGTTACGCCAGGCGGTGGAGCAAAGAACGCGGGCAATCGACCGCGGCCGCTTATGTCCCGCTGAGCTTTGCCCCAGGCGAAGCCTACCAGTTCGACTGGAGCCACGAGGTGGTCTTGCTGAGCGGCACCACGGTGATGGTGAAGGCCGCCCATGTCCGGCTCTGTCACAGCCGCATGCTGTTCGTGCGGGCCTATCCGCGGGAGACGCAGGAGATGGTGTTCGACGCCCACGACCGGGCGTTCGCCCTGTTCAAAGGCACCTGCACCCGCGGCATCTACGACAACATGAAGACCGCCGTAGAGACGATCTTCGTCGGTAAAGGGCGTCTCTACAATCGCCGCTTCCTGCAGATGTG
>NZ_PSRT01000333.1 GCF_004212635.1 Bradyrhizobium genosp. SA-3 | reverse complement strand
CAGCCACTATCTGGTCGATCCGGTCGCCTGCACGCCAGCGTCGGGCTGGGAGAAGGGGCAGGTCGAGAACCAGGTCGGGCTGGTCAGGGAACGCTTCTTCACGCCGCGGCTGCGGTTCAAAACCCTCGACGAGCTAAACGCCTGGCTGCTCGACAAATGCATCGCCTACGCCAAGGCGCATCGCCATCCGGAGCTGGTCGATCAGACGATCTGGGAAGTGTTCGAAGCCGAACGCCCCAAGCTCGTTCCCTATGCCGGCCGCTTCGACGGCTTCCATGCGGTGACGGCGTCGGTCTCGAAGACCTGCCTGGTGCGCTTCGACAACAACAAGTACTCGGTCGCAGCCAGCGCAGTCGGACGACCGGTCGAGGTTCAAGCCTATGCCGATCGCATCGTGATCCGTCAGGATGGACGCATCGTTGCCGAGCATCCGCGATCCTTTGGCCGCGGCGATACCGTCTACGACCCCTGGCACTATGTGCCGGTGCTCGTTCGCAAACCCGGCGCCTTGCGCAACGGCGCTCCCTTCAAGGACTGGGTGCTGCCGGCCGCAATCGAGCGGATCCGACGCAAGCTCGCCAGCACCGATGACGGCAATCGGCAGATGGTCGACATCCTCAATGCGGTGCTGACTGACGGTCTGCCCGCGGTGGAAGCGGCCTGTGCCGAAGCGCTCAGTCACAGCGTCCATTCCGCCGATGTCGTGCTCAATATCCTCGCCCGTCAACGTGAACCCGCCCCACCGGCCAACATCATGACGCCGGCCGCACTGACGCTCCGTCATGCA
>NZ_PSRT01000332.1 GCF_004212635.1 Bradyrhizobium genosp. SA-3 | reverse complement strand
CGCATGACGGAGCGTCAGTGCGGCCGGCGTCATGATGTTGGCCGGTGGGGCGGGCTCGCGTTGCCGGGCCAGGATGTTGAGCACGACATCGGCGGAATGGACGCTGTGACTGAGCGCTTCGGCACAGGCCGCTTCCACCGCGGGCAGACCGTCAGTCAGCACCGCGTTGAGGATGTCGACCATCTGCCGATTGCCATCGTCGATGCTGGCAAGCTTGCGCCGGATCCGCTCGATCGCGGCCGGCAGCACCCAGTCTTTGAAGGGAGCACCGTTGCGCAAGGCGCCGGGTTTGCGGGCGAGCACCGGCACATAATGCCAGGGGTCGTAGACGGTATCGCCGCGGCCAAAGGATCGCGGGTGCTCGGCAACGATGCGTCCATCCTGACGGATCACGATGCGATCGGCATAGGCTTGAACCTCGACTGGTCGTCCGACTGCGCTGGCTGCGACCGAGTACTTGTTGTTGTCGAAGCGCACCAGGCAGGTCTTCGAGACCGATGCCGTCACCGCATGGAAGCCGTCGAAGCGGCCGGCATAGGGAACGAGTTTGGGGCGTTCGGCTTCGAACACGTCCCAGATCGTCTGATCGACCAGCTCCGGATGGCGATGAGCCTTGGCGTAGGCGATGCATTTGTCGAGCAGCCAGGCGTTCAACTCGTCGAGGTTTTTGAACCGCAGCCGCGGCGTGAAGAAGCGTTCCCGGACCAGCCCGACCTGGTTCTCGACCTGCCCCTTCTCCCAGCCCGACGCTGGCGTGCAGGCGACCGGATCGACCAGATAGTGGCTA
>NZ_PSRT01000331.1 GCF_004212635.1 Bradyrhizobium genosp. SA-3 | reverse complement strand
GTCAGCGGGATCTTGATGGTGACGGAAGAACCCTCGCCGGCCACGCTCTTGATGTCGATGGTGCCGCCGATCTGGTCGATATTGGTGCGGACCACGTCCATGCCGACGCCGCGGCCGGAGACCGAGGTGATGGCGGCCGCGGTCGAGAAGCCCGGCGCGAAGATGAACTTGTGGATCTGGGCCTCACTCATCTTCTCGAGCTCAGCCTCGGTGACGAGACCGCTCGAGATCGCCTTGGCCTTGATCTTCTCGGTGTTGAGGCCGCGGCCATTGTCGGCGATGCAGATGATGATGTGGCCGCCCTCGTGATAGGCGGACAGGCGAATGGTGCCCTGCTCGCCCTTGCCGGCAGCGAGGCGCTCGGCCGGGGTCTCCAGGCCATGATCGGCGGAGTTGCGCACCATGTGGGTGAGCGGGTCCTTGATCAGGTCGAGCACCTGGCGGTCGAGCTCGGTGTCGGCGCCGTGCATCTCCAGCTCGATCTGCTTGCCGAGTTCGGAGGAGAGGTCGCGGACGATGCGGGGCAGCTTCTGCCAGGCGTTGCCGATCGGCTGCATGCGCGTCTTCATGACGCCTCCTGCAGCTCGGCGGTGACGTTGGACAGCCGCTGCAGCGGTACCTTGAACTCGGTGTCCTCGTTGCGGCGGGAGATCTCCAGCAGCTGGTTGCGGGTCAAGACCAGCTCGGAGACCATGGTCATCAGATGCTCCAGCGTATCCACGTTGACGCGGATCGACTGGTTGGCGATGCGGTCGCCTTCGCCGGCACTCTCGTCGGCCATCGACTTCTTCGGCGCGGGCTTTTGCTTGGCGGC
>NZ_PSRT01000330.1 GCF_004212635.1 Bradyrhizobium genosp. SA-3 | reverse complement strand
ACCACCAACTCACCCAGAGGATCAATCATGCGCACTGATCACACTGACGCACCCGCCGGGAGCGAGTATGCCACGGTTTATGTTGTTTTCGAACTGAGCAAGGCGAAGTGGCAGTTAGGAATCATGCTGCCAGGCGCCGAGAAGATGAGCCGTTACCGGATTGACGGTGGTGACATGGCGGCGCTGTCGGGGCTGCTTTTGCGGGCTCGGGCGAAGGCGGAGCAGCAGGGCAGGCCGGTTCGCATGCTGTCCTGCTACGAGGCCGGGCTGGACGGTCATTGGCTGCATCGCTGGCTGGCTCAGAACAAGATAGTCAACCACGAGGTCGATGCCTCGAGCATCGAGGTGAACCGGCGGGCGCGGCGCGCCAAGACCGACCGGATCGATCTGGCGCAGCTGATGCGTTCGTTCCTGGCCTATCTGCGTGGCGAACCAAGGGTCTGCAGCATGGTTCGGGTTCCCACGCCCGAGGATGAGGATCGTAAACGGCGGACACGCGAGCGCGAGCGCTTGCTGACGGAACGCACCGGGCACAGCAACCGGATCAAGGGGCTGCTGCATGGCCAGGGCATCCGCGACGCCGCGCCTTTGCAGCCGGACTTTCTGTCGGATCTCGACAAGATGTGCACCGGCGACGGGCGCGCTCTGCCGCCGCACTTGAAGGACGAGATCCGCCGCGAGCATGAGCGGCTCCTGTTGGTGCACAAGCAGATCAAGGCGCTCGAAGTGGCGAATGCAGCCGCTCATCGCGCACCGCCAAGCGGCTCGGTGGAGGCGAAAGTCGTTCAGCTTGCCCAGCTCAGGGCCGTTGGACCGCAG
>NZ_PSRT01000329.1 GCF_004212635.1 Bradyrhizobium genosp. SA-3 | reverse complement strand
GGCGCCCACAATGAGCTCACCGCGGGCCAGCAGGTCCAGGATCAGTTCACGGTGACGAGCCAGGACGGCACGGCGAGCGGTACCGTGACGGTGACCATCACCGGCACCAACGATTCCGCCACTGTCTCGTCGGACTCGAAGTCCGTGACCGAAGGCGACACCGCCGCGGCGCTCAACACTTCCGGGCAGCTGACGATTGTGGATCCCGACACGGGCGAGGCTCATGTCGTGGCGCAGAGCAGCGTCCACGGGACCTATGGCGACTTCAGTATCGATGCCAACGGCGCCTGGAGCTATACCGGCAACGGCGCGCACAATGAGCTCACGGCCGGCCAGCAGGTGCAGGATCAGTTCACGGTGACAAGCCAGGACGGCACCGCCACCGGCACTGTGACGGTGACATCACCGGCACCAACGACAACGCGACCGTGAGCTCGGACTCGAAGCCCGTCACCGAGGGCGACACCGCAGTAGCGCTCAACACTTCCGGGCAGCTGACGATTGTGGATCCCGACACGGGCGAGGCTCATGTCGTGGCGCAGAGCAACGTGCACGGCAGCTATGGCGACTTCGCGATCGATGCCAACGGGGCCTGGAGCTACACCGGCAACGGCGCCCACAATGAGCTCACCGCCGGCCAGCAGGTGCAGGACCAGTTTACGGTCGTGAGCCAGGACGGCACGGCGAGCGGCACCGTGACGGTCACCATCACCGGCACCAACGACGCGGCGTCGGTCTCGTCGGACTCCAAGGCGGTGACTGAAGGCGACACGGCAGCAGCGCTGAACACTTCCGGGCAGCTGACGATTGTGGATCCCGACAGCGGCGAAGTCCATGTCGTGGCGCAGAGCAACGTCCACGGCAGCTACGGCGACTTCAGCATCGATGCCAATGGGGCCTGGAG
>NZ_PSRT01000328.1 GCF_004212635.1 Bradyrhizobium genosp. SA-3 | reverse complement strand
GCGCTGGTCGCTAACTCAGTGACGCAGATAAAGGATGGCGAGAACTGGAAGCCGGTGCCGGACGACAAAGTCTACATCTTCGACTTGAAGGCGAGCCCGCCTAAGCAGATCGGCACCGTCAACGTCGGCAAGCAGCCATCGGGGCTTGATATCAGCAAGAAAGGTGACCTGGCACTCGTCACGAATCGCGCCGACAATTCGGTCAGCGTCCTCAGCATCTCCGGCAAGGAGGTGAAGGTCACAGACACGATTGCGATGGGCGATAGCGTCGCGCATGTCGCAATCTCGGCGGACGGCACCAAGGGACTGGCTGTTAAGCCGGTCGTCAACAAGGTCGCGTTCTTGAAGATCGACGGTCAAAAGGTCCTCTACGAGAAGTACGATATGCCGACCGGTGTTTTCCCGTATAACGTCGACATCGTACCGAATGGCAAGATCGCGCCCGTCGCCAACAACGGGGGAGGCGGGTACGCCGATGGCAATGTCGATACGGTGAGTGTCATCGACCTTGAGCAAAATCCGCCGCGCGTCATCGACCACATCGTCGTGGGTGATGCGCCGGAAGGTTTTGCCATTAGCCCAAAGGGCGACTTAGCGCTTGCGATTCTCGTCGGCGGCAACTCCGATAAGAAAGCGTTCTTCTCACGCAAAGGAGGCGCGGCCGTGGTGCTGAAGATTGATGACAAGAAGGTGACGAAAGTAAGCGACGAGATCGAGGTCGGCGGGCTTGCCGAGGGTGTCGCCTTTTCGCCGGACGGCAACTACGCCTATATCGGAAACTTCCTCGATAGCAACATGTCGATCATGAGGATAAACGGGACGCAGGTCACCGACACTGGCAAGAAACTGAAATTGCCAGGTCATCCGGCTTCGCTCCGCGGCGCTCCGAAGTAATGGGATACTTG
>NZ_PSRT01000327.1 GCF_004212635.1 Bradyrhizobium genosp. SA-3 | reverse complement strand
CTACACCGGCAATGGTGCGCACAATGAGCTCACTGCCGGCCAGCAGGTGCAGGATCAGTTCACGGTGACCAGCCAGGACGGCACCGCGACCAGCACCGTGACGCTGACCATCACCGGGACCAATGATGCGGCGACGGTCTCGTCGGACTCAAGGTCCGTGACCGAGGGCGATACCGCCGCGGCGCTCAACGCCAGCGGCCAGCTCAGCATCACCGACCCGGACAGCGGCGAGGCCCACATCGTGGCGCAGAGCAACGTGCACGGCAGCTATGGCGACTTCGCCATCGATGCCAACGGCGCCTGGAGCTACATCGGCAATGGCGCCCACAACGAGCTCGCCGCCGGACAACAGGTGCAGGATCAGTTCACGGCGACCAGCCAGGACGGCACGGCGAGCGGCACCGTGACGGTGACCATCACCGGGACCAATGATGCGGCAACCGTTAGCTCGGACTCCAAGGCGGTAACCGAAGGCGACACAACGTCGGCGTTGAGCACCAGCGGCCAGCTCACCATCACCGACCCCGACATCGGCGAGGCCCATGTCGTGGCGCAGAGCAACGTCCACGGCAGCTATGGCGACTTCACGATCGATGCCAACGGCGCCTGGAGCTACACCGGCAATGGCGCCCACAATGAGCTCACCGCCGGCCAGCAGGTGCAGGACCAGTTTACGGTCGTGAGCCAGGACGGCACGGCGAGCGGCACCGTGACGGTCACCATCACCGGCACCAACGACGCGGCGTCGGTCTCGTCGGACTCCAAGGCGGTGACCGAAGGCGACACGGCAGCAGCGCTGAACACTTCCGGCCAGCTGACGATTGTGGATCCCGACAGCGGCGAAGTCCATGTCGTGGCGCAGAGCAACGTCCACGGCACCTATGGCGACTTCACCATCGATGCCAACGGGGCCTGGAGTTACACCGGCAAT
>NZ_PSRT01000326.1 GCF_004212635.1 Bradyrhizobium genosp. SA-3 | reverse complement strand
CAGGGCGTCTCGACCCGTTCGGTGGACGACCTGGTGCAAGCGATGGGCATGACCGGCATCTCGAAGAGCCAAGTCAGCCGGCTCTGCGGCGAGATCGACGACAAGGTGAAGGCCTTCCTCGCCCGTCCGATCGAGGGTGACTGGCCGTATTTGTGGATCGACGCCACCTACGTGAAGGTGCGCCAGAACGGCCGCATCGTATCTGTCGCGGTGATTGTCGCGGTCGGCGTTAATAGCGACGGCAGGCGCGAGGTTCTCGGCATGGACATTGGGCCGTCCGAGGCCGAGACGTTCTGGACCGCGTTCCTGCGCAAGCTCGCTCGCCGCGGCCTGCGCGGCGTCAAGCTCGTCGTCTCCGATGCTCATGAGGGCATCAAGGCCACCGTGGCCAAGGTGCTCAATGCCAGTTGGCAGCGGTGCCGCGTCCACTTCATGCGCAACGCACTGGCCCATGCAGGCAAGAGCGGCCGGCGCGTCGTCTCCGCCTTCATCGCCACCGCGTTCGCCCAGGACGATGCCGAGGCCGCTCGCACGCAGTGGCGCAAGGTCGCCGACCAGCTCCGTCCCAAGCTGCCCAAGCTTGCCGGCTTCCTGGACGAGGCCGAGACCGATGTGCTGGCCTACATGACGTTCCCACCGCAGCACCGGACCAAGCTGCACTCGACCAACCCAATCGAGCGCCTTAACGGCGAGATCAAGCGGCGGACCGAGGTCATCGGCATCTTCCCCAATGAGGACGCCATTGTCCGTCTCATCGGCGCGATCCTGCTCGAACAGAACGATGAATGGGCCGTCCAGCGTGCCCGCTACATGACGCTGGAAACCATCGCGCCGTTGAGCGATGATCCAACCGTCAGCCTTCCGGCAATCGCCAGCTGATCAGCCCGGCCCATGCCGGTGAACGCGGTGACCCGCCGCCAGCTACACCACGCGACGGGACACGATCC
>NZ_PSRT01000325.1 GCF_004212635.1 Bradyrhizobium genosp. SA-3 | reverse complement strand
CACAAAATCCCGCTCAATGTGGTTTGCGACAAGGTGCGTGGTTTGCTCCCTAAATCGCGCGGGCCGTTCGCCACATGGGGGTCAAGCTGAAGAACCCGGTGTCGCCTTCGAAGGATGTGCAGAGGACTCAGTCGTTCAGAGATGAGCACGCGGCAATAGCCATCCCATGATCTTCTGATACGGATCGCGACGACTGCGGACGAATGCGTTCTCGTTCTGCTGAGCGGCGGTCCTGGCGAATTCAGAAATCCCCTCCATAGACTGCCGTTTATCCTTCGGAAGCTTCGCCCATTGGCGAATGATCTTCCGGCGGGCTTCGCGTTGCTTTTCCCTTACGTCAGGCATCGGGACGCTCCTTGAAGAGGATTTATTCCGGTCGACCTAGTATTGTTTGGGCTCACTAGAACTTCAACGTCCAATCAAGAACTCTTAGCCCCTCTGATCGTGCGGCGCTATACACGGGAGCGAGTCTCATATTGGCTTTGCAGGCCCGCCGCCCTAGAATTGCGGCGATCGCAGGACGGGCGAAATGCAGTATGTTTGCGACGCGCCGAAGGGCAAGACCTGGTTCCGTATCGAGACGGAAGGTGAAGCGATGCATGAGTCGCGCCTGATGGGTCACACAGTTGAGAAATATTTCCGCCGCGAGCGGGAGAAGGCAGTCCAGTCCTGGCGTCCCGAGCGGCCCAACGCGATCGAGCGCGACATCGGCCTCGAGGCCCATATACAGCGAGAGATGCCGCTTTTCCTCACGCTGCGCGACAGGGAGGGCAATGCACTGGCTACAGCGATGCTGCCACCCGGTGGCAAGGATCGCGGCGGGTTCCGGATCATCATCGTTGCCGCATCCAATGCCGATCCTTATCCTCAGCAGGACGCGGCCATCGCTGCACTGGGAGCGCATTTCGGTCTCACACTCGATCGCAACCGCTGCTTCCCCTACGGCCGCTAAGG
>NZ_PSRT01000324.1 GCF_004212635.1 Bradyrhizobium genosp. SA-3 | reverse complement strand
GTGATCGACAGATCCGCGTTCGCACCGGTCGAGAGGTTGAGCGCGCCGGCCACGATCGACGAGTTCTTGGCGCCTGCGGTCGTCTGCAGGGCACCGGAAGCACCCGCCGTCTTGACGGTCTGCACACCGGTCGCGAGATCGATGGCATTCAGAACATCGTTGACGTTGCCGGCCTGAAGGTAAACGGTCGAGTTGCCGTTTCCATCCGTGACCAGATTGCCGACCTGGGTGGAACCCGTTGCGACTGTGGTGGGCGTCTTCGCGTTCGAGAACGTGATCGTCTTGCCGTCCACGTTCAGCGTCGATCCGTCCTGAATCAGGGTTCCGAGCGTGGTCGAAGAGGTCGAGCGCGCCTGGGTGACGGTGACCTGGCCGCTGCCGGCCGCGCCCGTCAGGCCGAGGGCCTTCAGAAGGTCGGACCTGCCGGAAATGCTGAGGTCAGCGCCGGTACCCGTGTTCAGGGTGACCTTGCCGGCAGCGATGCTGTTAGCAGTTGCGCCGCCGCTCAGGGTCGCAGCGCCACTGGCGATCGAGACCGTCTGAGCTCCGCTGGCAATGTCGATGGCATTCAGCAGGTCCTGCGCAGTACCCGTCGCAGCCGTAGCGCCAAGATAGACGGTTGAGTTACCGTTACCGTCCGTGAGGACATTGCCGATGGTACCGGATCCCGACGGGATATTCGCCCCGGTCGGAACGTCCGCGGCCTTGAAAGTGATCGTGTGTCCATCCACGGTCAGCGTTTCGCCATCGGTGGGAGCGCCGTTGGCGGCGATGGTCGTCGCACCGGCGGTACCGGCCAGCTTCAAGGCGCCGCTGAAGGCGGTCGTACCGTCGCCAGCCACTGCAGCCGAGCCGGTCAGGGCAGCCGAGACACCGCCGAGCGTCGTCGTTCCGGTCGCAACAGTCGCGCCACCGGCAGCGCCGGAGAACAGCACGTTGGAGAGCGCGGTCGTGCTGGTGTA
>NZ_PSRT01000323.1 GCF_004212635.1 Bradyrhizobium genosp. SA-3 | reverse complement strand
GCGAGAGGTGTCAGATGACGAAACGGCAGCGTCGGTGCTATTCGGACGAGTACAAGCGGCAGGCAGTTGATCTGGTTTTGTCGAGCGGCCGCTCGGCGAAGTCGGTATCGAAGGAGCTCGGGCTTGACGGCTCGGTGCTCAGCCGATGGGTGAAGGAGCGGAGCACGGTGGCAGCCGGCGGCAGCGCTGCGGCGCCCACGTCGCAAGCGGCGGTGCCGTCGGCGGACCAAGCTGACGTGATCGCACGGTTGCAGCGGGAAAACGAACAGCTGCGCATGGAGCGCGACATTTTAAAAAAGTCGATTGCGATCTTTGCTGGACCCCGGACATGAGGTTCCGCTTCATCGAAGATCGCCGCGCGGACTATCCGGTTAAGATCATGTGCCGTGTGCTCGGCGTCTCGCCCGCGGGCTACTATGCTTGGCGGTCGCGCCCGGAAAGCCCCCGGGCCGCGGCCAATCGAGAGCTGCTGGAGGACATCAAGCGGGTTCATCGCGACAGTCATGGTCGCTATGGCAGCCCGCGCATCCATGTCGAACTCAAAGCCCAGGGACATCATGCAAGCCGTGGCCGGATCGAGCGGCAGATGCGCCATCATGGCGTTCGAGCCATCTCGGCCGGGCCACGACGATGCCGCACCACCGACAGCGGGCATGGCTTCCCGATCGCGCCCAATTTGCTCGGCCGGAACTTCTCGGCCGCCCTGCGCAATCAGGTCTGGCTCGCCGACATCACCTATGTCTGGACCGGCCAGGGATGGTTGTACCTGGCCGCCATTATGGATCTGTACAACCGTCGTATCGTGGGCTGGGCGATGGACGAACATCTGCGCGCCGAATTGCCGCTCGCCGCATTACGGATGGCGATCAAGGGACAAAAGCCCGGCGCTGGCCTGATCCATCACTCCGATCGCGGCATCCAATATGCTTCAACCGAGTACCGCCAAGCGCTGCAAGCCGCCGGCTTCCG
>NZ_PSRT01000322.1 GCF_004212635.1 Bradyrhizobium genosp. SA-3 | reverse complement strand
AATTGGAGACAGCGCGGCCGACTCTCTCACCGTCACCCTTGTGCAACGGCGAGGCCCTTCTCGCTGGAGGCGCGAGCGCAGCGAGCTTCGAAGGGCGACGGCCGGCCGTTGCGCGGCCGTTCATCTTGCCCCGATTACAATTTGTTGCACGCCGCCACGCCGGTTCCACTTTCCCGGCCAAATTCGGCCTCGGACGAGTTCCTAAAATTTCGGTAAGCGGGTCCTGAGGTAAGGATTTCGCAAGCAATGAAAGTTACCAAAAGGTCAACTTAGACTGGAGTATTTGAGCCGTGAGCGAACCAATGCCCGAGCAGGCCGCCCTGGATCATGGCGCCGTCGAAGCTGCAGCGACCGCGCCGCAGGCCGTCGTGGCTGCCGGGATCGAAGCCCCCTCGATCGCCCCCGACCACGAGGCACCGCCCAAGCCTGACCCGGTCAAGGTCGAGCCGCCAAAGATCGAGGCACCAAGGATCGAGGTGCCGAAGTTCGAAGCCAAGATTGAACCCAAAGCCGAGTCCAAGGCTGAAGCCAAGGTCGATCCGAAGCCCGGCAAGCTGATCGTGATGGCGCCCTCGGAGCGCTCCTGGGACCGCGAGGATTTTGCTCCCCACGTGAAGGCGGAGGAACCGCGCGAGACCGGCGGCAAGCGCCGCCTGTCGGCGATGGCCGCGGTGGTGGCGATTGCCGCTTGCGTCGGCGCGATCAGCGGCGCGCTCGCGACCGCCGGCATGATGCACTTTGCCGCCCCGGCCCCGGCGCCGGTTCAGGTCGCCGATACCAGCGCGCTGGATGCTTCCGTCGCGCGGATCGATGCCGACCTCGTCGCGCTCAAGGCCAATGTCGAGCACAGCTCGAAAACCGGTGTCAGCCAGTTCAATCGGGCCAACGACCGCCTCGACAAGCTCGAGAAGGCGCAGGCCGAGCCGTTGGCCAAGATCGCCAAGCTCTCGGAGACGGTCGACAAGCTCCGCGCCGCGCCGCCGGCCCCTGCGCCGGCCGCAGCCGCCGCGCCCGCCAAGGAGACC
>NZ_PSRT01000321.1 GCF_004212635.1 Bradyrhizobium genosp. SA-3 | reverse complement strand
TACGGCCGGAGCCGGGCTCGCGGGCGCCAGCGGCGGGCTCGCAACCGCGGGCTTCCTGCGCAGCCGCGCGCCGAGGTGACGGATCTTCTGGATCAAATCGTGGTGGAAGATGTCCGCGGCGGAGGCCTCGCGCGTCGACTCCGGCTTCGGAATGTAGTCGGCCGCGCCGAGCGACAACGCCTTGAAGCTGATTTCCGCGTTACGGCGGGTCAGCGTCGAGGCCATGATGATGACGAGATCGCGCTTCTTCGCCAGCAGTTGCGGCAGCGCCGAGAGACCGTCGAGCTCGGGCATTTCGATGTCGAGCACGGCGACATCGGGATTGATGCGTTCGATCTGGTTGACCGCCTCGAGCCCGGTGCGTAGCGAGGCCGCGACCTCCATGTCGTGCTCGGCGCCGATCCAGCGCGAGATCAGACCGCGGATGACGACGGAGTCGTCGACGATCATCACCCGCAGCGGCCCCGCTTCGCGCGACGAACCCGTGGTCGAATTACCTGCGAACGCAGTACTCATTACTCACCAACTCAGACTGAAACGGTTCAGTTGAAAACAAGCGCCGAAGGATCCGTTCAGCCTCCGGGCGATCGCTCAGATAAGGCCGACTTCCTGGAATTTCGCCGTCACGATGTCCTTGTCGAACGGCTTCATGATGTACTCGTTGGCGCCGGCGTGCAGCGCGCGCGCGATGTGCGCGACGTCGTTCTCGGTGGTGCAGAACACCACCTTGGGCTGGTCGCCGCCGGGCATGCGCCTGAGATGGCCGAGGAACTCGTAGCCATCCATCACGGGCATGTTCCAGTCGAGCAGCACCGCGTCGGGCAAGCCGCGCTTGCAGGCCTCCAGCGCCTTCTCACCGTCTTCGGCTTCGAGGATCTGGAAGTCGAGGCCCTCCAGGATCCGGCGCGCAACCTTGCGGATGACGCTGGAATCATCAACGACGAGACAAGTTCGCATGTGAACCTCTGCTTCCTCCCCTTTGCCGGGGCACTTCCAATTGCAGGCCCGATGACGGCGATGCCGCCGTATCAGGCCGCCATCATCTCGGGCG
>NZ_PSRT01000320.1 GCF_004212635.1 Bradyrhizobium genosp. SA-3 | reverse complement strand
TGCAGCCGGCTACGCTCCAGAGCCGCTTGGCGATGAGCCCAAGCGGCCGTCCCGCTTCAAGGCGGTATGATCGGGGGCGATATGCTTGGGCGTGTTCTTCTCGAATTGCGGGACCATACGAGCTGCGTCGGGAGCTCCAGGAGCGCCACGTGGGCCAAGCTGCTCGCGCGCAATGTCATCTTCAGTGTTTCAGGCGCTACGCCGTTTGATCGGGCGTGGATGCATGATCCTTTCCCCAGGCGTACCGACCGTCAATCTCGCGATTCGGCGAGCTCCGCTCCAAACCTCCATTACCATATGTGCTTCGAGAAATTTTGCGGCTCGACGCCGTGCGTCTACTTTGTGTCCTGCCAAAGGGTAGCTATCTAACGTTCGAAGGCGACAACCTCGTCCATGCGGTAATGTCATCGGCCAGGCAACTTCAAGCTCGGGGTTTGCGCTGGGCTCTCTGACTTATCGGAGACTTTTGAAGAGCAGGCCCGGTTTGCCTGGACGCCCGGGCCCATAGTCTCAGCGACCTGAGCGGCCGGTTGTTCGGCTACACGCCACTTTATGAAAAATGAACACAGCCGGGTTGCGATACGTCAAAAGCCATCCGGCGTGAGCCGCATCTACCATGATTAAGAGCTTGCCGTTTTTTCCCGGTCTGCTGTAGAATCTTTTTCGTGTTAGGACTTCGAATAGCCTCCGTTTAGTTCCAGATTTCGCAAATTCATTTGAAACATTCTGTGGGGGACATTGCGATGGCTAAGCCTTCCGTTTCCCGTGAGGCCTTTCGTGGGTTGTTCGCCTTTTATGCGGCCAAGGCCCACCATGATCATAACGGTGTCGCCGAAGGTCGGCTCCTCAAACTATTTGGATCGAGCGAACACATCCCGGACGGGCTGTTGGAGTTGTGGTCATCACGGACCGAGCTGATTAGCCCTGAGGCTGTTGGCAACATAATGTCACCACTCGCTCATCAGATCCTGGACGGCGGCGCACAATATAACCACGCGAGCGACTTCCTTCATCGACTGTTGCGAGAGTTAGACCGAGACGTTCATTAAGCGCTTAAAG
>NZ_PSRT01000319.1 GCF_004212635.1 Bradyrhizobium genosp. SA-3 | reverse complement strand
GCCGCCGCGCGCGCTCCAGCTCGAGCACGCCGTCGCCGCGCCCGTCAGCGTCGAGGTCAACGCGCGCAGCATTCCCAATTTCGAGCCGCGCGACCGCTCGCGCACGCGCTTCGGCTCGCTGGATTTTCGCAGCGGCCTGGTGCTGACCTCGCCCTATCGCGGTTTTGGCGGCCTGTCCGGCCTTCGCTTTCTCGACAACAAAGGTGAACGCTTCCTCGCGATCTCCGACCAGGGCGGCTGGTTCACCGGCACCATCCGCTATTCCGGCCGCGAGATGGTCGGGCTCGCGGATGTCGAGGCGGCGCCGCTGCTGGGCGCGGACGGGCGGCCGATCACGGACAAGCGGCTCTGGTACGATACCGAGTCGCTCGCGCGCGACGGCAGCCTCGTCTATGTCGGGCTCGAACGCGTCAACCAGATCCTGCGCTATGACTTCGCCAAGGGCGGCACCCGCGCCCGCGGCGAGGTGATCGCGGTGCCGCCGGCCTTGCGCAAGCTGCCCTACAACAAGGGGCTGGAGGCGATGGTGGTCGTGCCCAAAAGCCAGGGGCAGGTGCTCGCGGGCACGCTGATCGCCTTCTCCGAGCGCGGGCTCGACGCCGACGGCAATCTCGTCGCGTTCCTGATCGGCGGCCCGACGCCGGGCCAGTTCAGCGTGCGGCGCTCCGAAAACTTCGACATCAGCGACGCGGTGCTGCTGCCCTCGGGCGATCTCCTCATTCTCGAGCGCAAATTCTCCTGGTTCACCGGCGTCAACATCCGCATCCGCGCGATCCCCTTGAAGTCGATCGCGCCGGGCGCGCTGGTCGACGGCCTCACGCTGTTTTCCGCCGATCTCGGCCACGAGATCGACAACATGGAAGGCATCGACGCCCACGTCACGGCCGAGGGCGACACCGTGCTGACCCTGATCTCCGACGACAATTTCTCGATGCTGCAGCGGACGCTGCTGCTGCAATTCACGCTGGTGGAGTGAGGGCGGTCTCTCCCCGTCATTGCGAGCGCAGCGAAGCAATCCAGTCTTGAGCCTCCCCTAAATCGGTGGACACCTGTAGCTTAGGCC
>NZ_PSRT01000318.1 GCF_004212635.1 Bradyrhizobium genosp. SA-3 | reverse complement strand
CCAGGTGAACATAGATGCCTGACGTGGTCGTCGTATCCGAGTTGTAGGTGACCTGGTCGTAGCCCCCGCGGCCGTCGATAAAGTCGTCGCCGCCGCGACCCTCATAGGTCTCGTAGGTGAAGGCCGCATTGTCGCTGCCGTAGATCGTGTCGTTATAGGCCGAGGCCCAGATGGTCGAGACATTGGAGAAGGTGTCGTGACCGACCGAGGCGTCGCCGTCGGCGGTGCCTGCGCCGATATCGATCGTGACGGCACCGGTCGCGCTCAGATAAGACAATCGCGTTACCGCCTGCCCCAGGGCGTTGAGATCGCCGATCACGCTGTCGTCGCCGCCCCGCCCCTCGAACTCACTTTGGCCGGCGCCACGCCGGGCAAACCGGTCGAGCCAGTAAATCCAGCCGCGTTGAACGTATCGGCAAAATTGCTGCCGAGGATGCCCTCGACATTCGCCAGCACGTCGCTGCCGACACCGGGACCCGTCACCGAGCCGACCGCCAGGTTGGCGGTGATGCCGCCCGTCGCATCGCCGTAATCGGCGCGGTCAAAACCCTGGCCGCCGTCGAGATGGTCATTGCCGCCGAGCCCTTGCAGGACGTCATTGCCGCCGAGGCCGCTCAGGATATCGGCATAGCCGGTGCCGACCAGCGTGTTCGGATTGGCGTCGCCAATCAGGTGAACGCCTGGCGAGAAGACGAAGTCCGCCGCGGTGAGGTTCGACAGGGTGACGTTCTGCAGCGTCAGGCTGTCACCATTGCCGAAGTTGATGAACGTGTTCGGCCCCTGCTGTGAGGCGAGCGCCTGGACGTCGGCCAGCGTATAGATGCCGGTGACGCCCGAGAGGTCGATCTTGTCGGCCTGCGCTTGCGAGAAGTCGCCGATGAAATCGGCGCCGCCGCCGCTGGCATAGATGAATGTGTCGGCTCCGCCATTGCCGAGCAGACTGTCGGCACCGCTGCTTCCCTTCAGCGTATCGCTGAAGCCCGATCCGGCAACGCTGTTCACGCCACCGGTAATGATGTCGTGCCCGACCGAGGCATCGCCACTGACGGTGCCGCTGCCGAGATCGACAG
>NZ_PSRT01000317.1 GCF_004212635.1 Bradyrhizobium genosp. SA-3 | reverse complement strand
CTGCTGTCTGGTGCCGAGAGCCCGATTGCGAGTTGGACCCGGGATGCCTTTGATGACCCCAGCTGGAGCCAAGGGTTGAACACGCCCTGGAGCACGCTTCTTAGACTTCCTATCGACAAGGCCCCACGCCGGCAGTGCAAGCGTTGGAGGAGCCGATGGATGTATTGTACGAACGAGTGGCCGGATTGGATGTGCACAAGGCAACGATTGTCGCCTGTGTGCGGAAGACGACGGCTGGAACAGTAGAGCGGGAATGTCGCACATTTGAGACGACGACGGCAGGGCTGCTGGCGTTGCTCGACTGGCTGAGAGAAAGCGGGTGCACGCACGTGGCCATGGAGGCAACAGGCGTGTACTGGAAGCCGGTCTGGAACATTCTGAGCGAGGGCACTTTCGAGTTAATCCTGGTCAATGCCGCGCATATCAAGAACGTGCCGGGCCGCAAGACGGACATGAACGATGCGATGTGGATCGCCGATCTTATGGCGTGCGGTCTGCTGAAGCCGAGCTTCGTGCCCGATGAACGGCTGCAGGAACTGCGCTCGCTGATGCGAACCCGCAAGCAGCTGACGCGGGAGCAAACGCGGCATGTGCAGAGGATCGAGAAGACGCTGGAAGCTGCCAACATCAAGCTCAGTTCGGTGATCTGCGAAGTCATGGGGGGCAGCGGCCGGCGAATAATCGAGGCGATGATCTCGGGGGTACGCGACCCGCGCAAGCTGGCAACGTTGGCTCACCGGCAGATCAAGGCTTCTCCCAAAGAGCTTTATGACGCGCTTCATGGCCGGCTGACCGACCATCATCGCTTTCTTCTGCAACTCCACATCGGGCAATACGATGCCTTGGGTGCCGCCATTGATCGGATCGATCGGCAAGTCGACGCGGCCATCACTAGGCTGGACGAGGGAGCAGCCGGCGGCCAGGCCTGCTTTCGTGATCTGATCCGGCTGTTATGCACGATACCGGGTGTCGGCACCTTGGCTGGCACGTCGATCCTGGCCGAGATCGGCCGCGACATGAACCGCTTCCCCAGTGCGGGCCATCTCGTCGCCTGGGCCGGGCTTTGCCCAGGACAGAATGAGAGCGCC
>NZ_PSRT01000316.1 GCF_004212635.1 Bradyrhizobium genosp. SA-3 | reverse complement strand
GCGAGAGCTTTGCGCAATCGGTCGCGCAGGAGTGAGGCGCGATTTCAAGGATTTTTTTGCGGCCTCGGGCGGGGCGCGAACGGTGGATCGGGGCCGTTTTCACGGCTGATCGATGGCCGTGGGCGATGGCGGTCACGCCACCCCCCTTGTCGGACGCAGCACCGCCCATCGTTTGAGGTTCATGGCGAGGCAAAGCAGACGCAGATGCGTCTGGTTGCGCGCCAAGCCCAGATAGCGAGCGCGCGCCCAGCCATAGACGACCTTGAGACGTGCGAAGACCTGCTCGACCGGCGCGCGGCGCCGCCCCACAGCGTCGTTGAAGCGCTTCTGCCGGTCGGTCAGCGGATGATGTTTATTGGGCCGGAACATCAGTCGCGGCTTGATACCCCGCGCAGCGAGCCCAGCGCGGCGCTCGTGCTTGTCATAGGCCTGGTCGGCATAGACCGCCTTCTCGTCACCGCAGATCAACTCGTCGGCCGGCACCGTGTCGTTGACCGCCGCATCGGTCAGCTTGCTGCGGCGGATAATCGCCGAGCCCTGATCGATCCCGACATGGGCCTTGTAGCCGAAGTATCGCTTGCCGCCCTTCTTAGTCCATCGCGCATCCGCATCGCGCTCGCTGTTGACCAGCTTGCTCGGCGCCCGACCGTCCGGACCGGGCGGCTGCGGATCCTTCGGCGGCTTCGGCGGCTTCACCGCCGCCGGGATCAGGCTCGCGTCGATCAACGTACCCCGGCGCAGCACCAGCCCGCGCGCCTCGATCTGGCGCAGGATCTCATCGAATAATGTCTCGTCCAGACCGGCCCGCTGCAACGTCTCTCGGAAGCGCCAGATCGTGGCGTGGTCGGGCGTCGCATCGCCCAGGACAAAGCCACAGAAATCGCGGAACGAAGCACGGTCATCCAGCGCCTCTTCAAGCTCCGGATCGGACAGTCCATACCATTGCTGCAGCAGCAGCGCCTTGAACATCATCAGCCGCGGATAAGCCGGCGCCCCGCGCTCCGGTTCCGGCAGGCCGCGCAGCACGCGCTCCACTGCTGCCCAATCGACCAGTTCGCCAATCCGCCTTAGCACCGGATTGGCTTTCCCCCGCCGCGACACCAGCGCGTCCGCAAAGCTCGGTTGCCCCACCTGCCGATATGCCATTCCCGTCCCCTCCAACC
>NZ_PSRT01000315.1 GCF_004212635.1 Bradyrhizobium genosp. SA-3 | reverse complement strand
TGCGGATTCCGACGAAGTCGCCCAGGCGTACCGATATGAAGTCGCCCGTGGATTCCGAGACGATGTCGCCCATCTTTCCGATTTGATCTCGCCCAGCGGCGAGGCGTTCTGGCCGGCTGGTTCTCTGGCATCGGTCAAGCCGCGTGGTCAATCTGGAATCGCGACTTGAACCTGTTTTTCTTCTTCTGCGTTTGCTGTGGGCATGTGGGCAACGCGGTGGCGTTGTCCAAGCGCAGCGGCATGTCCACAGCGCCACGGGCTCACATCTTTCGGGCAGATGACGGGGTTCGGCGCAGGCTCTCGCCGGTGAGGTCGAGCCGATGGGCGTTGTGGACGAGGCGATCGAGGACGGCGTCAGCGTAAGTCGGATCTCCAATCAGCACGTGCCATGTATCCACGGGGAGTTGGCTGGTGACGAGAGTGGAACGTCGGCCATAGCGATCCTCCAGGATCTCGAGGAGATCGTGGCGGGCGCCGGCATCGAGCGGTGCGAGGCCCCAGTCATCGAGGATGAGCAAATCGACGCGGCCAAGGGCGCGCAGTAGGCGCGGATGACGGCCGTCGCCGCGTGCGAGCGTCAGGTCGTCGAACAGGCGCGGGACGCGCTGGTAGAGCACAGAACGATTGTCGCGGCAGGCTTTATGGCCGAGCGCCGAGGCGAGCCAACTCTTGCCGACGCCGGCCGGGCCGCAGATCAGCAGGTTGGCGTGGTCGTCGATCCAGCGGCCCTCGACAAGCTTGGCGAACAGCGCGCGGTCAAGACTGCGCGGGGTCCGGTAGTCGACGTCCTCGACGCACGCCTGCTGGCGCATGGCGTAGCGCAGGCGGGTGGCGAGCCGCTTGTCGTGGCGCAGCGAGGCTTCGCGCTCGAGCAGCAGCGCGAGCCATTCGGCGTGACCGAGGCTTGCGGCCTCGCCGGTGGCTTCGATATCGGCGAAGGCCTTGGCCATGCCATGGAGGCCGAGGGCGTTAAGGCGGTCGAGGGTTGGATGGGTGAGCAAGGGATGGTCTCCTAATTGTAGTAGCGCGGTCCGCGGATGTTGGCATGCAGGATCGGCGCATCGTCCGCGGAGCGCTGATGAGCGGGACGCCGATCGAGATTGTTGCCGAGGATCGACTTGACCGAGCCATAGGTGCGCGCGCCGATGTCGATCGCCCGCGCAGCCGCGGCC
>NZ_PSRT01000314.1 GCF_004212635.1 Bradyrhizobium genosp. SA-3 | reverse complement strand
TCGCGTCCGATGATCGCGATGTGCAAGGCGATGCGGGAGCTGGCCTCGGGCAATTTCGACGTGGTGCTGCCGGGTCTTGGCCGCAAGGACGAGATTGGCGAGATGGCCGGCGCGGTCGAGGAGTTCAAGGTTCAGGCGGTGGCCAAGGCCGAGCGCGATGCCGCCGCCAGCGAAGTCCAGAACCGGGAGCAGGCTGCAAGCCGCCGCACCGAGCTGATCCGCTTTGCCGACGATTTCGAGAGCGCGGTCGGCGCCATCGTCTCCAACGTCTCGGCGTCCGCCGTGCAGCTGGAATCGGCGGCCTCGACGCTGACCCGCACTGCCGAGACCACGCAGAGCCTGTCGAGCCAGGTCGCCGGCGTCTCCGAGCAGGCCTCCTCCAACATGCAGTCGGTGGCGACAGCGACCGAAGAGCTGTCGGCCTCGGTCGAGGAGATCGGCCGCCAGGTCCGCGATTCCAGCCGCATTGCCGAGGCCGCCGTGGTGCAGGCCAAGGAGACCGACGGCCGCATCGGCAAGCTGTCGCATGCCGCCCAGCAGATCGGCGAGGTGGTCAAGCTGATCACGGCGATCGCCGAGCAGACCAATCTTCTGGCGCTCAACGCCACCATCGAGGCGGCGCGCGCCGGTGAAGCCGGTCGCGGCTTTGCGGTGGTTGCGAGCGAGGTGAAGTCGCTGGCGAGCCAGACGGCGAAAGCGACGGATGAAATCTCCTCGCACATTACCGGCATGCAGGGCGCCACGGCCGAATCGGTCGCCGCGATCAAGGAGATCGGCGCGACCATCGGCCAGATCTCGTCGATCTCGACCTCGATCGCGAGCGCCGTCGAGCAGCAGGGTGCGGCAACGCAGGAGATCGCCCGCAGCGTCCAGACCGTCGCGCAGGGCACCCAGACCGCGGCCACCGATATCGGCGAGGTCAACCGCGGCGCCGCCGAGACCGGTTCGGCCTCGGAAGAGGTGCTGAACTCGGCCAAGACGCTGTCGAGCGAAAGCACCCGTCTGCGCGCCGAGCTCGACCGCTTCATGGCGAATATCCGGGCGGCGTAAGGCCCCGCTGTCGCACCGCCCCTCGGCTGTCGTCCCGGACAAGCGCGCCCTCAAGCGCGCGCCCATCCGGGACCCATAACCACCGAATTGCGTTGCTGCACGAGCTGGCAACTCCGAATCTTCGCAAAGCGATTGCTGCGGAGTATGGGTCCCGG
>NZ_PSRT01000313.1 GCF_004212635.1 Bradyrhizobium genosp. SA-3 | reverse complement strand
CACGGTGCCGGTGGCGGTGCCGTCCTGGCTGGTCACCGTGAACTGATCCTGCACCTGCTGGCCGGCGGTGAGCTCATTGTGGGCACCATTGCCGGTGTAGCTCCAGGCGCCGTTGGCATCGATCGTGAAGTCGCCGTAGCTGCCGTGGACGTTGCTCTGCGCCACGACATGGGCTTCGCCCGAATCCGGGTCGGTGATGCTGAGCTGGCCGCTGGTGTTGAGCGCGTCGGCGGTGTCGGCCTCGGTCACGGACTTTGGATCCGAGCTCACGGTCGCGTTGTCGTTGGTCCCGGTGATGGTCACCGTCACGGTCCCGGTGGCGGTGCCGTCCTGGCTGGTCACCGTGAACTGATCCTGCACCTGCTGGCCCGCGGTGAGCTCGTCATGCGCCCCGTTGCCGGTGTAGCTCCAGGCCCCGTTGGCATCGATGCTGAAGTCGCCGTAGCTGCCGTGGACGTTGCTCTGCGCCACGACATGGGCTTCGCCGCTGTCGGGATCCACAATCGTCAGCTGGCCGCTCGTGTTGAGCGCCGCGGCGGTGTCGCCTTCGGTCACCGCCTTGGAGTCCGACGAGACCGACGCCGCGTCGTTGGTGCCGGTGATGGTGACCGTCACGGTGCCGCTCGCGGTGCCGTCCTGGCTGGTCACCGTGAACTGGTCCTGCACCTGTTGTCCGGCGGTGAGCTCATTGTGGGCACCGTTGCCGGTGTAGCTCCAGGCGCCGTTGGCATCGATGGCGAAGTCGCCATAGCTCCCGTGACCGTTGCTCTGCGCCACGACATGAGCCTCGCCCGTGTCGGGATCGGTGATGGTGAGCTGGCCGCTGGCGTTGAGCGCCGCGGCCGTGTCGCCCTCGGTGACGGACCTGGAGTCCGACGAGACCGTCGCCGCGTCGTTGGTCCCGGTGATGGTCAGCGTCACGGTGCTGGTCGCGGTGCCGTCCTGGCTGGTCACCGTGAACTGATCCTGCACCTGTTGGCCGGCGGTGAGCTCATTGTGGGCGCCGTTGCCGGTATAGCTCCAGGCGCCGTCGGCATCGATCGTGAAGTCGCCGTAGGTCCCGTGACCGTTGCTCTGCACGACGACATGAGCCTCGCCCGTGTCGGGATCGGTGATGGTGAGCTGGCCACTGGTATTGAGCGCCGCTGCCGTGTCGCCCTCGGTGACGGACCTGGAGTCCGACGAGACCGTCGCCGCATCATTGGTCCC
>NZ_PSRT01000312.1 GCF_004212635.1 Bradyrhizobium genosp. SA-3 | reverse complement strand
ATTTGCGCTCCGCTCCTGACAGCGCTGCGCGCTGCCAGGGCTCCGCTTGTCCGGGACGACAGCGGAGTATTTGCGCGCCGGCCTTCAATTTGTAGCGGCGCGAGAAAGCCCGCCTTAAGAATTCCCCGCGTCACCTCACCGCCAGTTGCGGCGCCACAAATTTACCACAGCTTATCCTTTGCCCCGTAACGTGCCGCGGAGTCGGGAAGCGGGCTGCTTCCGGCTGCGCCTGGTTTTCCGCGAATGGAATGGGGTGGGGGAATGTCGGTCAAGTCGAAGTCGAAGCAATCGAAGCTGCCAACGCTACGGTTTCGCGCAAAAATCATCCTCGGCTTCGTGGCGGTGCTCGCCATCCTCGCCGTCAGCATGGCCTTCGCCTATTTCGGCTTCGAGCGGATCGCAGGTGCCGTGGCCTCCTATCGGACCAGCGTATCGGAAGCCGATCTCGCACGGACCGTCGACCGCGAGTTGATCGCCTATCAGGGGTTGGCGCGGGCCTACACGTTGACGGGGGCGGTGGATGACGAGACCGCGGCCAAGGCCGCCGAAGAGAATCTGAGAGGCGCGATCGGCAAGTCGATGTCCGCCACGACCGGGGCCGCCCGCCGTGAGCAGGTCGGCAAGCTCGAGGCCGAATTCCAGCGCTTCACGAAGGTGTTCAGTGAGATCGTCACCCTGACCCGCGAGAACAACAAGATCGCGGCCGATGAGCTCAACAGCGTCGGCAACAAGATCCGCTTCAAGTTCGACGATCTCGCCGACACCGCTGCGCTGGCGGGGCTTGCATCGGTCCAGACCACGGCCAAGGACGTCACCTCGCAATACCTGGCGGTCTCGACCTCGGTCAGCGCCTTCGTCGCCAAGCCGGAGCCGAAGACCGCCGACGGCGTGATCGCCCGCATCAAGTTTCTGGAGACGTTGCTGGTCTCGATCTACGCGAACGACCAGAAGATCACCGACCGCGTCACCGAGATCGGCAATCTCCTGAAGCAGTACCGCACCTCTTTCGCAAAGTTGACCGAGAACGTGAAGGTCATCGTCAAGCTGAACGGCGAGATGACCAAGACGGCCGCGTCCATCCTAAAACTCTCGGCCGAGCTGCGTTCGGACCTCACCGCCGACCAGCAGCGCATCGAGGCGAGCGCCAATGCGACCATCGGGGAGACCGAGCGGCTGATGCTGATGATGGCGCTCGGTGGCCTTGCCGTCGGCGCCGTCCTGGCCTGGATGCTCGGCAATGGTATC
>NZ_PSRT01000311.1 GCF_004212635.1 Bradyrhizobium genosp. SA-3 | reverse complement strand
CTGGCCGAGACGCAGAAGCAGGTCACGGCGCTGGCCGATCTCGCGCCGGTCAAGCCGCCGGCTGCAACCGATGCGGGTCCCCGTTTCGACGTCGCGCGCATCGACGATCGTGGCGAGGCCGCGGTGATCGCCGGCCAGGCCACGCCGGGTGCGAAGGTCGAGTTGCTGCGCGACGGCAAGCCGCTCGACACCGTCACGGCCGATGCGTCGGGCCAGTTCGTGATGACCCCGCCGCAGCTTCCCGCCGGTTCCTATGAGCTGACCTTGCGGGCGAGATCGACCGACGGGACCGTCACGCAATCCAGCCGCAGCATGCCGGTGACGATCGCCGAGGCCGCGCCGCCGCCGGCACCGGCCGTGCGGCAAGAAGCGAAACAAGAGCCGAAACAGGCCGAGAAGCCTGACGACAAGCCGGAAGTCGTGGCCTCCTTGCCCTCGGCATCGCCACACCTGGCCTCAGCGCCCGACAGGCCCACGGCTCGGCCCAGATTGACGGGCGCACTGAGGCCGAAGGTCATGGCCCGGGCAGCGGCGACCGCTGTCGCATCGGCTTCCCCGGCGGACGCACTCAGTGGCACACCAGCGGAAGCGGGTGGCAGCCGTGTGATCTCCCGCGGCGACAGCCTGTGGGCGCTCAGCAAGCTCGCCTATGGTGACGGCGCCCGCTACGCCGTGATCTTCAACGCCAACCGCAACAAGATCCACAATCCCAATTTGATCTATCCCGGCCAGACCTTCGTGATGCCGCCAAAGGCGCAGTGACGTTCAAGCATTTCGCCGCCGTCATTCCGGGGCGTCGCGAAGCGACGAGCCCGGAATCCATCGTGCCACCGTTCTGCCGCCCTATGGATTCCGGGCTCGCGCCGAGAGGCGCGCCCCGGAATGACGCGCCGCATAGAGCGAGGAGCTCGGCTCGCCCGCGACGCTTTGCCCTGTGTCGCTCCGGAACTATCGGTTCCCCCGCGCGTCATTGTGATGCGACGCAGTGCGCGCTTGGCGTTGGGAGGAGGCTGAGGTGGTCAGGTCAGTTTTCATGTCCGGACGCATGGGACTGGCGCTGGCGGGTGTTGCCCTCATGTTTGGGGCCGTGCTGCTGCCTGACAAGGCCGAGGCCCAGTTCGGATTGCGCGGCGGTCCGCTCGGCGTTGCACGTTTTGCCGTCGGTCACGTGATCGGCCTGTCGCGCTTGCGGCATGCCCGTATGGCGGAGCGCGGTGGCCGCTACCGCTCGGCCGCGCTGAGGTCGCAGGATCCCCGCGGCGCCGAGCGCGGCCAGCCGGCCAACCCTTACG
>NZ_PSRT01000310.1 GCF_004212635.1 Bradyrhizobium genosp. SA-3 | reverse complement strand
CGCCGCGCAGCCGGAAAAGACCGGCCGCGCCGCCAAGGCCGGGGCCGATCGGTCCAAGGACAAGGGCAAGGACGGCGGTTCGACCATCACCGCGAAGATCCGCTCGCTGCTGGTCGGCGCGAGCGTGGTCGTGATCGTGCTCGGCACCTTCAAGATGGCCATGAGCCTGCTCGATGGCGGCAGCCCGCCGCCGGCGCCGCAGGCCATGGAGAATACGTCAAGCCAGCCCACTCCGCTGGCTCCGCCGCCCCCGGTCGAGAGCAAGCCCGCCACGCCCGAGCAGGTCACGCCGTCGATGACGTCGCCGACGCCGATCGGACGACAATCCCAGAACAATGCCGCGCCGGCCGCCAATCCGGGCAGCTCGGCCTCGGTTGAAATCCCGCCCGCGCCTGCCGCGGCCCCGCCACCGCCTGCCTCCAGCGACGTCACCGGCGCGCTGTCGGGCACGAGCCGCGTCAAGCTCGGCCTCATCCAGGTGCCGCCGAGCGAGAAGTTGCCTGACGGCATCGGCGGCCCGGGCCTGCGCACCGCCGCGATGAAGGGCGATGCGACTGCGGCCTACGAGGTCGGCGTGCGCTTTGCCGAGGGCAAGGGTGTGGCTACGAATTACGATGAAGCCGCCAAATGGTACGACCGCGCGGCGCAGGCCGGCGTCGTGCCCGCGACCTTCCGCCTCGGTACGCTCTATGAAAAGGGCCTTGGCGTGAAGAAGGACGCCGACATCGCCCGCCGCTACTACACGCAGGCCGCCGAGCGCGGCAACGCCAAGGCGATGCACAATCTCGCGGTGCTCGATGCCGATGGCGGCGGACGTGGCGCCAATTACAAGAGCGCGGCGCAGTGGTTCCGCAAAGCGGCCGACCGCGGCGTCGCCGACAGCCAGTTCAACCTCGGCATCCTCTATGCCCGCGGCATCGGCGTCGAGCAGAACCTCGCCGAATCCTACAAATGGTTCAGCCTGGCGGCAGCCCAGGGCGATGCGGATGCGGCCGGCAAGCGCGACGACGTCGCCAAGCGGCTCGATCCGCAATCGCTCGCCGCCGCCAAGCTCGCGATCCAGACTTTCAGCGCCGAACCGCAGCCCGATGATGCGGTCAACGTTGCGACCCCGAACGGCGGCTGGGACAGCGCGCCGCAGGCGAGCGCAAAGCCGGCGCCGAAGCAAGTCGCGACCAAGCGCGCGGCCTCGGCCGCGCATTGAAGGCGAATAGCTTTAGATCCGACCAAGCGAGCCACGGGCCTGGTGCACCTCTCCCGCCTGCGGGAGAGGTCGGCGCGTAGCGCCGGGTGAGGGTTTCATCCTCTTGGGGAGGCCCACTGCGGAGAC
>NZ_PSRT01000309.1 GCF_004212635.1 Bradyrhizobium genosp. SA-3 | reverse complement strand
GCACGAGCGTGCGGGCATCGCCGCCTTCGGCCGCGAGCTGTGGCAGCAGCGCGCGCAGCCGCGGCCGGGTGAAGGCGGTGTCGCGGTTGGTGGGGTCATCTGCAAAGCCGACCTTCGCCCGCTTCAAGGTCGCGATCAACTGCGCCTTCGGGACGTCGAGCAGCGGACGCGCCAGCACGATGCCATCGCGCTCGCTGACACTGGCCATCGCCGACAGCCCGGCAAGTCCACTGCCGCGGAGTATTCGCATCAGCAGGGTCTCGGCCTGGTCGTCGCGGGTGTGGGCCGTCAGCACGTGGCTGGCGCCCACGGCCCGCGCGGCCTGTGCGAGCAGCCGGTAGCGGGCCTCGCGCGCCGCGGCAGGTAGCCCCGTCTTCGGCTTTGCGCCACGCCAGCGCAGGGTCCGGTGCGGCAGTCCGAGTTCGGTTGCCAGACGCTTGACCTCGCGCGCCTCGCGGGCCGCTTCCGGACGCAGGCCGTGATCGACGGTGACGACGGTGAGTTGCGGGCCGCGCACAAGACTGCGCCGCCAGCGGGCCACGAGCCACATCAGCGCGACCGAGTCGGGCCCGCCGGAGACCGCGAGCACCAGCGCCGGCGCAGCTTTCAGGCCGGCGAACAGCCGCCTCGCCTCGCGCGCCGAGATCGGAGAATTGTCGTCGTCTGACATGACGGCCCAGCAATCGTCAGCGGATGATTGCGATGTTTAGCGCAGCACCATCAGCATTGTCAGGACCCTAGACGTTGCCGCCTTCACCTCTCCCGGAGGGGGGAGAGGTGCCCCACGGACAGCCGGCCGCGCCTAACTCTCTAGCACTTCACCCGCTTCTGCTCGCGATCGACCGCGGCTCTGACGCCGGCCGAGGCGCGCGGATATTTGCGGCCGACCTCGCCGAAGGCGGCGCAGGCGGCCTCCTTCTCCTTCAGCGCGGCGAGCGACTGGCCGAGCCGCAGCAGCGCATCCGGCGCCTTGGCCGATTTCTCGTATTTGGTGGTGACGGCGAGGAACGCTTCCGCGGAGTCGCGATATTGCTGGCGCTGGAAGTAGCTCTCACCGAGCCAGTATTGCGCGTCGCCGAGCAGCGGGTCGCTCGGGTATTTCTGCGCAAAATTCTTCATGGTCTGCTCGGCGAGCGCATAGTCCTTGCGCTGCATGTAGCCGATGCCGAGGTCGAACTCGTCGCGTGGCGTTGCCGAGGGCGGCAGCGTCGTCAGGCCAGCGCCGCCTGATGGCGCGGAATGGCCGGATTGGGCCGGCGGATAGCCGGGCAGCGCCGCCGGGGGAGCGGCCTGCTGCTGATAGCGGGGGCTGGTGTTGGCGAGATCGAGCGGCTCGCCGGCACCGCGTCCGCCAGGGG
>NZ_PSRT01000308.1 GCF_004212635.1 Bradyrhizobium genosp. SA-3 | reverse complement strand
GCATGCCCGGCTGGCTGAGCTTTTGGCGCACGAGCATGCCTCGCTGGCGCTGGCGCAGCGCTGCAGCGCCGTTGCGGCGCCGGCGCCGCTGTTCAGCGCGCTGTTGAACTACCGCCACAACACGCCGGTGGCGGTCTCCGCCTCCGCACCCGATGATGTGCTGTCCGGCGTGGAATGGCTGGGCGAGGAGGAGCGCACCAATTATCCGCTGACCTTGTCGGTGGAGGATTTTGGCGAGGCGCTCGGGCTGACGGCGCAGGTGGTGGAGCCCATCTCGGCGGATCGGATCTGCGGCTACATGCAGCGGGCGCTCGAGCAGCTGGCGGAGGCGCTGGAGCATGCGCCGAGCACGCCGGTGCGCGAGCTGGACATCCTGCCAGCCGCTGAGCGCGCGTATCTGCTGGAGGAGCTGAACCGGACGGCATCGGCCTATCCGTCGGACGTGTGCATCCACGAGCTGTTCGAGGCACAGGTTCGCCGTGCGCCGGACGCGGTGGCGGTGGTCCATGAGGAGGAGCGGCTAAGCTATGGCGAGCTGAATGCGCATGCCAACCAGCTGGCGCATCATCTGATCGGGCTCGGGGTGAAGCCGGATCAGCCGGTGGCGATCTGCGTTGCGCGCAGCGTGGCGATGGTGGTCGGGCTGCTGGCGATCCTCAAGGCGGGGGGGCCCTATCTGCCGCTCGATCCGGCCTATCCGTCGGCGCGGCTGCACCAGGTGCTGGAGGATGCGGCGCCGCGAGTGCTGCTGGCCGATGCAGCGGGGCGATCGGCGCTGGGCGACGATGCGCTACGCGATCGGACGGTGGTGGATCTGGCGGCGACGCCGGAATGGGCCAATCTGCCGGCGTCGGATCCGGACCCGCGTGCGCTCGGCCTGACCTCGCGCCATCTCGCCTATGTGATCTACACCTCGGGATCAACAGGCACCCCCAAGGGGGTCATGATTGAGCATGCGAGCACGGTGAACCTGCTGCATTGGAGCAGCGACGTGTTTACCGCATCAGAGATCAGCCGCACGCTGTTTGCTACGTCGATCAGTTTTGATCTGTCCGTCTATGAGTGCTTCGTTCCGCTTTCGCAAGGAAGCACGCTTTACCTTGTCGAGAATGCGCTGGCGCTGGCCGAGAGGTCTTTGGATATCTCTTTGATCAACACAGTGCCCTCGGCGATCGCCGCTCTGGTCGACAGGAAAGCAGTGCCGGCTTCGACCAGCGTCGTCAATTTGGCGGGCGAGTGGCTGACGGCGGAACTGATCGAGAAGATCTTTGCGAGCAGTCGGGTCCAGAAGATTTGTAATCTATACGCCCCTTCTGAAACCACCACGTACTCAACCTGGATCTGCGTGCGAAGGAGGAACGTTGTCGTTGAGAC
>NZ_PSRT01000307.1 GCF_004212635.1 Bradyrhizobium genosp. SA-3 | reverse complement strand
CGGCGCTCCGCACATCAATGCGGCGCCGCGCGGCGGCAATGCGCCGGCCGGCGGTCCCGGCGGCGGCCATCAAAAGCACTAGGGTTGCCAAAAAAGCCCGGCCGCAGCGCCGGGCTTTTTCTTTGACCATCGCAAGGCCCTTACAATTTAAGTCAGTTCTTCGCCGGCAGATTTCATCGATCGTAATATCTCTACCGAAAGCTGTAAGCATCCACTCGGGGCAGCGGGGCACGGGAGGATGACGATGAGACAGAGCCAGGCGGAGATGCGCCGCCAAAATGTCGCGAAGCGGTCGATGACCAAGGAGGCCAAGCAGCTGTCCGGCCTGATTGCCGGACTGCGCAAATCGCTCGAAGCGATCCACAAGGAACGGGCGAGCGCAAAGCTTACCGGCGCCGAGATGGGCATGCTCGACGAGCGCCGCAACAATCTGCAGCTCACCATCGCAGCCCTCGACGATCGCCTCTCGGCGGTGCAGGGACTGATCAATCTCGGCCGGCCGCACGTGATCCGCGTCCACTAGCGGGGCTCGGACAGGCGCGATCGGTTTCCGTGACAGTCGTGACGGGGCCGGCGGCCGATTCAGCATGATATGACGACGCGCCTGGCGGCAAGCAGCCCGCGACAAGCAGGATCGCGTCCCTGATGCGGCGCGCGCTCATCCGGTTACCCGGCTGTGAGCGTGCCCGGCGCAGTGCTGCCTGCGGATGGCACCAAATTGCCACGCTCCTGGCGAATTGCCGCCAAAGCCCGCTGCCACGAGAGGAGCGGGTGCAGGCAACGCCAGGGGATTTGCATTGGCCTATAAAATGGTCGCAGAACGCGACAACGAGAAGTACAGTTTCGCCCGCGAGAGCCGGCTGCTCATTGTGGCCAAGGCAAGGGTGTGGGCCAGTGAGGGATGGCAGGTCGTCATCACTGATCAGGATGGCAAGGCCTACGCGCCGCCCGAATTCGATCAGCTATTGGCGGCGTAACCGCAAGACGGGCTAGGGGACAACATTGATTTCGCTGTTTCGACCAGGGCGCGGCTTGATCGCGCCCTTGATGACTCTTGCCGCCGCCGTCCTGACGACGACGGTTGCCGCCGCGCAGAACCTCGACGCCGGCAAGTCGCCCGCAAAGCTCTTTGCCGACGGTTGCGCGACCTGTCACCGCACCCCGCGGGGCCTTGCCAAGGGACGCTTCAGCCTGACGCTGTCCTGGTTCCTGAAGGACCATTACGCGACCAGTTCCGATTCCGCCAAGGCGCTTGCCGCCTATCTGGAGTCGGTCGATGTGCCGCCGCCGCGTCCTGCGGCCAAGCCCGGCGCAAAACCGCCGCGATCATCGCCACGTCCGCCCAAGGCGGTGCAGAGCCAATAGCCGGCTCGCGCAATGTCAGCC
>NZ_PSRT01000306.1 GCF_004212635.1 Bradyrhizobium genosp. SA-3 | reverse complement strand
CCCCGGGTCCGAGCACGACGACTGGCGCGAACACCAACGCGCAAGCCCCGAGTGCCCAGCAGGGCCAGAGCACGACGACCGGCGCCAACACTCAGGGACAGGTCAATACCCAGGCGCAAGCCCAGGGTGGGACCACCCAGAGCTTGTCCGGCCGCGTGCAAGTGAGCGCGCAGCAGCAGACAACGCTGCAGCAGTCGGTGTTGAGCTCACGCAATGTGGATCGCGTGCGGGTCAACTTCAATTCCATCAACTTCCGGATCAATGCCGGCGTGGTGGTGCCGCGGAACATCTCCGTGGTCGCTATCTCGACATTCCCGGTGCTGATCGACATCTATCCGGCCTATCGGGACGACAGCTTCTTCGTCGTGGATGACGAGATCATCGTCGTCGACCGAAGCCACAGGATCGTCGACGCCATTCCCGCCGGCCCAAGGACGCACTTCGCCCGGCGCGGCAGCGTGAGCGGTGGCGGCGGCAACATCGCCGCGCTGGATCTCAGCCCCGACGAGATCCGCATTGTTCAACGGGTGCTGATTGAACGCGGCCTGATGTCTGGCCAAGCAGACGGCATCCTCGGGCCCGCTACGCGCGAAGCGCTGATCACCTTCCAGAGACGGGAAGGTTTCCAGACCACCGGCTCGATCGATACCCGGACGGTCGCTGCACTAGGCGTCTCCAACCAGATCCGCGCCACGCAGGGCCAATCGACGACCACCGGTCAGGGAGCGACTGGCCAATCGACGCAGCAGAACACGACCGGGCAAAGCACCGGTCAGACCAACGCGCCGGCGCAGCAAAACCAGACCAATGCGCCGGCACAGCAGAACCAGACCACCGGCCAGGCTGGGCAGAACCAGCCATCCACAACCGGCCAGGCTCAGCAGAACCAACCGGCGACGTCGGGCCAGGCAGGCACACAACCGCCTGCTGGTCAGACCACCGGACAGGCGCCGGCCCAAAGCAACAGTCAGTCCACCAACCAGCCCAGCAACACGCCGTCTGGGCAAACCAACCAAAATAATGCCCCGCCGCCTTCGACGTCGGGTCAGCCGGCTCAGAATCAACCCAACCGGTAAGATGCCCCCAAAGCCCCGCCTCTGGCGGGGCTCTTTTTTGCGACCACCGTGTTCGCAGCGGCCTTCGTCGTAGTGGCGCTGACCTCGGCGCATCGAGCTAGGTTCTTCTGGCAGATGCCCGTTGATGGCGGCTACGAGATCTCCGGCCGCAAGGCGGCGGAGATCGCGAGCCGCAGGGGCGCGGGCAAAGGCGCAGCCAAGGCGGCGGTCAAGGCGGCGACGGAGGATACGCAGGACGCGCGGGATCAAAGGCTGGCGTAGCTTCTCTTCCCGTCATTGCGAGCGAAGCGAAGCAATCCAGAATGTCTCCGCGGAGACATTC
>NZ_PSRT01000305.1 GCF_004212635.1 Bradyrhizobium genosp. SA-3 | reverse complement strand
AGCGTCCTGGCGGATGCGCGCGATGGTCCAGCCGGCGTAGCGCCGATGGCTGGAGGCCATGTGCTCTGGCACGGTGGTGTGCTTGTGATTGCCGCTCATGCGCTGATGCGCGGCGATCCGCTCGCCCTTGTGGAAGATCTCTACGGTGCGGGCCGTGAACCGTACCTCGACCTCAGCGCGGGCGAAGCGATGGGGAACGCTGTAGTAATGCTTCTCCACCTCGACGTGGTAGTCGAGACTGACGCGGCGGATACGCCACTCGGCGAGCACGTAGGGGGACACCGGCAACGGCTTGAGTGCCGGCCGGTCGACCTCCTCGAGCAACCGGCGGCGCGTCACGCCGAGCCGCCGGATCGGCCGCTCCTCGTTGAGCCTGGTGAGCAGTTCGCCGATCGCCGCGTTGACCTCGGCGAGGCTGTAGAAGGTGCGATGACGCAGGCGGCCGAGCAGCCAGCGCTCGACGATGAGGACGGCCTGCTCGACCTTGGCCTTGTCGCGCGGCTTGCGCGGCCGCGCCGGCAAGATGGCGGTGCCGTAATGCGCCGCCATCTCCGCATAGGTACGATTGATCTGCGGGTCGTACAGGCTCGCCTTGATGACCGCGACCTTGGTGTTGTCGGGCACCAGCAGCGCTGGGACACCGCCGATCGCCGCGAAGGCGCCAACATGGGCGCTGATCCAGTCGGCGAGCCCCTGCGTCCATGTCGCCTGCGCGTAGGTAAAGCTCGATGCGCCGAGCACGGCGACGAAGATCTGCGCCGTTCTGCGCTCACCGGTGAGGCGGTCGACCACCACCGGCACGCCATCGCCGGCATAGTCGACGAACAGCTTGTCGCCGGCTGCATGGGCCTGGCGCATCGTCACCGACAAACGGCCCTCCCAGGCGCGGTAGAGCTCACAGAAGCGCGAGTACCGGTATCCGCCGGGCTCGGCGCCGATGTACTCCTCCCACAGGATCGACAGCGTCACGTGCTTGCGCTTGAGCTCGCGGTGCACGGCCGCCCAGTCGGGCTCGGCGATGCGGCGGTGACCCTGCCGGTTACCGTTGCCGGTCTTGGCGAACAGGCGAGCCTCCAGGGCCGCGTCCGTGAGCTCGTCGGGCAACGGCCAGCTCAGGCCCGCGGCCTCGAACCGCCGGATCGCCAGCCGCACTGTCGAGGGCGCCGCGCCCACCCGTCGCGCAATCTCGCGGCTCGGCAGCCCGGCCGCCTTCATCCTGATCACATCGCGCACACGGCGCATCGCAAGCCTCTCCGTCGGCATCCAGGGTCCCCCTTCGCAAAGCCGAAAGGGTTGACCCTATGGGAGCCAGAAGAGGCCTCGTCACCCGGGCGACATCATCCCGGAACGGTGGGCGACATCATCTCGGAATGGGTGGGCGAATTCAAATCGGAATGGTGGGCGAGATCATCTCGGAATGCTGGGCGACATCGAGCGGAATCCGCA
>NZ_PSRT01000304.1 GCF_004212635.1 Bradyrhizobium genosp. SA-3 | reverse complement strand
GGGCGGATTCAACCGGTCGTCGCAACACTTCAGCCAAGGAGGTTGCGATGAATGGATGCGGACAAGATTCGGACCGGAGTGCGCGACCACCAGGCCGGCTTCCGAAAGCACAGCGGGAGAATTGCAGACGGTTTTGGACGGCGATTGCCTCGGGGCGCTCGAGCGAAGATGCTGCGGTTGACGCCGGCGTGTCGCCGGTTGTCGGAGTGCGGTGGTTCCGGAGGGCCGGCGGAATGCCGCCAACACATTTCTCGCAATCGTCAAAACCTCCTTCAGGGCGCTATCTTTCGTTCGCCGAACGTGAGGAGATCGCGATCTTGCGCGCGCAAGGTCACGGCGTACGAGCCATTGCTGGTCATCTTGGTCGTCCCGCATCCACGATCTCTCGTGAGCTCCGGCGCAATGCGGCACGCCGCCACGGCGCTCCGGAATACCGAGCGACGACAGCTCAATGGCACGCGGATCAATCCGCCCGACGTCCAAAGCCGGCGAAGTTGGCGGTCAGTCCGATCCTGCGGGATTATGTGCAAGACAGGCTTGCCGGTATGATCGCCACTCCGGACGGGACGCCTGTCGCCGGCCCGAAGGTTGTATGGAAGGGGCGTCGGGCCGTGCATCGGCAGAACCGACGCTGGGCAACGGCGTGGAGCCCGGAACAGATTTCTCGCCGTCTTCGGCTCGACTTTCCCGAGGATGAGACGATGCGGATCAGTCACGAGGCGATCTACCAGGCACTTTACGTGCAAGGCCGAGGAGCGCTGCGCCGCGAACTGACGGCTTGTTTGCGTACGGGACGGGCGCTTCGAATGCCGAGGGCGCGCACGCGCAAGCAGGGCAGAAGCTTCGTTTCTCCCGAGATTATGATCAGTCAACGACCGGCGGAGGCAGCCGATCGAGCCGTTCCGGGACATTGGGAAGGGGACCTCATCGTAGGCCTTGGAAGTTCTGCGATCGGCACCTTGGTGGAGCGCACCACACGATTTACCATGCTGCTGCACCTGCCGCGCATGCCAGGCCATGTTCATGAAGTTCGTGCGAAGAATGGATTGGCGCTTGCCGGACACGGAGCTGAGGCGGTGCGCGACGCTATCGCTCGCGCGATCGTCACCATGCCCGAGCAACTGCGTCGGTCTCTGACTTGGGATCAAGGGGCCGAGTTGGCTCAGCACGCACGCCTGAAGATCGATGCGGGCGTGCAAGTCTACTTCTGTGATCCTCACAGCCCATGGCAGCGCGGCTCCAACGAGAACACCAACGGACTGCTGCGGCAGTACTTTCCAAAAGGTACCGATCTTGGCGCACACAGCGTCGATGACCTTGAGGCCGTGGCTCTAGCACTCAACGCCAGGCCCCGGAAAACCCTCGGCTGGAAAACACCAGCGGAAACTCTCGACGAACTTCTCCGAGTGAGCCATACATGAAGTGTTGCGACGACCGGTTGAATCCGCCC
>NZ_PSRT01000303.1 GCF_004212635.1 Bradyrhizobium genosp. SA-3 | reverse complement strand
GGGGCGCCGCTCTCAGTATGAGCTTCCTGCTATGCTGCTGTTGGCGCGGTCGCCTAACGCGAACAAGCGCATCATGTTGTGAGCGACCGCAAACCAAAGCAGATGAATGCGGGCCTTGATCTTGCCCCGCAGCGATAGCTGGCGCAGGCCCATGCGGCGGGCATGGGCATTGACGCATTCGTGCTCGGCGCGCAGCCGGTAGAATGCCTTGCCATCCTCGCTTTGCATGCGTGCACGCCAATCCGCGACGCCAACACCGTCGTCTTTCTTCGGCGCATAGGGATCAGTGCCATGCTTGGTTTGCCCCGCCGGGCACCACAGCTTGATGTCTTTGGCATGGGCCCACTCGATGTCGTCGCTTTTGGTGAAGCCGCCATCGACCAAATAGTTGGAGGGATCGTAGCCTTCAGCATGCACGGTCTCGATCCCCAGTCGGGCCAGGCCGCGATCCGAGCCGCTGGTATCGCTGTCGACCGCAACGACCACTTGGTATGCCGGTGCCGACATGATCTGCATGTTATAAGCCGGGCGCCATCCTCCATCGGCCATCTTCATCACCCGCGCCTCGGCATCGGTGGTCGAAGCGCGCGGCTCCTTCTGCTTGGCCACCTGTTTCTTGTTGGTCTTCTCTCGCCGCTCCCGCTCGGCCGCCAGCTCCTTCATGCGCTCCTGCGCCGCCACGATCCGCGTCTCGCGCTCGCGGGCGCCACGCTCCTTTGCCGCGCGCTGGCGACGATCGCCAGCCGCTGGATCCGTCTCGACTTCAGCTCGCAAGCGCGCCACCCGCGTCTGCGCCGCGGTGAGCAGATCATCAAGCCGCGCCCGCCGGCGGAAGGAACTCGCCCCGGCACTTGCGCGTACCCGCAAGCCGTCCTGCGCCAATGTGTCGAGCGACACCAAGCCAGCGTCCACCATCGACGCGACGCCCTGCGCCAGAAGCCGCTCCAGAACCGCCATATGCGCGATCCGGAAGGTCGACAGGCTATGATAGTTCATCGACACGCCGCCGCATAACCAGCGATAGGCCAAATGATCGCGGCATAGCCGATCCAGTTGGCGGGCGCTGCCTACCCCATCGACCGTGGCCCACAGCCACAGCGCCAACATCAGTTCCGGGGCCGCTGGTGGATGTCCGGGCTGGCCTTCGCGCGCCTTGATGACGTCATGCAACGCCGACAGATCAAGTCCCTCGACGAACGCCCAGATCGAGCGTACCGGATGATCATCCGCAATCAGATCGTCCAATGCCGCCATTTGCATGCCGATCTGACTGCGTTCCGGCACCCTCAGTCGCAGCGCACCCCGCCCTTCGGCCCGCGGTCTTTCCTGCTCGGGCAAGTCCTCGAATAATTGCTCATCAGCCATCGTCAGCCCTCACCTCGCACGCAATGCAATCGAATCACAGCACCGCAGCTCTGGCAAATGCCCATTTGCTACAAAGATTCTCACGCTCTCAGGATGA
>NZ_PSRT01000302.1 GCF_004212635.1 Bradyrhizobium genosp. SA-3 | reverse complement strand
GGGCGCGCTGGCGACGCGCCCGTTCTCGACGCAGACGCCGAAGGTGCTGCTGATCGGCTCCTCAACCGGCGGTCCGCAGGCGCTGATGGCGCTCGTCACCGAGCTCGGCCCGGTGATCGACCGCGTCCCGGTGCTGATCACCCAGCACATGCCGCCGACCTTCACCACCATTCTTGCCGAGCATCTGGCGCGTTCGAGCCGCAAGCCGGCGGCCGAGGCGATCGACGGCGAGCCGGTGAAGCCGGGACGGATTTATCTGGCGCCCGGCGGCAAGCACATGCGCGTCGTGCGCAGCGGCGCCGATACCGTCATCGCGCTCGACGACGGCCCCGCCGTCAATTTCTGCAAGCCCGCGGTCGATCCGCTCTTCACCTCCGCCATCGACATCTGGCACGGCGGCATCCTCTCGGTGATCCTGACGGGCATGGGCTCGGACGGCATGCGCGGCGGCAAGGACATCGTCGCCGCCGGCGGCAGCGTCATCGCGCAGGATGAAGCCTCCAGCGTGGTCTGGGGCATGCCGGGCGCGGCGGCCAATGCCGGCATCTGCGCGGCGATCCTGCCGCTCAACCAGATCGGCGCCAAGGTCAATCGCCTGTTCGCGGGAGACCGCTCGTGACGCCGGTCGACTACGACTATTTGCGCAAGTTCCTGAAGGAGCGCTCTGGTCTCGACCTGTCCGCCGACAAGCAATATCTGGTCGAGAGCCGGCTGCTGCCGCTCGCCCGCAAGGCGAGCCTATCTGGCATTCCCGATCTCGTGCTGAAGATCAGGAACGGCGACGGCCGGCTCGCGACCGACGTGGTCGAAGCGATGACCACCAACGAGACCTTCTTCTACCGCGACAAGATTCCGTTCGATCATCTGCGCGGCACCATCCTGCCGGGGTTGATCCAGGCACGCGCGGCGCGCAAATCGCTGCGCATCTGGTCGGCGGCGTCGTCGACGGGGCAGGAGCCCTATTCGATCGCGATGTGCGTGAAGGAGATGGGCGCGGCCTTTGCCGGCTGGCGCATCGAGATCGTCGTCACCGACCTGTCGCAGGAGGTGCTGGAGAAATCCAAGGCCGGCATCTACAGCCAGTTCGAGGTGCAGCGCGGCCTGCCGATCCAGCACCTGATGAAGTACTTCACGCAAGTCGGCGAGGTCTGGCAGCTCAATGCCGACATTCGTGCGATGGTGCAGTTCCGCCAGCTCAATCTCTTGCAGGACTTCTCCCATCTCGGCACGTTCGATGTGATCTTCTGCCGCAACGTGCTGATCTATTTCGATCAGGACACCAAGGCCGTGATCTTCGAGCGGATGGCGAAGGGACTGGAAGCCGACGGCACGCTGCTGCTTGGCGCCGCCGAGTCCGTGGTCGGCATCACCGATGCGTTCCGCCCCATCACTGAGCACCGCGGTCTCTACCAGCTCAACCCTGCGCGCTCCAGCCGCCCGATGGGGGGGATTGATGCCGCCGACACTGAAGGTCGCC
>NZ_PSRT01000301.1 GCF_004212635.1 Bradyrhizobium genosp. SA-3 | reverse complement strand
GTGCTGGCAGTCCGCCACGTCTATGGGGTGGCCATATTGGCCTGCTGGAGCGGGTCGAGCGTAACCTGCGGATTCCGCTCGATGTCGCCCAGCATTCCGAGATGATCTCGCCCACCATTCCGATTTGAAGTCGCCCACCCGTTCCGAGATGATGTCGCCCACCATTCCGGGATGATGTCGCCCGGGTGACGAGGCCTCTTCTGGCTCCCATAGGGTCAACCCTTTCGGCTTTGCGAAGGGGGACCCTGGATGCCGACGGAGAGGCTTGCGATGCGCCGTGTGCGCGATGTGATCAGGATGAAGGCGGCTGGGCTGCCGAGCCGCGAGATTGCGCGGCGGATGGGCGCGGCGCCCTCGACAGTGCGGTTGACCATCCGGCGGTTCGAGGCCGCAGGCCTGAGCTGGCCGTTGCCCGACGAACTCACGGACGCGGCCCTGGAGGCCCGCCTGTTCGCCAAGACCGGCAACGGCAACCGGCAGGGTCACCGCCGCATCGTCGAGCCCGACTGGGCGGCGGTGCACCGCGAGCTCAAGCGCAAGCACGTGACGCTGTCGATCCTGTGGGAGGAGTACATTGCCGCCGAGCCCGGCGGATACCGGTACTCGCGCTTCTGCGAGCTCTACCGCGCCTGGGAGGGTCGCCTGTCGGTGACGATGCGCCAGGCGCACGCGGCCGGCGACAAATTGTTCGTCGACTACGCGGGCGACGGCGTGCCGGTGGTGGTCGACCGCCTCACCGGCGAGCGGAGGACGGTGCAGGTCTTCGTCGCCGTGCTCGGCGCCTCGAACTTCACCTATGCGCAGGCGACGTGGACGCAGGGGCTCGCCGACTGGATCAGCGCCCACGTCGGCACCTTGGCGGCGATCGACGGCGTGCCGGCGCTGTTGGTGCCTGACAACACCAAGGTCGCGGTCATCAAGGCGAGCCTCTACGACCCGCAGATCAATCGCACCTATGCGGAGATGGCGGCGCATTACGGCACGGCCGTCTTGCCGGCGCGACCACGCAAGCCGCGCGACAAGGCCAAGGTCGAGCAGGCTGTCCTCATCGTCGAGCGCTGGCTGCTCGGCCGCCTGCGCCACCGCGTCTTCTACAGCCTCGCCGAGGTCAACGCAGCGATTGGCGAGTTGCTCACCAGGCTCAACGAGGAGCGGCCGATCCGGCGGCTCGGCGTGACGCGCCGCCAGTTGCTCGAGGAGATCGACCGGCCGGCGCTCAAGCCATTGCCGACAAGCCCCTACGTGCTCGCCGAGTGGCGGATCCGCCGCGTCAGCCTCGATTACCACGTCGAGGTGGAGAAGCATTACTACAGCGTGCCGCATCGCTTCGCGCGTACCGAGGTCGAGGTCCGGTTCACGGCCCGCACCGTCGAGATCTTCCACAAGGGCGAGCGGATCGCCGCGCATCAGCGCATGAGTGGCAATCACAAACACACCACCGTGCCGGAGCACATGGCCTCCAGCCATCGCCGCTACGCCGGCTGGACCATCGCGCGCATCCG
Organism: Bradyrhizobium genosp. SA-3; assembly: GCF_004212635.1. Lineage (GTDB taxonomy): Bacteria > Pseudomonadota > Alphaproteobacteria > Rhizobiales > Xanthobacteraceae > Bradyrhizobium. The sequence continues at coordinate 10 of NZ_PSRT01000301.1, read as the reverse complement.
CCAGGACGCC
>NZ_PSRT01000300.1 GCF_004212635.1 Bradyrhizobium genosp. SA-3 | reverse complement strand
CTTTCCGCGGAGAGACTCTGGATTGCTTCGTCGCAAGGGCTCCTCGCAATGACGGAGCGCGCGGCGCCTACCTCGCCCACATCAGAGTCCATCACATCAGCACCGGCGCATCCGGCAGTTCGTTCGAATGCGGGCCTTGCGGCGGGAAATTCCGCGCCAGCTCGCGCGACACGGCCTCGATGCCGGCGATCACGCCGCGTTCGAACTGGCCCGACCTGAACTCCGCCTCCATCGCCCGGCAGATCTTTTCCCAGCCTTCCGCGCCAACCTTCGCGTCGATGCCGCGGTCGGCCACGATCTCGACGTCGCGGTCGGCGAGCAGGAGATAGATGAGGACGCCGTTGTTGTGCGCGGTGTCCCAGATGCGCAGATGCGAGAACACGTCGAGCGCGCGCGCGCGCGCCGGCTGGTTGCGAAACAGCGGGCGGCCATCGAGCGCGCCTTCGACCACGAAGCGGACCTGGCCGGAATGCGTCGCTTCGCCCCGCTTGATCGCCTGCTCGATGCGGTCGAGCACGGCTTGCGGAAAAATCTGCTTCGTCCGCCAATGATGCTGCACGAGGTGTCTGGCAATGCGCTTCATGCTCATGACCTACCAGCTCCCCGAGGCGCCGCCGCCGCCGAAACTGCCCCCGCCGCCGCTGAAGCTGCCGCTGTCGCTGCTGCTCGATGAGCCGCTGCTCCAGCCGCCTCCCGATGATCCGCTCGACCACGATCCGCCGCGCGACGACCGCGTGACTGGCCCCATCGCCGAAAACAGATCGGCGATGAATCCGATGATGAAGCCGAGAACGCCGAGACCAATCGCAAGCGCAAGAGAGCCGAGAATGAGCCAGGTCAGCGCTGCGATGATGCCACCGGTCGCCAATGATCCGAGCAACCGCCCCAGCATGGCCCGGAAGAACCCGCCGATCCCGATCGAGGCGAACAGCGTCACGATGAAGACCGGCGCGAGGTCGTCCAGATGACCGAAGCTGACGGTCGGCGAGGGAACCGGCAGCGGCTCGCCGTCGATGACCCGGATCATGCGATCGACACCATCCGAGATGCCGCCGCTGAAATCGCCCGTCCTGAATTTCGGTGTGATGACTTCATCGATGATCCGCCGCGACGTGACGTCGGTGAGCGCGCCTTCGAGCCCGTAGCCGACCTCGATGCGCAAATGCCGGTCGTTCTTGGCGACGATGAGGATCGCGCCGTCATCGACCTTCCTGCGTCCGATCTTCCAGGCCTCCGCAACGCGGATCGAGAACTGCTCGATCGTCTCAGGCTGTGTCGTTGGCACGATCAGGACGGCGACCTGGCTGCCCTTCCGGTTCTCGAAGTCGCGCAGCTTTTGCGACAGCGCGGCGATGTCGCTGCTGGACAGCGTGCCGGTCTGGTCGACCACGCGGCCGGTGAGCTCCGGCACGGCGACGTCGGCTGAGACTGGGAGCGCGAAGGCGAGACACAGGATGAGCAGGAGAACGCCGCACTTTAAGAAGGCAGAACGGGCGCGCCAAAACCTCGCTGTCATCGCCCGGCTCGACCGGGCGATCCA
>NZ_PSRT01000299.1 GCF_004212635.1 Bradyrhizobium genosp. SA-3 | reverse complement strand
AGTCGTGGTGCCGCGCAGGTCGGAGGCCGTCGCGCCAGCAATCGTGGTCGAGACGTTCGACTTGGTCGAATAGCCGACCGTGGTCTGCAGCGCCTGATTGGCGATCGACTTGGCGCTATCCAGCAGCTTCGACAGCGAGGTGATGCCGGTGTTGGCGGCCTGCAGAACCTGCACGCCGTTGGCGATGCCATCGAGCAGGTTGTTGATGTCGCTGGCGCGGTTGTCGAGCGACTGGGCGGTGAAGAAGTTGGTGGGGTTATCCAGTGCCGTGTTCACCTTCTTGCCGGTCGACAGACGGGACTGGGTGGTGGCGAGGAGGTCGGCGGTGGACTGGAGAGAGAGCAGGTTCTGGCGAACCGACGCAGAGAGAACAATACCGGACATAACTCTTACCCTTCTGGTTTACGCGTCTTCGTTCGATCGCTTCGGATCGAGTGACGGGCACAGCCTGCGCGGACATGGCTAACAAAGGATGAAATCTGCTCACGAGCCGTAAGCGCCGGTTCACCATAAGGCAGCGGAAGCGAGTCGATGTCGGTGACGATCGACCTGAAACTCCTCACGTTTTTCGGCGTTTGCTCCCTGTTAACCATAACCAACAGCTACTTTTTCAGAGCCGCCAGACCACCTCTCGATCGGCTGCGCAAAAAGAAAGCGGCGGGGCCGAAGCCCCGCCGCCATGACTTGATTGCGATTTCAGCCGCCTATTAGCGGAGCAGCTGGAGCACGCTCTGCTGCGACTGGTTGGCGAGCGACAGCGCGGACACCGCGATCGACTGGCGGGTGGACAGCGCCTGGCTGTTGGCCGCTTCCTCGTTGGTGTCGGCCAGCGTCAGGTTGGACGAACCGGTCTGGAGCACGTTGATCAGGTTCTTGTTGAAGTCCTGACGCACCTGCACGACGGAGAGGTTCGAACCGAGCGTCGAGGCTTCCGAGCGCAACGTGCTCGAGGCCGTGTTCAGCTTGGTCAGCACCTTGTTGGTCGCGGCGTTGTCGATGAAGTCGGTGCCCTGCACCAGACCAGCCAAACCCAGGCCCTTCGAGTTGAAGGTCACGCCGGTGATGCTCAGGTTGGACTTGCCGGTCTCGTCGAACACAAGCTTGAGCTGATCGCCGTTGAGCAGGTTGACACCGTTGAACGACGCGTCCAGCGAGGTCGTGTCGATCTGCGTCATGATGTTGTTGTACTGTGACACCAGGTTGGTGCGGGTCGCCTGGGCAACAGCATCAGCAACCGGCGCGGTCGCGTTCGACCAGGTCAGGGTCGAAGTGATCGTGCCGCCGATCGTGCCGCCAGCGGCGGCAGATCCGATCGTCGAGGACGCATAGTCGTTGGTGGCCGAGACCGTGAGCAGGCCGTTGGCGTCGATCGTGGCCGTCAGGTTGTTGGCCTGAAGCTGCGTGTTGAGCTGATCGAGCGTCTTGACCGTGCCGCCGGTGCCATCGCCGAAGGTGACGTTGACCGCCGCGCCGCCGTTGAAGGAGGAGAAGGTCAAGGTCTTGCCCGAGATGCCACCCGACGCCGCGGAACGGCTCGCCGTGAAGGCGGTGCCGGTGCCGGTGGAGCCGGTCAGGCCGAGCGCCGACAGCGCATTCTTGGTGCCA
>NZ_PSRT01000298.1 GCF_004212635.1 Bradyrhizobium genosp. SA-3 | reverse complement strand
CGAGCTCGAGGACGCGATCGACGTCGAGGACGACCATGAGCTGGCCGTCGAGGCGGTGGACGCCGCCGGCGAGCTTGGCCATGCGCGGATCGAGGTTGACGGGGTTTTCCTCCTTGCCGTCCTCGGGCAGGCGCAGCACCTCGCCGATCTGGTCGATCAAGAGGCCATAGGATTCACCGCGCAGGTCGACGCCGACCGCCATCGGCACCTTGCCGTCTTCGGCCTTGGGCAGGCCGAGCCGGGCGCGCATGTCGACCACGGTGACGATGCGGCCACGCAGGTTGAGGACGCCGGCGATCTCGCGCGAGGACAGCGGCACGCGGGTGACGCGCTCGGGCATGAACACGTCCTGGACGCGGGAGATCGGCAGGCCGAACAGCTGGCCGCCGATCATCGCGGTGACGTATTCGACCATGGCGCCTTCGCTGGATTGGGTCTTGCTGCTCATCGCTTGTCTCCTGATCCCTGCGGTTTAAGCCGCTGCCCGGCTCAGCTCGGAGGCGCCGGCGGCGCCCGCGGTCTGCTCCTTCAGCGCCGCGATCAGACCGGGACGGTCGAACTTGGCGACATAGTCGTGGAAGCCGGCCTGACGGCCGCGCTCGATCGCCGCCGGCGACACCAGCGCGGAGAGGCCGATGATCGGCATCGCGCCGAGATTGTTGTCGGAGCGGATCAGTTCGGCGAACTCGAACCCGTTCATGTCGGGCATCTCGATGTCGGTCAGGACCACGTCAAAGCTCTGCGCGCGCAGCGCGGCGAGGCCCTCCTGCGCGCCTCCCGCGGTGCGGACGCGGTAGCCGGCGGCTTTGAGCACCGGCGCCAGCATGTTGCGGAAGAAGGCGCTGTCGTCGACCAAGAGCACCGACTGCGAGTGCAGCGACGGCTTCATCTCCTTGCGGGTGAACCAGTCGGCGAACGCCATCGGCAGGAAGTGGCCGACGTCGATCACCTCGGTGGCCTGGCCCTTGATCACGGCCGAGCCGAGAATGCCCGAGGAGGAGCCGCCGACCTCGATGTTGAGCCGTTCCTCGACGATGTCGATGATCTCGTCGACGACGAGGCCCATGGAGCGGCCGTCATCGGCGAACACCAGGATCGGCTGGGCGCCCTGGCTCGCGATGGTGACGCCCTCCATGGCGACCAGCGGCATCAGCTGCTCGCGGTACTGCACCATGTAGCGGCCGTTACTGAACTCGATCTTGTCGGCCGGCAGCTCCTCCAGGCGGGTGACGAGCCCGAGCGGGACCGCCTTGGGCTGGGACGAGCCGGCGCGGAACACCAACAGCGAGGTGGTCTGCTCGCCACTGCCGATGTGATGCGCCGCGTTCTCGTCGGCCATGTCATGGGCCGAGGAGCCGGCGGCGCCGAGCGCCTTGGCAATGCCGTTGGGATCGATGATCATGATCACGGCGCCATCGCCCAAGATGGTGTTGCCGGAGAACATGTCGATGTGACGCAGCTTGGTCGACATCGGCTTGACCACGATCTCCTCGGTGTGGAACACGCCGTCGACGACGATGCCAAAGGTCTGGCTGCCGACCTGGGTCACCACGATAAAGCCGTTCTCGGGATCGGACGCGGCGCCATCGTCGATCTTCAAGAGCTTCTT
>NZ_PSRT01000297.1 GCF_004212635.1 Bradyrhizobium genosp. SA-3 | reverse complement strand
CCGCAGGCGGCCAGGAACAGAAACGCCGGCGTGACGGCGTCGATGGTGGCCTTGGGCGTGATCAGATTCGACGCGCCGGCGATCAGCGCGAGGCAGAGCGGTCCCGAAATCTTTCCGACACCGTTGGCGGCCTGCGCCAGTCCCACGCCGCGCGCGCTTAGCCGCACCGGAAAGATCTCGGCGGAATACGGCGCGATGTTGGAAAAACCGCCGTCGAAGAACAACGCAGCCGGGATCAACAGCACGACGAATGCCGGATAGCCAAAGATGATGCGGTCGAAGAACAGCGCCGCCGCGCCGAGCGAAAGCGCGATGCCATAGCCCATGATCTCACCGCAGCGCCGCCGCCCAAGCCATTGCGGCAGGAACGAGAACGCGGTACGGCCGAGCATGCCGGTCAGGCTGACGAAGACGAAGAGATGGGCGGCCTGCATCGGCGACACGCCCATCAGCAGCGCGACGATCGTGGGCCCCCACAGGAACACGCCGTAATTGGCCGTGCTCGCGCCGAGCCAGACGATCACCGTGAGCCAGAACAGTTTTGGCTTGGCCAACAGATCGGCGAAGCTCGAGGCCGGCGACCGCACATGGCCTGCCGGCGCGATAGCCGGCTGCGGCAAATTATCCGGCGGCACGTTTAATGCCCGGCCGACGATGCGGCGCGCCTCGGCGTGACGCCCGCGCGATACTAGCCAGCGCACGGACTCCGGCATAACAACCGCGATCAGAATGGCCGGAGCCAGCGGCAAGAAACCCAGCGCTGCGAGGCCGCGCCAGCCGATCAACTGCAACAGCGTCGCGGCCGTGAGCGACGCCGCGAGGATTCCGAGCGAAACCGGAATCACCGTGACGCTGGTCAGGATCGTGCGGTGCCGTGTCGGCGTATATTCGACGATCAGCGGCAGCGCGACCGCGGCTACAGCGCCGACGCCGAAGCCGACGACGAAGCGCAGGCACGCGAACAGGATCCACGCGCCGTCCGGGATGATCGAGATGGAACCTGCGCCCAGCGCGCAAAGAACGACGCCTGCGACCGTCAACGTCTTGCGGCCGAAATGATCCGCCAGCGCGCCCCAGGCCAGCGATCCGACGATCGCGCCGACGCCGGCGCTGAGCAGCATGACCGAGGTCTGGCCGAACGTCAGGTGCCATTGCGGGGCCAGCACCGCCACCAGGAAGCCCACGATGAAGAAGTCGAAAAAATCAAAGATGCTTGTCGTGACGGCGAGCGCCATGCTGACCCAGTAACGGGCATTGAGCGGCGCATCGTCATAGAGCGTGACGAGATCCTCCCCTTTGGTCTCCATGGTCATCCTCCTCCGTGTTTTGTCGTTGTTTTGTCTGGTCGCCTCGCAAAAATGCCCGTACCTCCGCCGCGACCGCGGCAGGATCTTGAATGGTCCCGATGTGGCCGATGCCGGCGATGGTCGCGGTCTTCGCTCCCGCGATCTCCCGCGCCAGCGACAGCGTATGCGCCGGCGGCATCAGGCGGTCGGCACCACCAGCCAGCACCAGCGTCGGCGCCGTGATCGCGCCGGGCTCGAACGCGATCGGCCGCGTCAGGATGGCGCCGCGGCGCTGCTTCTGTTCGGCATCGCGCGTGCTGCTGGTGAAGATCGCCAGCACCTCCGGATGCGCCGCGATGTA
>NZ_PSRT01000296.1 GCF_004212635.1 Bradyrhizobium genosp. SA-3 | reverse complement strand
CGCCCAGCATGCCGCCGCCCGCGGTCACCACCGTGCCGCCGGCCGCGCCGCTGAATGCGGCCGTGCCCGGACAGGGCGTGCTGTCGCTGACCGCGAAATACGGCAAGGATTCTCCCGCGATCACCAGCGGCCTGGTCTGGCGCGTATTCGCCGACCGTCCCGACGAGAACGGCACCTTCAAGCTGATCCGCGAGGACCGCAACGCCACGCCCAACATCGTGCTGCCGCCGGGCACTTACGTCGTGCACGTCGCCTTCGGCCTCGTCAGTGCAGTGCGTACCGTCAGCCTGAAGGCCGAGACCGACCGCGAATCCTTCGTGTTGCCGGCCGGCGGCCTGCGCATCGAGGGCCGGGTCGGCACCAGCCGCATCCCGCAGAACCAGATCTCGTTCGCGATCTACAAGGGCAGCCAGTTCGAATCCGGCGAGCGCGCCTCCCTGGTGCCGAACGTCGCCGCCGGCGACGTCGTGCTGATACCGGAGGGCACCTACTACATCGTCTCCAACTATGGCGATGCCAATTCGGTGGTGCGCTCGGACATCCGCGTCCAGGCCGGCAAGCTCACCGACGTCACCATCACCCACCGCGCTGCCGTCATCACGCTCAAGCTCGTCAGCGACAGGGGCGGAGAGGCACTCGCCAACACCGCCTGGTCGGTGCTGACCCCGGGTGGCGACGTCATCAAGGAATCGATCGGTGCCTTCCCGCGCGTCGTGCTGTCCGAAGGCGAGTACCGCGCCATCGCCAAGAACGAGGGCAAGGTCTACGAGCGCGGCTTCAACGTCGTGAACGGCGTCGACGGCGAAGTCGAGGTCGTCGCGCGGTGATGCCTCGGCGGCGGTGCCGCCGGTGGTGGTCTGGTCCGGATGCTGGGCTTCGCGCCTCGGAAAATCCTCCGCTTCTCACATCGCGCACAAGCACACCATCTCCCGTTACCTCTGCGCTAGCGTCCAAGCGGCGTCTCAAGGTGTGAAGAAACCCGCCATCCGCGCCTTATTCCGGAAAACCACGTGAGTTCACCACGCCGGTGGACGATGCCCGATTCCGATCATCAATTTTATTCTCTTTCCATGCCGCTGGGTTATATGTCGCATCGGTCCAGGGGAGCCGGATGCGCAGACCATCGACGGCTGCGCCAGCGGCAATGAGCAGGGGGCCCAGCCGGTCGGCATGTTCGAAGTGGTCCTAACGAGGCGCAAGCGGTTTGGCTGGCGATGGCAGGTGTGCGACCAGTCCGGCAAGATATTTGCTGACGGGTTCGAGCGCACCCGCCCGTCCGCCAAATATCACGGCGAGCGCGCGCTGTTCTTCCTGCTGTCGCAGGCCCATCTGAACGACCGCTCCGCCGCCTCGAGCGAGGATTAGCGGCGGGTGAGCCGCTTGCTCTGGATTCGTAGCGCGGATTACGCTGCGTTCCATTCGGGCTACCAGCCCCTGCGTTGCCCGACGGGCAAAACACGCCATTGGTCGGTCAACGCGCGCCGTCCAAAATATTCCGCTTTACCGAACTTCGGAAACGGCGTATGTGTCACCGCAACCCGGCCCAAGGAAGAGGGGCGTATCGCGATCGTCACGAACGCGGGTCGGGCGGCGGTGGACGTGGACCACACCGGCGCGAAAGGCTTCGCAGGGCGGGCAACCGTGAGCGAGGCCGTCACGCCAAC
>NZ_PSRT01000295.1 GCF_004212635.1 Bradyrhizobium genosp. SA-3 | reverse complement strand
AAGCGCTGCCGCTTCGGACGCACCAGGGTCGCATAGGCGGCGTCCTGCACGAGCGCATGCTTGAAGCTGTAGGTCGCGTGCGGCGGCGTCCCGCGCCGGAACACGAGGCCCGAGCCGACGAGGTCATCCAACCCCGCCTGCAGATCGCTCTCCGGCAGCGCCGCCGTCATCGCGAGCAGTTCGTGCGAGAATTCCCGGCCAATCGTGGCCGCGACCTGGGCCACCTCACGGGCCGGAGCCAGCCGATCGAGACGCGCCAGCAGCGACTCCTGGAGCGTCGTCGGGATCGCCATGGGCGGCAGCGGCCCCGCGAGCGCGTAATGGTCGCCCTCATCGCGGAGCAGATTGGTCTCCAGCACAGTCCGCGTCAGCTCCTCGAGGAACAGCGGCACGCCATCCGTCTTGGCGACGATCTGGTCGAGCACCGCAGGAGGTAGCGCCTTGCCGCCGCTCAGCCGCGCGACGATGGCCGCACCCTCCCGGCGGCTCAACCGGCTGAGGGTCAGCGCGGAGACATGGGCATAGTGCATCCAGGGCGGCACGAACTCGGGCCGGAAGGTGATGAGAACGAGCACGGGAGCACTTTGCACCCGGTCCACCAGGAGATCGAGCAGCTCGAGCGAGGTCGGATCAGCCCAGTGCACGTCCTCATACAGGGCGAGGACGGGCCGGCGAGTCGCGAGACCCAGGACCTGATCGACCAGCTCGTCAAGCGTCCGCTCCTTCTGCCGATGCGGGCTCATGTCGAGCGGCGGGTAGCGCGCATCCGTCTCCAGCGACAGCAAGGCCGCGAGCAGCGGAGCCACCGCGGCGACATGTTCGGTCGATAGCGCAAGCAGCGCCTCGAGCTTGTCGAGCCGCGTTGCAGCGGGATCGTCCGCGGCGAAGCCCGCCGCCCGCTCCAAATGCCCGATCACTGGATAGAGCGGGCTGGTCTGATGGTGCGGTGAGCAGTAGTGGCTCAGGGCCGTATGCGGCTCATTCTCAAGTCGCCCGCGCAGCGCCCGCAGAAGACGCGACTTGCCGATGCCAGGCTCGCCCGTCAGCAGAACCACCTGGCCGTCACCCTCCTTGGCCCGCTCCCAGTGCTCGAGCAGCAGGCCGATCTCATGGTCGCGACGACCAGCGGCGTCAGTCCAGCCCCGTGCAACGCCTCGAACCGGCTCTCGGCGGCGCCTTCCCCGACCACGCGCCACGGCCGCACCGGAACGGGAAAGCCTTTCAAGATCTGCATGCCGAGTTCGGTAAGCTCGAACAGTCCGCCAATGAGCTCCCGGGTGCGGGCGGAAATCACCACAGTGCCGGGCGCGGCCATGGCCTGCAGCCGCGCCGCGAGGTTCGGCGTGTCGCCGACCACGGTCTCCTCGCGCGCCGCACCTTCGCCGATCAACTCGCCGACTACCACCGGACCGGTCGCGATGCCGACACGGGCCGCCAGCGTCTCACCATCCGCCGATGCCAGGCTGTGTACCGCCGCGACGGCCGCGAGGCCGGCGCGCACCGCGCGTTCGGCCTCATCCTCATGGGCGCGCGGATAGCCGAAATAGGCCAGCACACCATCGCCCATGTACTTCGCCACGTGCCCTTCGAACCGCGCGATCGCGCCCGCCACTGCACTCTGATAGGACCGCAGGACTTGCGCCATTTCCTCCGGATCGAGCCGCGCCGCGAGCGCGGTCGAGTCGACCAGGTCGACAAACATCACGGTGAGCTGGCGGCGCTCGGCCTCCGGTGCAAGCGCAGCGCTGCCGGAGGTGACGCTGGGCACGGCCGTAACAGGGGTGGTCGCCGACATTGAGCCGG
>NZ_PSRT01000294.1 GCF_004212635.1 Bradyrhizobium genosp. SA-3 | reverse complement strand
TATGATAGGGGTCGGGATCGGTTCTCACCGACCCCGCCCTCCGAACCGTACGGGCGGTTTTCCCGCATACGGCTCTCCAGTCGGTGGTTTCTTCATCGAGACTGTCTCGCTGCTTGCCAGGCCATGTGAAGCGCGAACAACCCGGCATTCGCGAAGTAGGCATTGGGCCACTGTCGATGGTCAGCCTGATCATTGCCGACGCCCGGACGTCGCATCTGCTTGCGTAGCATCGCCCGCAACCGCCGCCGGATCATCTGATCGAGCTTGAGGAAGATGCTTGGATGGGCATGCTTGAAGTAGCCGAACCAGCCTCTGAGCGTCCGGTTGAGATCGGCGATGACGAACTTGAGGCTTTGCCCTCTCGTCCGTCGCGTCTTCGTTCGGATCGCATCCTTCAGCTTGTCGAGGCTCTTCTTGCGCACGTCACGGCGGCCACGCTCGAACCGGTAACCGAGGAACTCGAACCCGTTCCCCTTCTTCCGGCAGTTGGCGATCCGTGTCTTTGTGGGGTGCAGAGTCAGCCCGTTTTCCGCCACCCATGCCCCAACCAGCGCGAGGGCCGCTTCGGCCTCGGCATGGTTGCGAGTGAGGATCACGAAGTCGTCTGCATACCGCACCATCGGGTATCCGTAGGCGGCCATCAACCGGTCCAGCGGATCGAGATAGATGTTGGCCAGTAACGGGCTGATCACCGCACCTTGCGGCGAGCCCTCCACCGGCGTCCATCTGTCCAACCCGTGCAGGATATCGGCCTTCAGCCAGCCACGGAGCAGATCGAGCACGCGGCCATCGCTGATCCGCTCCTCGACCCGCCTTATCAGACGTCCGTGCGGGATCGTATCGAAGTACGACTGAAGGTCGGCATCCACCACATGGGTGTAGCCGTCCTCGAGCAGCCGATTGACCTCGCGCAGCGCGTCCTTGCTCCCGCGTCCCGGACGGAAGCCGTAACTGCCGTCGCAGAACCCGCTCTCGAAGATCGGCTCGATCACGAGGCGTACCGCCTGCTGGACGATGCGATCCTTGACCGTGGGGATCCCCAACGGTCGCAGCCTGCCATCGCCCTTCGGTATCTCCACTCGTTTGACGGCTTGCGGGTGGTAACTATCCGCCCGCAGCCCCGTCTCCAGCTCCGACAGATAGTCCTCTGCCTTCGCCGCGAACCGCTCCACGCTTTGCCCGTCCACGCCCGCAGCCCCTTTGTTCGCTTCGACCTTCGTCCAAGCGAGCGCAAGCGTTGCCGGCGCATACACCTTGTCTATCAACGAGTACCATTTGCCGCCTGTGACGCCGTTCTCCAGCGCCGACAGCATACGCTCGGTCCATATCTCGGCTTCGACCCACGTCCAGTTGCTTCTGGCATGCGGCGTCTCTGCACCTTGCTTAGCCTGCTCGGCACTCGCGGTGCTGCTCTGCTCCGGCATGGTCTTTGCGCATCCACCTTCCTGCCCTGCCTTCCCTCAGACGGGTTTTGCTACCCCCTCCTCTCACGACCCTCATCGGGCCGCATCGGTACTATGCGGGCTCTGACGCCTCACCACGTCGCACACCGCGGCAAGGCCTCTCTGCTTGCTTTGTTCCGCCGTCCGAGCATCCCGACCCCAACCACGTCATGGGCCCGGACATCACCATCTCATCCACGTCAGTGTGTCCGGCCGGGTGTCGCCACCCAGGCTTCGCCTTAGGACCGCGGGCTCGCCGCACCAAAACGCCGAAACGGGTTCGTTATCCTACGGGCTGCTCGTTCGCCTCCGGCTGCTCCCCACCCCGCCTCCTGCATTCCCGCAGTCGGTCGACGCAGTTGCCTTCAGCTACATGTGGCGTGACCTCACATGGAAAGGACTTTCACCTCCTGACTGAACAACATCACAGACGCACGGTCCCGGCC
>NZ_PSRT01000293.1 GCF_004212635.1 Bradyrhizobium genosp. SA-3 | reverse complement strand
GCCGAGCTTCGAGCCGCGCCCCGCCGCCAACGAACGAGCGACCGCGTTCGACCCGATCGAGGAGCCGCGCACCTCGCGCCGCGCCGCCAATGACGACCGCGAGACCATCGGCCAGCTGCTCCAGGCGCTTCAGAAGGGCCGCCCTGCCCGCAGCGTCTACACCTTCGCCACCATCTTCGCCGGCGTCTGGCTCGCCGCCTGCGCCGCGCTGACGTTCGGTTTCCTGCCCTCGATCCAGGCCGCCATGGGCCAGAGCGGCGGCGTGCTCGTCATTGCCGGCCTGATCGCGATGTTCTTCGCGCCCATCATGCTGTTCTACTTCCTGGCGAGCCTCGTCTGGCGCGGCCAGGAAATGCGCATGATCGCGCAGGCGATGGCGCAGGTCGCGATCCGCTTCTCCGAGCCGGAAGGCTCGGCCTCCGATTCCATGGTCACCGTCGGCCAGGCCATCCGCCGCGAGGTCGCGGCGATGGGCGACGGCATCGAGCGCGCGATTGCGCGCGCCGGCGAGCTCGAGACGCTGGTCGCCAACGAGGTCGCAGCGCTCGAGCGCGCCTATTCCGACAACGAGGTGCGCATCCGCGCCCTGCTCCAGGACATCGCGCATCAGCGCGACAATCTGGTCGGCCAGGCCGAGCAGGTCCGCAGCGCCATCTCCGGGGTGCAGATCGACCTGCGCCACGACATCGCGCTGATCTCGGACGCGATTGCCTCGCGCGTCGACGAGGTGGCCAAGTCCATCACCGGCGCGCTGGAAGAGCGCGGCGCACACATCACCAGCGCCTTGAGTAACGCCGGCGACAACATGATCCTGGCGCTCGGCGAGCGCGGCGGTGACCTGCTCGACCGCCTCGAGGAGGCCAGCAACGAGACTACGCGCGCGGTGCTCGACGCCAGCGAGCGGCTGACCACCAGCCTCAACTTCAAGACCGGCCACGTCCACGACGAGTTCGTCGACCTCGCCGACCGCGTCCATGAGATGTTGAACGAGCGCATCGACCGCATCACCGGCGAGTTCGAGCAGCGCTCCGCCGCGATCGTCGACGGCATCTCGGAGCGCACCGAGCAGGTGCACGATTCCCTGAAGAATTCGTCGGATTCGCTGCTGCTCGAGCTCGAGCTGCGTTCCAACGACATCTCCGCCAAGATCGACGACGCCGGCAACCGGCTCGCCGGCCAGATCATGACGAGCGGCGACAAGGCGAGCGAGGCGCTCGACGCCACTGTCAACACCCTGGTCGCCAAGGTCGTCAGCCAGACCGAGACCGCGCACGACTCGCTGTCGCTCCAGATGAGCGCCTTCGACGAGCTCGTGAGGAACCAGGGCACCGAGCTGGTCGAGAAGTTCGCCCGCGACTCCGGCACGCTGGGCGCGCTGATTACACGCCACATCTCCGAGTTCGACCGCACCGTGAAGACCTTCGGCGGCGAGATCGTCGAGCGCATGGGCCAGCGCACGCAGGACATCGCCGAGACGCTGAAGACCTATGTCGACAATTTCGACACCCGCTTCACGTCCAATGGCGGCGCGATCACGGCCGTGCTCGACCAGCGCCTCGTGCAATTCGAGACCACAATCGGCGAACGCGTCAGCAACTTCGACGCCTCCTTGAACGGCAAGTTCGCCAGCCTGGACGGTACGATCGAAGGCCACATCAGGACCTTCGACGAACAGCTCATCGGCCGCGTCGCCGCGCTCGAACAGTCGTTCGACAGCCGCGCCAGGTCCATGACCGAAACCATCGACGGACGCATCAATACATTGGCGACGTCGCTGAGCGACGGTGCCGCCCAGGCGATCCAGTCGATCGATGGCCGCCTCACCCACCTCACGACGTCGCTGACCGGCGGCGCATCGCAGGCCATCGAAAAGATCGATGCGCGCCTCAACCACCTCACCACCTCGCTGACCGACGGCGCATCAGA
>NZ_PSRT01000292.1 GCF_004212635.1 Bradyrhizobium genosp. SA-3 | reverse complement strand
ATGCATGCCTTGGCCCTGGCGCAGCACGGTGTCTGCGACCTGCACCGAGCAGTTGGTCGGCGCCTCGCCGCAATCGCTGGCATAGGAGCGGAAGTTGACGACGATCGACGGCGTCGGGGTCGCCGACTTGCCGCGCAGATTGATGCTCGACAGCGGCAGGGTGCCGGGGAAGCGGCCGAGCGAGTCCTCGACGAACAGGCCGGAGACGTAGTCCTGCTCGAGCAGCACCTTGATCGTCTTCGCCGCCAGCTTCTTGTCCTTGTTCGGCAGATAGATCAGGTCGGAGCCGCCATTGGTGGCGACGACGAGATCGGGCTTGGTCGGATCCTTGCCGAGCACGCCGTTGCCGGCCTTGGGATGCTTGTTGCCCTCGATCTTCGCGTTCTTGTCGTTGGGGTCGAACAGCGGCAGCTCGAGCGCTTTCGCAAGGTCGAGCGCCAGGAAGCCCATCGGCAAAAAGTCCTTGGGCGTGTCGTCATAGCTGACCTTGGCCGAGGCGCTGGTCTTGCTCTCCTTGGAGATGGTCGAGAAGCCGTGGTCGGCCTGGATCATGATGTTGGTGCTGGCGGCCAGCCCGAGCTCGTCCAGCGCCTTGCGGATCTGGGCGAGGTTGTTGTCGGCGTTCTTGATGCTCGCCATCGTGCTCGGGCCGTTGATGCCGGGCATGATCTGGTTGAGGCTGTCGCCCTGGTTATGCTGGGTGCCGTCCGGATCGCGCGACCAGAACACCAGCACGAACGGCTTGTTGCGCGCCTTGAACATCGGCAGCACCACCTTGGTGGCGACATCGGCGAAATAGGCCTGCTGCGCGACGTTGGCGACCGTGGTGCCAGGGGTTTTGGCATCGCCCGCCTTGGAATTGTCACCGCGCGGCGGCGTGGCGGTGGGCAGGCCGGCCTTGGTCAGCGCGTCCTTCACCTCGTCCGACAGCGCCACGCCGTTCTTGCCGCCGGTGGAGTCGTCGAACACGACCGAGTGCAGACCGGCCTTCTCGGGCTTGTCGGTGTGGTCGAACTGGTAGGTCGGGCCGACCTTGCCGATCGCCGCGGTGCTGAGGCCCTTGTCGCGGGCCATCTTCAGGATGGTCTCTTCGTTCAGATAGTCGCCCTTGAAGTGCTCGTCGATGTCGCCGAGCACAGCGTCGTTCTCGATGAAGGGGACCACGGTGTCGCCGGCGGGCGCTGAGGTGTAGCCGGTCCAGATCGTGTTGGAGAACACGCCGGTATCGCCGAGATAGTGTCCGGTCGACATCGCCGAGCCGTTGGCCATGGTGAAGGTCGGGAAGAGCGAATGCGGATTCTTGAAGTTGACGCCCTTGTCGCGGACCTCGGCCATTGCCGGCGCCGTCTCCGGTGTGACCTTCAGCGCGCGAAGACCGTCCGGAATGAACAGGATCAGGTTGCGGGGCGTGTTGTTCTGGGCGGAGGCAAGTCCGGTGGACAGGACTGTCAGTCCGGCGGACAGCAACACCAGTGAACGGCGCATCAAATCTCTCCCTGCGGTGAGGCGGCTTGGCCGCGACCGCGGCCCCAGATTCGTTTAGTTTCGCTGCATGACCGTTTTGTTACAAGAGCGGAGAAGCGTGCAAAGAAGGGGTGGAGCACTCGCGCGTCCCGGACGCGCTGCGCTGCGTCCGGGACACGAGATGTGGTATGGGCGCGCACAACTGCATCAACGTCGTCATTGCGAGCGCAGCGAAGCAATCCAGGCTGCCGCCGCGGAAAGGTTCTGGATTGCTTCGTCGCAAGAGCTCCTCGCAATGACGGAGTGTGTGGCGATAGCGAGCGACCCTCTCGTGCCCCGGACGCGCTGCAACGCATCTGCGTTGCTGCGCAGAGCCGGGACCCAGTAGGCCACGGCAATCCCTGCCGCATGGGCCCCGGCTCTGCAGCGCACCGCTAAGAAGCGCTGCGCTGCGTCCGGGGCACGAGAGGGGAGTTTGTCGCGCAACGGTTTCAACA
>NZ_PSRT01000291.1 GCF_004212635.1 Bradyrhizobium genosp. SA-3 | reverse complement strand
ACACGCCCGGATTGCCGCCGCGCTCGAGCAGCATTTTACGGAGACTGTGCAGGCGCAGCCCGAACTTGTGGCCCACCACTACACGGAGGGAGGACTGACCGAGCCGGCGACCGAGTATTGGTTGAAGGCAGGACAACGAGCCATCGCCCGATCGGCTATGGCTGAAGCGCTTGCGCAGTTACGGAACGGATTGAATCTTGTCGCAGGGTTGCCCGAGGCCGATCGAGGGCGGCGCGAACTTGACCTGCAGGTTGCGTTGGGCGTCGCGCTGATGGCCACGCAAGGCTGGGCGTCGCCGGAAGCTGGACGGGCCAACGCCCGTGCCCGCGAGCTCTGCGAGCAGATCGGGGCCACCGCCCAGCTCTGGCCCGTGCTCTATGGTCAATGGGTGTTTCACGGCGTGCGCGCCGAGCACAACGCGGCGCGCGACGTGGCAGACGAGTTTTTGCGCCGGGCGCAGGATCATCAGGAAACTTCCGCAACCATAGTTGCTCACCGCGTCAACGGGACCGGTGCCCTGTGGCGCGGCGAGATCGCCGTTGCCCGCCTCCATCTGGAGCGGACGCTCACGCTCTATGACCCAGAGCGGCATCGCTCGCTCGCCTTTTTCTACGTGCAGGATCCCCGGGTGGCGGCGCTGTCGGCGCTGTCATGGACGTTGTTGGCGCTGGGCTATCCGGAACAGGCCTTGGCACGGAGCCGCGAAGCGCTCGATGCCGCCAACGATCTCACTCACCTCAACACGCTGGCGTACGCTCTCTTGTTCGCGTGTCTCTTCGAGCAGTACCGCCGGGCGGGGCCCGAGGCCCGGGATCGAGCCGAGGCACTGATTGAGCTCTCGACCGAGCAGGGTTTTCCGCATTTCCTCGCGCCTGCCACGGTGATCCGTGGATGGGCTCTGACCGAGTCAGGTGAGTTGGAGACAGGGCTGGCGCAGCTTCGGCAGGGCCTGCCGGCTTGGCGTGCCACCGGGGCAAGTGTCTATGAGCCGCATTTCCTCGGCCTCCAGGCCGAGGCGCTTGGCCGCTCAGGCGCAGTGGAGGAAGGTTTGGATTTGATTGCAAAGGCGCTCGACCGCGTGGAAGAAACCGGCGAGCGGTGGTTCGAGGCCGAACTCCATCGGATGATGGGCGAGCTGATGCTGCGGCTGCCGAGGCCCGATCCGATCGCCGCGGAAGCACGGCTCTGCCATGCCGCTGCAACCGCGCGCCGGCAAGGCGCCAAGCTCTGGGAACTGCGCGCAGCGACATCCCTCGCACGACTTTGGATAGAACAGCGCCGGCGCGGCGAGGCTCACGATCTGCTTAGTCCGCTCTATGGCCAGTTCGCTGAAGGCTTTGAGACACCAGATCTTCGGGCTGCCAGAGCAGTACTTCAAGAGATCACTGCCAGCTCCGAGAAGAACCCGATCCCAGGTCCCAGCAGCTGATTGTACATACGAGCATCGCAGCTCCCTGGCCAAGTCGGCCGCGCCGGAGGCCACGGGACTATCGAGATGACGTAACCCTTACCCGCCGAGGTCTGCGAGAGGATGAGACGACGATGGAAGATCGGTCTTCCCGGCGCGTGCGAACACTGGTGACCCGAATGGCCCGTTCGAGGCCTGTCCGCTAATCAGCTCGAATGCGCGCTGATATCCATGATGGCCCGGAGCACAGCACGCTCCAATCAGAGGCCGGATACATTGATGCAAGACCGCATCTGACAGGTTGACGAACCCTCTTGCAACGTGCGGCCGGACCATACATTCGGGTCATTCGCGTCGGGTTGGCCGCGTCTTCGCGATGGTCGGTCTGGCCCCAACTGCCGACGTGACGCAGGTTATTGCGGCCTTCGCCGGCGGGCCAAAAGCTGCCCTTCCTCCGCGCCCAACTCGTGACGTTTCACCGCGCTCAGCGCACGCCATCTTGAGATAGACTGGAGCACCTTAGCGCTGAATACCAAAGCCGGGAGGAGCCCATGGACATCGGGACCTGGCTGTGTGGTCTGGGGCTGGGACAGTACGAACAGGCGTTCCGGGAGAACGACATCGATGCCGAGGTCCTCATGGACCTCACGGCCGAGGATCTGGTCGGGCTCGGCGTCGTCTCGATCGGCCATCGCCGCAAGCTGCTTGCCGCCATTGCTGCGCTGCGCA
>NZ_PSRT01000290.1 GCF_004212635.1 Bradyrhizobium genosp. SA-3 | reverse complement strand
GGGCGGAGTGCGCAGGAGCATTTCAACGGGGCACCGACGCCGCTTAGCCTCATCCTGAGGAGGCCGCCACCGGGTCCGCGCAAAGCGCGGCCCGATGACAGGCTCCGCGGGCGTCTCGAAGGACGAGGCGCGCGCTCAGGCCGCTCAAAAATTTCATGTGCGATTGCCCTGCAAGGGGCATCTCGCCGTTCGTGTCACCGCCACCCCAGCTCCGGCGCGACATGCGTCAGAATCGCCTCGATCGCATGCGCGCAGTAGTCGACGCCGAGCTGGTTCGGGATCGTCAGCAGCAGCGTATCAGCCTCGGCGATCGCCTCGTCCTGGCGCAGCTGCTCGATCAGCACATCCGGCTCCGCCGCATAACTCCGGCCGAAGATCGCGCGGGTGCGCGGATCGATGAAGCCGATCTGGTCCTCGCCTTCGCCGCCCCTGCCGAAATAGGCGCGATCGCGATCGTCGATCAGCGCAAAAATGCTGCGGCTGACGGACACGCGGGGCTCGCGGCTGTGGCCCGCCTCTTTCCATGCGGCACGATAGGCGCGGATCTGCGAGGCCTGCTGCACGTGGAAGGCTTCGCCGGTCTCGTCGTTCTTCAGCGTCGAGCTCTGCAGGTTCATGCCGAGCTTGGCCGCCCACACCGCGGTCGCATTCGAGCCGGCGCCCCACCAGATCCGTTCGCGCAGGCCCTGCGCATGCGGTTCGAGGCGCGACAGGCCGGGCGGATTGGGAAACATCGGCTGCGGATTGGGCTCGGCAAAACCCTCGCCGCGGAGCAGGTCGAGGAAGACTTCGGCATGGCGCCGGCCCATGTCGGCGTCGTTCTGGCCCTCGGCCGGGCGATAGCCGAAGTAACGCCAGCCGTCGATCACCTGCTCGGGCGAGCCGCGGCTGATGCCGAGCTGGAGCCGCCCGCCGGCGATGAGGTCGGCGCTTCCGGCGTCCTCCACCATGTAGAGCGGGTTCTCGTAGCGCATGTCGATTGCGGCCGTGCCGATCTCGATCCTGCTGGTCTTGGCACCGACGGCGGCGAGCAGCGGAAACGGCGAGGCCAGCTGCCGCGCGAAGTGATGTACGCGAAAATAGGCGCCGTCCGCCCCTAACTGTTCCGCCGCGAGCGCAAGCTCGATCGACTGCAGCAGCGTATCCGCCGCCGAGCGGGTCTGCGACTGCGGGGAGGGGGTCCAGTGCCCGAAGGAGAGGAATCCGATTTTTTTCATGAAGCCAAGGTAAGTATGATCGCAAGAGTTTGCGATACGTCGGCTGGAGGAAAGTTGGGCAACATGGGAAGGCGTGCACTCGCAAGTGCCGCGCTTTGGGGGGAAGCAGACCTAAGCCGATAACGCCGCCATTCGCATTGAACCGAAACGGTCATTGAAGGGCAATTTTCCAGTCGAGCCGGATGACCTTGCCCATGGCCAACTGC
Organism: Bradyrhizobium genosp. SA-3; assembly: GCF_004212635.1. Lineage (GTDB taxonomy): Bacteria > Pseudomonadota > Alphaproteobacteria > Rhizobiales > Xanthobacteraceae > Bradyrhizobium. The sequence goes on along the minus strand of NZ_PSRT01000290.1, from coordinate 927 downwards.
TCCCACTCGTGTCGCAAATATCCCAGCTCTCTCCAAGTCTTTGTACGAGAGCGTCTTCCACTCTCCGCCCACACGTTCGCAAACGCCGCCACAAGTCTTCTTCACTAGGGTTTATCTGATGTAACGCGGTTTGAAATGCACCGACAACAGCCTCTGCCTCCGACAAGTGGCGCTGATTTGCTTTGATGATCTCTGCTGATCTCTCATTGGCTTTAGGTTTCTGTCGTCCTTCAATTACCTCCACACTGGAAAACTTCGCCCCGAAGGCAATCGACCCCCAAAAGCCTCGCCGAAGGCTCATGCCCTTCTCGACAACGAAGTGAATGAGGTCATGTGGAGGGGTGAACTTCCGATCAGGCGCGCGAACACGCAACCTGACGCCATCATCTCGAAAAACGATAATGGCTGGACCGTTGGTTGCTTTTTGTGCATCTATACGCATTAAGGTTGAATACCAAAGAGGCTTCGTTGTTGCAATTGCCCGCCTTTGGGCAAAGCCGCCATCTGCGAAGACGCGGCGTAGTCAGCTGGTTGAGGCGAAGCGGACGACGAGCCGCATGCCCAGGTACTTCCGAATCTGCCCCATAGCGGTCCAAGGCGCGCTCCGGCGTGCTGATATCTCGGGTCCTGTCCCGCCGCGCGTCGTCAAGCCTATCCTCGATAGTAACACTAACTTGGGTGTCAGAATCTGTCACATTAGTCATTGGACTTTTCAGAAATAATTTCGGCCCCTCATTGTTGTTCTTCCTGCGACAGGCGTTCTCGCTGTCGCGTCAACAACGGAGGATTCTTCGATGAGCAACAAGTTGCTTGGTTACCTCATCGCAGGTGCGCTCGCCTCCGCGCTCGCCATTGCCTCGCCGGCCCTCGCCCAGCGCGGCGGTGGTGGCGGTGGCGGGCATGGCATCGGCGGCGGTGGCGGCCTCG
>NZ_PSRT01000289.1 GCF_004212635.1 Bradyrhizobium genosp. SA-3 | reverse complement strand
CCCGCGCGCCAACAGCACCTTGCCGGACTCGGTTACCGAGACGCCGCGCGCGCCGCGCTCGAGCAAGGCGCCGCCCAATTCGTGCTCGAGTTCCTTGACGTGGCGGCTGAGCGCCGACTGCGCGACGTTGAGGGCGCTGGCCGCGGCGCCGAAGCCGCCGCGCTCGGCCACCGCCACGAAATAGCGAAGCTGCCGCAGGTCCATTCCATCCTCCATCTCGGTCTGAGATGGAGATCATATCAAACATATTCTTGTGAGATACTAAAAACCGGGCAGTCTGCTGCCAAAAGTAGATCGAGAGGAAACGAGCATGGACATCGTCGCGGAAGCACCCCGCCGGACGTCGGTATTTATTGTTGGCGGCGGCCCGGTTGGCCTCGCCATGGGGCTGTTGCTCGATCGCTTCGGGATCGACGCGGTTATCGTCGAGAAGAGCCCGACCACGACGGATCATCCGAAATCGCGCGGCTGCTGGGTCCGCACCATGGAGATCTTCCGGCAATGGGGGATCGAGCAGGCGATCCGCGACCGCGGCCTGCAGGATGATTCCGACATGTTCGTGCAGGTCGAGAGCATCGCCGGCCGCGAGATCAGCCGGTCGCGCCCGGAGCCCAATCTCGGGCAGACGCCGGCGTGGAAAAGCGTGGTGGCGCAGGATGCGGTGGAAGAGGAGATCTACCGGGTCATCGAGCATTCCAACCGGGTGCAGGTGCAATTCTCGACCGAATTCGTCGGCTTCGAGGAAGTCGAGAACGGTGTCATCTGCGAGATCCGCTCGGTTGAAACCGGCCGCAGCGAACATTGGCACGCCAGGTATCTGCTGGCCTGCGACGGCGCCGGCAGCCAGACGCGCCGGGCCGCCGGCATCAACATGGTGGGACCGGCCTGCCTGTCGGTGCTGCAGAACGAATACTGGCGCGCCGATCTTTCGCGCTTTCCATTGGCGCGCGAGGCCGCCGGCTTTCAGGTCTACTCAAAAACGCCGGGTGTGCCGCCGCGCGCCGGCATTCTCAACACCAACGGCCGCGACCGCTGGCTGTCCATCATCCAGATCGGCGAGCAGAAGGACGATCGGCCGCGGCCCTGGACCGATGCCGAGATGATCGAGATCATCCGCGCCCATGTCGGCGTTCCCGATCTCGAAGTGACGTTGCTAAATCGCTCGGTCTGGCGCATGAGCAAGCAGGTCGCGGCGAATTTTCGCAAGAGCCACGTGTTTCTCGTCGGCGATGCCGCGCATCGCTTCCCGCCGACCGGCGGCTTTGGCCTCAACTCGGGCGTCCAGGACGCGCACAACTTGGCCTGGAAGCTTGCCTATGTGCTGCGCGGCTGGGCATCGGAGAAGTTGCTCGACAGCTACGATCTCGAACGCCGGCCGGTGGGGCAATCGAACGCGGATTTCAGTTTTGGCAACATGATCCGCTTCCGGCGGATCGACGAAGCCGTCCGCTCCGGCAACGAGGATCACATCCGCTTCTGGGTGAACGACCTCGACAACCATTTGCACAGCATCGGCCAGGGGCTCGGCTTCACCTATGAAGAGGGCGCGGTCATTCCCGACGGCACGCCGCATGGCGGGCATCTGACCCGCGTCTACCGGCCGTCCGACCGGCCGGGCGGACGCTTTCCCCACATGTGGCTCGACATGTCGCGCAAGCGCTCGACGCTCGACTGGTTCGACAAGGAGTTTACAGTCGTTGCCGGTCCGCAAGGCGAGACGTGGCTCGAGGCCGGCCGCAACGTGTCGGCGAAAACCGGGCTGCAGCTCAATTTGCGGCAACTGCCCCACGCCCATCCCGCCGACGGTATTCAGATGGGACCGCGCGGCGCGGTGCTGGTGCGTCCCGACGGCCACGTCGCCTGGCGCATGCCCTACATCCCTTCCGATCCCGCGCGCGAATTGGCCGGCGCACTCGAAACCGTGCTGCATTAGCCATGGATACGATAGCCATGGATACAGTCGAAGCCAACGGCACCACAATTGCCTTCAAGCGCAGGGGGGAAGGGCCGCCGCTGATCCTTCTGCACGGCGCCGAAGCCGACCATTCGATGTTCGACGCGTTCGGCGCGCTGCTGGCGCCGCATTTTACCGTGATCACCTACGACCAGCGCGATTCCGGCGCGACCCGTAATCCGCCGCAGCCCTACGGTCTCGAGGAACTCGCCGACGATGCCGCCGCGCTGATCGCAGTGCTTGGCTATCGGCGCGCCCATGTGTTCGGCACCTCGCTCGGCGGCGTCATCGCCCAGGTGCTGGCCGCGCGTCACCCCGCACATATCAATCGCCTGGTGCTGTCGAGCACCTTCCGGCCCGGCGCATCGGTGATGTCAATCAATCCGGAAGGCTTTCCGGCGTTTCTGGCGCTGCGCAATCGCATGCCGGAATCGGTCCGCGAGTTCGCCGAGTTTTTCGTGCCGCGCGA
>NZ_PSRT01000288.1 GCF_004212635.1 Bradyrhizobium genosp. SA-3 | reverse complement strand
CCCACGCGCCAACAGCACCTTGCCGGACTCGGTCACCGATACGCCGCGCGCGCCGCGCTCGAGCAACGCGCCGCCCAGTTCGTGCTCGAGTTCCTTGACGTGCCCGCTGAGCGCCGACTGCGCGACGTTGAGGGCGCTGGCCGCGGCGCCGAAGCCGCCGCGCTCGGCCACCGCCACGAAATAACGAAGCTGCCGCAGGTCCATTTCGCCCTCCATCTCGAACCGAGATGGATATCATATCAAACATATTCTTGTGAGATACCAAAAACCGGGCAGTCTGATGCCAAAGAGAAGATCGAGAGGAAACGAGCATGGACATCGCCGCGGAAGCACCCCGCCGCACGTCGGTACTTATCGTTGGCGGCGGCCCGGTTGGCCTTGCCATGGGGCTGCTGCTCGATCGCTTCGGGATCGACGCCGTCATCGTCGAGAAGAGCCCGACCACCACAGATCATCCGAAATCGCGCGGCTGCTGGGTCCGCACCATGGAGATCTTCCGGCAATGGGGGATCGAGCAGGCGATCCGCGACCGCGGGCTGCAGGATGATTCCGACATGTTCGTGCAGGTCGAGAGCATCGCCGGCCGCGAGATCAGCCGGTCGCGCCCGGAGCCCAATCTCGGGCAGACGCCGGCGTGGAAATGCCTGGTGGCGCAGGATGCGGTCGAGGAGGAAATCTACCGGGTCATCGAGCATTCCAATTTGGTGCAGGTGCAATTCTCGACCGAATTCGTCGGCTTCGAGGAAGTCGAGGACGGTGTCATCTGCGAGATCCGCTCGGTTGAAACCGGCCGCAGCGAACATTGGCACGCCAGGTATCTGCTGGCCTGCGACGGCGCCGGCAGCCAGACGCGCCGGGCCGCCGGCATCGACATGGTGGGGCCGGCCTGCCTGTCGGTGCTGCAGAACGAATACTGGCGCGCCGATCTCTCGCGCTTTCCATTGGCGCGCGAGGCCGCCGGCTATCAGGTCTACTCAAAAACGCTGGGCGTGCCGCCGCGCGCCGGCATTCTCAACACCAACGGCCGCGACCGCTGGCTGTCCATCATCCAGATCGGCGAGCAGAAGGACGATCGGCCGCGGCCCTGGACCGATGCCGAGATGATCGAGATCATCCGCGCCCATGTCGGCGTTCCCGATCTCGAAGTGACGTTGCTCAACCGCTCGGTCTGGCGCATGAGCAAGCAGGTCGCGGCGAGTTTTCGCAAGAGCCACGTGTTTCTCGTCGGCGATGCCGCGCATCGCTTTCCGCCGACCGGCGGTTTTGGCCTCAACTCGGGCGTTCAGGACGCGCACAACCTGGCCTGGAAGCTCGTCTATGTGCTGCGCGGCTGGGCGTCGGAGAAGCTGCTCAACAGCTACGACCTCGAACGCCGGCCGGTGGGGCAATCGAACGCGGATTTCAGCTTTGGCAACATGATCCGCTTCCGGCGGATCGATGACGCCGTCCGCTCCGGCAACGAGGATCACATCCGCTTCTGGGTCAACGACCTCGACAATCATTTGCACAGCATCGGCCAGGCGCTCGGCTTTACCTATGAAGAGGGCGCGGTGATCCCCGACGGCACGCCGCATGGCGGGCACCTGACCCGCGTCTACCGTCCGTCCGACCGGCCGGGCGGGCGCTTTCCCCATCTGTGGCTCGACATGCCGCGCAAGCGCTCGACGCTCGACTGGTTCGACAAGGAGTTTACGGTCGTTGCCGGTCCTCAAGGGGAGACGTGGCTTGAGGCCGGCCGCGACGTGTCGGCGAAAACCGGGCTGCAGCTCAATTTGCAGCAACTCCCCCACGCCCATCCCGCCGACGGCATTCAGATGGGACCGCGCGGCGCGGTGCTGGTGCGTCCCGACGGCCACGTCGCCTGGCGCATGCCCTACATCCCCTCCGATCCCGCGCGCGAATTGGCCGGCGCGCTCGAAACCGTGCTGCATTAGTCATGGATACGATAGCCATGGATACAATCGAAGCCAACGGCACCACGATTGCCTTCAAGCGCAGCGGGGAGGGACCGCCGCTATTGCTTCTGCATGGCGCCGAAGCCGACCACTCGATGTTCGATGCCTTCGGCGCGCTGCTGGCGCCGCATTTCACCGTGATCGCCTACGACCAGCGCGATTCCGGCGCGACCCGTAATCCGCCGCAGCCCTACGGTCTCGAGGAACTCGCCGACGATGCTGCCGCGCTGATCGCAGCGCTTGGCTATCGGCGCGCCCATGTGTTCGGCACCTCGCTCGGCGGGGTCATCGCGCAGGTGCTGGCCGCACGTCACGCCGGGCGCATCGATCGCCTGGTGCTGTCGAGCACCTTCCGGCCCGGTGCGTCGGTGATGTCGATCAATCCGGAAGGCTTCCCGGCGTTTGTGGCGCTGCGCAACCGCATGCCGGAATCGGTCTGCGAGTTCGCCGAGTATTTTGTGCCGCCCGAC
>NZ_PSRT01000287.1 GCF_004212635.1 Bradyrhizobium genosp. SA-3 | reverse complement strand
CGTAAGCGCTAAACCGATACCCTTGGTTCGGGGTTAGATTAGATGTGCGAAGAAGCCTCCGGATTGAACGGAGGTTCGGGATGGGATTGGACGGCAAAAAGGACGTCCATTTGGACAGCTCGTCAGTTGGGGCGGTCAGCCGGCTTGAGGTACTTGAAGGACCCTCCGGACGTCGTGTGCGTTCGGAGGCCGAGCGGGCTCGGATCGTCGCGGAAAGCCTGCTGCCCGATGCTCAGGTGGCGGAGGTGGCGCGCAGGCACGGTGCGACGCGTTGGCAGATTTACGATTGGCGACGACGCTTTCGGCAGCGAGGCGAGTTGCCGTCGTGCGAGGCTTCGCGGCCGCCGTTCGCGCCGCTGGTCGTGGAGGGGCCGTTAGAGGAGCGTCACGTTCCGGCAGTCAAGCTCGAGATTGCGATTGGCGACGTCGTCGTGCGGACGGACGCGGCCATAGACGGCGAGCAACTGTCTCGGTTGATCCGCGCGGTGCGAGCGTCACGATGATCGCGCCCGGTGCCGATCTGAAGATTTACATCGCGACGCGGCCGATTGACTTCCGCTGTGGCCATGATGGGCTGGCTGCGAAGATACAGGAAATGCTTCGTCTCGACCCGTTTAGCGGCGCGGCCTTCGTATTCCGATCGAAACGAGCGGACCGGATCAAGATTTTGGTCTGGGATCGAACCGGCCTGGTATTGGTGCACAAGCGCCTCGAAGGCTGCAAGTTCGTTTGGCCAACGATCGCGGACGGTGTGATGCGCGTATCACCGGCGATGTTCGCGGCCTTGTTCGAGGGTCTGGATTGGAGGTTGGTCCGCCCGGAGGAAGCGCGGCGCCCGCAGGCGGCGGGATAACTGCGGCAGAGTGACTCGGAAGCTATTTTGAACGTGGCGCGTGCGGCGGCGATGTGCTCGAAATAGCGCATGAGCATCGCGGCGCTGCGCGACGAAAACGAACGCTTGAAGGCGCTTTTGGCGCAAACGCAGACGGCCTTGAGCGAGCATCAGGGGGCACTGGCGGCGTCGGAGGAAGCACGGCGTCGGCTGGAGGTCATTCTCGGCGAATTGCGACGCGAGAAGTTCGGCGCGAAGTCCGAGAAGCTGCGACCAGATCAGTATCATTTGCCGCTCGAAGACGTGGAGATCGCGCAAGGCATCCTGGACGCCGCACAGGAGAAGGCGGCCGCGATCATCCAGGGCCGATCGCGCGGCGGATCGGATCAAGGTTCTCATCGCAATCGGGGCTGCTTGCCTTCTCATTTGCCGCGGGTAGAGCGGATCATCGAGCCTGCGAGCACGCTTTGTCCGTGCGGTTGCGGGGCCATGACGAAGATCGGCGAGGATCTCAGCAAACGGCTCGACGTGATCCCGGCGCAATGGCGCGTGCTGGTCACACGCCGCCCGAAATACATCTGCCGCCGCTGCTCGGGCCCTGTCGTGCAGGCGCACGCACCGGAGCATGTCGTGCCTGGTGGACTACCGACGGAAGCAGCGATTGCGCACGTGATTGTCTCGAAGTTTGGCGACCATACGCCGTTTTACCGTCAGGCCGAGATCTATGCGCGCCAGGGGATCCGGCTTGATCGGGCGACCCTGGGCAATTGGTCCGGCCGCGCCTGCTTCCATCTCCAACCCGTTGCCGACCACATGCGCCGCCATCTGGCAGCGGCGGATCGTCTGTTCATGGACGAAACCACGGCGCCGGTGCTCGATCCCGGGCGTGGTCAAACGAAGAAGGGCTACTTCTGGGCGATCGTCTCCGACGACCGCGGCCACAGCGGCCCAAGTCCGCCGATCGTGCTGTTCCGATATGCCCCCGGTCGCAGCGGCACGTTCGCTGAGCAGTTCCTGGACGGCTTTAACGGATGCTTCCTGCAATGTGATGCCTATGACGGTTATGACCGGCTGACCGAAGTCGCTCGACCGCAAGGGCCGTGGACGCTCGTGCATTGCTGGAGCCATTTGCGCCGACGCTTCGTCAAGTTGGCCCGCAACAGCAAATCGCCGATCGCCGAGGCCGCCGTCCGGCAGATCGCACAGCTTTACGCCATCGAAGCCATGGTGCGCGGTTCATCGCCGGACCTCAGGCTGGCCGCCCGCAAGGAGCACTCGCTGCCCCTCGTCGAGGCGTTGAAGCCGTGGTTCGAGAAGCAGCTGTCGATGATCTCCAGCGGCTCGACGCTTGCCGAGGACATCCGTTACGCGCTCAATCATTGGCAAGGGCTGACCCGCTTCCTCGAAGACGGACGTCTCGAGCTCGACACGAACCCGGTCGAGAACGCCATCCGGCGAGTCTGCCTGACCAGAAAAAATGCGCTCTTCGCCGGCCATGAGGTCGGGGCTGAAAATTGGGCCTTGCTTGCGTCGATCGTCGCCACCTGCAAGCTTAGCGACGTCAACCCGGCCGCCTACATCGCCGAGACACTCGAGGCGATCATCGACGGCCATCCCCATAACAGAATCGAAGACCTCATGCCCTGGCGGTTCCGCAAAACGTCAAGCCAGCTTCAATAGGGTCGCGGCTAAGCGCTTAC
>NZ_PSRT01000286.1 GCF_004212635.1 Bradyrhizobium genosp. SA-3 | reverse complement strand
AGCGCGACGTAGATGAAACGCTCGTCCTCGAACGGCACCTCGGCGCCCTTGATCTGGCGATGCGCCTGCGAGCGGGGCAGGCGCTGGGAGAAATGGCACCAGTCGGGCGCTATGAGCGGGCAGGGCTTTTCGTGCGGGCAGGGCGCGGCGACATAAGCGCCTGCCGCGATCAGTTGCTGGCGCAGGGCGAGGATGCGGGCGTAGCCAGCGGGTGTGCCGGGCTCGATCACGACCAGCGCGTGCCGCGCTTTCGCCCACATGGCCTCCGCAAGCTTGCGCTGGTCGTCTTCGTTGAGCTCGCCGATGATGTAGCTGGCAACGACGAGATCGGCTTGCGAGACCTCGGCGAGGTTGCCGCCGGCGTCACCGGGCAGATAACGGCAATCTGCCAGACGCGTGCTATCACGGGCCAGTTCGAGCGCGAGTCGGCTAAGGGGGGCGTTGGCGTCGAGTAGGGTGAAATCTTGCAGCGACGGAAACGCCTCGGCAGCGGCCCAGCTGGCGGTGCCCGGACCTGCGCCGACGTCGAGCAATGTTTCCGGAGCAAAGTCCGGCGCGATCTCGGTCAGCGCATTCAGGCTTGCGGCCACCGCCGCATACGTCGCCGGCATGCGCGCCAGCGCGTAGGCAAGCGCATCGGCCTCCGACTTAATCGTGCCGGAGCCGCCGCCGGCGCGATAGGTGGTCGAGATTTTCTGCGATCGCTGTGCAGCGTCAGTGCGCGAAAAGCCCTGGAGCTTGGCGTCGAGGGCGGCCCTGAGTTCAGCGGGGAGGGTGGGGGCTATCATCATCCGCAGTCATGCCCCGCGAAGGGGCATCCAGTACTCCGAGACAGTGCCGTCAAACCGAGAAGCCGCGGCGTACTGGATCATCCGCTCCAGTGCGCAATTTGCGCACAAGGCGGATGATGACGTCAATGGGTGTGGCGCGACTGCAGACTCAAGCCACGTTCTGGTCGAGAATGTCCACGGCCTCTGCGAGGCTCACCGACACCAGCTGCGAGACGCCGCGCTCGGCCATGGTGACGCCGAACAGCCGGTTCATCCGCGCCATCGTGATCGGATTGTGCGTGATGATGATGAAGCGCGTGTCGGTCGAGCCGGTCATCTCGTGCAGCAGGTTGCAGTACCGTTCGACGTTGTGGTCGTCGAGCGGTGCGTCGACTTCGTCCAGCACGCAGATCGGCGAGGGGTTGGTGAGGAACACCGCGAAGATCAGCGCCATCGCGGTCAGCGCCTGCTCACCGCCCGACAGCAGCGACAGCGTCTGCGGCTTCTTGCCCGGCGGCTTGGCGATGATTTCGAGACCGGCTTCGAGCGGATCGTCGCTCTCGATCAGATGCAACGCGGCCTCGCCGCCGCCGAACAGCTCGACGAACAGGCGCTTGAAATGGTTGTTGACGACCTCGAACGAGGTCAGGAGCCGCTCGCGCGCCTCCTTGTTGAGGCTCTGGATGCCCTGGCGCAGCCGCTTGATGGCCTCGACCAAGTCGTCGCGCTCGGTGACCAGGCCGGTGTGCTGGGTCTCGACCTCGCGCAACTCTTCCTCGGCGCGCAGGTTGACCGCGCCCAGGCGCTCGCGGTCGCGGCGCATCTTTTCGAGGTCTTCCTCGATGTCGTGCAGCGGCGGCAGCTCCGCGCCGGGCTCGATCTCGGCAAGGCCGGCGACGGCCTGCGGCTCGACCTCCAGCATGTCGCGGATCTCGCGCTCGATGTCCTCCAGTCGGCGCCGCGCGCCTTCCATGCGCTCCTCGGCGCGCGCGGTGGCCTCGCGGGCGCTGGAGAGCGCCTCCAACGTCAGCTTCGCGACGCGGTCGGTCTCGGCCATTGCGGTTTCCGCGGTCGCGAGCGCGTCGGCGGCCATGCGGCGGTCGTTCTCGGCGTATTCGATCTCGGTGATCAGCGCGCTGCGCTTCTCGGCGAACACGGCCGGCGCGTTTTCGAGCTCGCTGCGCTCGATCGTCAGTTCGGCGATGCGGGCCTGGATGGTATCGATGTGGGAGGCCGCGCTCTCCTTGCGGTTCTGCCACTCGGTGCGTTCGGCCAGGATCGCCTGCACGCGGCGGTCGGCGAGCTCCGCCTCGCGGGCCAGCGCCTGCGCCTCGGCGCGGACCTGAGCGGCCATGCGGCGATGGGCTTCGATATCGCTGCGGACGGCGGCGAGCCGGTTCTCGGTGTCCTCGCTCGACGGCAGTTCGGAGATGCCGGCCTCGGCGTATTCGTAGGCGGCCTCGGCCTCGGCACGGTCGGCGGCGAGACGGCTGTGCGCTTCCGACAGCGTCGCCTTGCGTGCGGCGAGGCGGCTGATCTCGCGCTCGGCGCCAGCGTGGCGCTCGCGGGCGACGTTGAGCTCGCGCTGCGCGGCCCGCCAGGCTTCGCGGCTGGCACCTTCGGTGCTGGCGGCCATCTGTAGCTCGGACTCGGCGTTCTCCAGCGCCTGGCGCTTGATCTGCGCGTCGATGCGGGCCTGCTCCAGCTCGTTCTCGATGTCGACGAGGCGGGCGCGTTCGGCAAGTCGCCGCGCGGCGCCGGTCGGTGCGTGGGCCGCGGCGACAAAGCCG
>NZ_PSRT01000285.1 GCF_004212635.1 Bradyrhizobium genosp. SA-3 | reverse complement strand
CCCGGATGGAGCGAAGCGTAATCCGGGACTCTCGTCGCGACATAAACCCCGGATTTCGCTTCGCTCCATCCGGGCTACAGGCCTACAGCCTCACGTTTCAGCGCCGCGCCAGCCTTGTAAGATAGGCGCAGAACATGTCGGCCATGGCATCGGCATAGGCTGCGATCTCCGCCTCGCTCCGCGTCTCTTCCGAAAAATTCTTGCCGACCTCGCTGAGCGTCGTCGTGATCAGCTCGCCGGCAAGGCTGCGCGTCGCATCCGAGGCTTTGGGCAGCGCCTCCCGCATGAAGGCGGCGACGATGCCCTCGCCGGCCGCCCGTGCGTCCTGCGCCTCGGGCGCGTCGCGATAGAGCGGTGCGGCATCACTGAGAGCGATGCGGATCGCAGCCTCCTCGCACTCGGAGCGAATGAAGGCATGGACCAGCGCGCGCAGCCGCGCCGGCGGCGGCTTCGCCCGGTCCGCGAGGATGCCGGCGAGCATCTCGCTGGTGCGCCGCCATTCATCGCTTTGAAGGCGGAACAGGATCGCCGCCTTGTTCGGAAAATATTGATAGAGCGATCCGACGCTCACCCCGGCCCGCTCCGCCACTCGCGCCGTCGTGAAACGCTGCGCCCCCTCCTTCGCCAGGACCTGAACAGCGGCATCCAGGATGGCCGCCACCAGCCCGGTGGAGCGGGCCTGTTGAGGCTGTTTTCGCGAGGAAATTGAACGACTTCGACGGTCGGCCATGGCGCCTGCGAGCAATGCGAATAGGAAATGCGATGAATTAGTCGTATTTCGGTCACCGCGCAAGCACGCGCTTCGCCGCGAACTCTGGAGACACCAAATGACCACCCCAACCATCACATCGCTTGCGCCGCTGCTGGATCGACTGTTCAACGAGGCCGAAGCAGCAAGCGGCGCAACGCTAGCTGCCATCGCCGATGTGTCCGATGCCGACCGGGCGCGGATGTTGCGGAGCAAGACCGCCTACCGCGATCTCTATGGACGCCTAAAGGACGCCCCGCTCGCGGTCTCGCGCGAGACGGGTTCGCTGCTCTACATGCTGGCGCGCAGCTCCCGCGCCAGGACCATCGTCGAGTTCGGCACCTCGTTCGGCATCTCGACCCTGCACCTTGCCGCAGCTCTGCGCGACAATGGCGGCGGCCGCCTCATCACCAGCGAGTTCGAGCCGTCCAAGGCGGCCCGGGCGCGGGACAACCTCTCGGCCGGCGGAGTGATCGATCTCGTCGAAATCCGCGAGGGCGATGCGCTGAAGACGCTCAGTGCCGATCTGCCTGACACGATCGACCTCGTGCTGCTCGACGGTGCCAAGGCGCTCTACTCCGATATCCTGGATCTGCTCGAAGGCCATCTCAGGCCGGGCGCGATCATCGTCGCCGACAACGCCGACGACAGCCCCGATTATCTGGCGCGCATACGTGCGCCCGGAAGCGGCTATATGTCGACGGCCTTTGCCGAAGACGTCGAGCTCTCGGTGCGGATCAACTAAAGCCGCGTCCAATCGCCAACCGCAGGCCGCCGCACGATGCATCGCGCGGCGGCTTCGTGTCGTCAGCGGCCTATCTTGGAAACTCCGGTCCCGGCGCGTTCCGCGTCTGTCGCAGGCTCGTCACTCACACGTGATACCTGCTCCTGGCAAAGCCATGCTCCACACGCTAAACATACCTACCACGCGGTATCTTTCCTCGCTACGTTCGAGCTCGTCATGACCTCCGCTTTCAATGCCTACGCGGCACTCGCTCTCGCCATCGTCTTCGAGGTCACCGCCTCCGCCTTCCTGCAGCAGTCGGCGCAGTTCACCCGGCCGTGGCCGACGCTGGCGATGGTGCTGTTCTACGTCGCCTCGTTCTATGCGCTGTCGGTCGCGATCCGCGTCATTCCCCTCAGCATCGCCTATGCGATCTGGGGCGGGGTCGGCATCATCCTGACCGCCACGGTCTCCTTCATGCTGTTCCGTCAGATGCTGGACGCCGCCGCCTTCGTCGGCATCGCGCTGATCGTGTCCGGGGTCGTGATCATCAACCTGTTCTCGGAGACCACGGTGCATTGATGCCGGAAAGCCGCTACACCCGCGCCAAGCAGCCCGAGCAGGTGCGGCGCGCCCTGCTCGACCACGCTGCTGCCATTGCCATGGACCACGGCGTCTCCGGCGTCACGGTGCAGGCGGTCGCTGCGGCGGCCGGCGTCACCAAGGGCGGTCTGTTTCATCATTTCGGCAGCAAGCAGGCGCTGATCGAGGGCCTGTTCGCCGATCTCCTCGCCCGCGTCGATGCCGAGATCGACAGCGCTATCGAGTCGGATCCCAAGCCGCGCGGCAGCTTCACGCGCGCCTATGTGAATGCGGTGTTCACCGGCAAGGCCTTCGGCTTCGCAACGCCCTGGGCAGCGCTGAGCATGGTCGTCGTCACCGATCCGTCGCTGCGCCGGCTCTGGAACGACTGGATCAAGGCCCGGCTGAAGCGCCATCGCGCCACCGATAGCGCGCCCGATCTTCACGTAATCCGCCTCGCCGCCGACGGCGCCTGGCTGTCATATGTCACGACAGGACAGACACGCATGAGCGCCGACCTGCGCGCCGTGCACGACCGCCTGATCGCGCAGACCTATCGACGCGGATAGGCGCCCTGTGCGCTATCCCGTAGCTCGGATGGAGCGCAAGCGTAATCCGGGAGACCTGTCACCGCAGATGCACCTCCCCGGATTGCACTACGCTCCATCCGGG
>NZ_PSRT01000284.1 GCF_004212635.1 Bradyrhizobium genosp. SA-3 | reverse complement strand
GCGCGTTCCAGCCGATCGTGATCACCGATTCCAGGCCATCGTGATCACCCATTCCAGAGCATCGTGATCACCGTTTCCAGCCGATCGTGATCGCTATTTCCAGCGATCATGATCGGGGACAACCAGGAGGCATCCACCGCTGACAGTCTGCAACCGGGGTAGCTCGGTCTTTTGCCCAACAGCAGAGGATCGAGATGCCGACAGAGAGACTGTCCATGCGCCACATTCGCGAAGTTCTACGCCTGCACTACAGCGTCGGCATGTCGCAACGCGCCGTTGCCCGCAGCCTCGGTCTGGCCCAGGGCACGGTCAGCAAGTACGTGAACCGAGCCCGCCGCGCCGGCCTGACCTGGCCGTTGCCAACGGAGCTGGATGACGACGTCCAGCTCGAGAACCGCCTGTTTCCGCCGCCTTCCGATCGGCCCAGCGACGAGCGTCCGCATCCGGACTGGGCGCTCGTGCATCGCGAGCTGCGGCGCCCGAACGTCACGCTGATGCTGTTGTGGGAGGAGTATTGCGACGCAAACTCCGACAGCTTCAGCTATGCGTGGTTCTGCGAACGCTACAGGGAATGGGCCGGCCGTCTCAAGCCAACCCTTCGCCAGGTTCATGTCGCCGGCGAGAAGCTGTTCGTCGACTATTCCGGCCACACCATGGAGGTGGTTGACGGGCTCACCGGTGAGGTGCGCAGCGCGCAGATCTTCGTCGCCGTGCTCGGCGCCTCGAACTACACCTACGCCGAGGCCAGCCTCACCCAGAGCCTGCCGGACTGGATCGCCTCGCACGTTCGGGCCTTTGCCTTTTTCGGCGGTGTGGCCCGGCAGACGGTGAGCGATAATCTGAAGGCTGGCATCACCCGGGCCTGCTTTCACGAGCCGATGGTCAACCGGACCTATGCCGATCTCGCCCGCCATTACCGCACCGCCATCGTCCCGGCGCGGCCGTATCGGCCGCGCGACAAAGCCAAGGTCGAGGTCGGGGTCCAAATCGTCGGGCGATGGATTCTGGCGCGTTTGCGCAACCGCCGCTTCTTCTCGCTCGCCGCCCTCAACGAGGCGATCCACAGCCTCCTTGTCGAACTGAACGATCGACCTCTCCGGAGCTGGGGGCGAAGTCGGCGTGACCTGTTCGAAGAGCTTGATCATCCGGCGCTCACCCCCTTGCTGGATGAACCGTACGAGTATGCCGAGTGGAAGCGCTGCCGGGTCAACCTCGATTATCACATCGAGATCGCCAAGCATTACTACAGCGTCCCTCACAGCCTCGTACATCAGGAGGTCGAGGCTCGCATCACCCAAAAGACCGTCGAGATCTTCCTCCGTGGCAAGCGCGTGGCCTCGCATCTGCGCAGCACCTTGCCGCATCGCCCGACCACGATTTCCGAGCATATGCCGAGCTCACATCGCCGCTATCGTGACTGGACCCATGAGCGTATTCGTTCCGAAGCCGCCAAGGTCGGCCCCGACGCCGACACCCTGATCGACGTCATCCTGCGGTCGCGGCCGCATCCGGAACAGGGCTTCCGCTCCGCGATCGGCATTCTCGGGCTGGTCAAGCGCTACGGCCAGGAACGCGTCGACGCCGCCTGCGCCCGGGCCCTCCTGCTCAACGCCCGTTCGTACAAATCGGTCGCCGCCATCCTCAAGAACGGCACCGACAGAACCGCGCCTCCCGCCGAGGAGGCGCCCATCCTCTTCCACGCCAACATCCGTGGCCGCAGTTACTACAATTGATCAGGAGAGATCAGCATGCTTATTCATCCCACCGTCGATCGCTTGCGCGCCCTCGGCCTCGCCGCCATGGCCGATACCCTCACTGAACTGCAGAACAACCCCGAGGCGGCCGGGATGCCGCACGCCGATTGGCTCGGCCTCCTCGTCGATCGCGAGGTCACCGCCCGCGACAACCGCCGCCTCACGCGCCGCTTGACCAGTGCCAAGCTCCGTCAAGTCGCCGCCATCGAGAACGTCGACTATCGCACCGCTCGCGGCCTTGACCGTTCGCTCTTCCAAACCCTCGCCACCTGCCAATGGATCCGTGAGGCCAACCACCTGGTCATCGTCGGCCCAACCGGCACCGGCAAGTCCTGGCTTGCCTGTGCGCTCGGCAACAAGGCCTGCCGCGACGGCTTCTCCGTCCTTTACAAGCGAACATCCCGCCTGTTCGCCGATCTCGCCCAGGCGCGCGGCGAAGGCCGTCTGGCGCGCCTGATCGCCGCCCTGGAACGCGTCAATCTCCTCATCCTCGACGACTGGGGACCCGAACCGCTCACCGCCGACCAGCGCCGCGATCTGCTCGAGATTGTCGATGATCGCTACGACAAGGGATCCTTGTTGATCACAAGTCAGGTCCCCGTGTCGCAATGGCACGACGTCATTGCCGATCCCACCCTTGGCGATGCGATATTGGACCGCATCATTCACAATGCGCACCGCCTCGAGCTCAAAGGCGACAGTCTACGGCGTCAGGCTGGCGAAAAGAAAAAACCGTGAGCACCTCGCGCACGATCGCCCCGCCGGCCCACAGGCCCCTCCCGCGCGCGTCGCTACGTCGCTCGTGGGGGCACTCCGCGCCGCGCACGGGGCCCTCCCATGGACCGCCGGAACGATCTCCGAACCAACCCGCCAGCCTTGACCAGGAGACCATTTCCAGCACACATAAACCCGTCAGTCGTGTTCGCCTCCGCACCTGATCACGATCGCTGGAATCCGTGATCACCATCGCCTGGAACACCTGATCACCATCCCTGGAATGCGC
>NZ_PSRT01000283.1 GCF_004212635.1 Bradyrhizobium genosp. SA-3 | reverse complement strand
GGGTCACGACGCCTGCGCGCAGGCCCACGCGGAGGCGCTTTTGGCGGCCGCGCCGGCTGCCAGCGAAGGGGTTTGACCGTGCCTCGAGGATGGACGGCAGCTTGCCTCGGCGTGCTGCTGATAGTGCTGGGGCTCGTCCTCTTCTCAAGCTCGAGCCGGGCCGTTCGGTGGCGCCAGGACGCCCATCCTGACGGCGATTTCATCCTCAATAGGGCGTGACCCCGACGAAAGTCCTGGGAGGTAGCCTCGTGGTGGCAGGATCGCTGGAACCTCCTGATTTTTGCCAATGGAGCGCAAGCATTCGGTAACGTGCCGGATCGAATGGCCGGCGAACGCGCCCGGCAGGCGCTCCTGCGAGATCAGACGATGAAGAAGGTTATCGATACATCGCCTTCGCGTCGCCAAGTGTTGCAACTGGCAGCTACTGTGGCGGCATGTGCCGTGGCTGCGAAGTCCCCGAACGCCGCGGAGTCTGTCAGGGGCGAGAGCGATAACGCCTACGTTCCCGCTGATGGCGTCGCGACCTTCGAGAGCGTTTGGCAGACCGTGCGTGATCGCTTTTTTGATCAGCGTCACAACGGACTGGACTGGCTGGCAGTCCGCGAAAAGTATCTTTCAGACGTTCAGCGGGCAACTTCCCAATACTCTCTGGCGCGCATCATCAATACCATGCTGTCGGAGTTGCACGCTTCGCACACGCG
Source organism: Bradyrhizobium genosp. SA-3 (assembly GCF_004212635.1). Classification (GTDB taxonomy): domain Bacteria; phylum Pseudomonadota; class Alphaproteobacteria; order Rhizobiales; family Xanthobacteraceae; genus Bradyrhizobium. The sequence continues at coordinate 2,220 of NZ_PSRT01000283.1, read as the reverse complement.
TTTCTACACGCCGGATGAGCCGGAATATTATCAACTGGCCGACATCTTTGTCGGTGCACTGCGAAGCCGCGGCCTGCAGCGAGCGTTTCCCGACGGCCGCATTTCGTACCCTGGTATAGGTATAATTTCAGGTTTCGAGGCGAGGGGCCGCAACATGGTCACCGGCGTTATCGATGGAACGCCGGCTCAGCAGGCGGGCCTCCGTGCCGGTGACGAAATCGTTGCGGCCGATGGCACCGCATTTGAGCCGATCGGCTCCTTCCGCGGGAAAGTGGGCAAATCGGTTGTCCTGGAGGTCCATCGGGGCGCCTCGGTGCTGCAAATCCTGGTCGTGCCGGTCGACCTCGAGCCCACCAGAATGTTCCTTCATGGCTTGGAGTCCAGTGCGCGCGTCATTGAGTCCAACGGACGACGCATCGGCTATGTCCATGTTTGGTGCTACGCCGGCTCCATCTACCAACGCGCTCTTGAATCCCTGTTGTCTCAAGGGGCGTTAAAAGACGCGGACGCGCTGATCTGGGATTTGCGGGATGGCTGGGGCGGCGCGCAACCCCAATATCTCGATCTGTTCAATGCCTGGGCGCCGACGATGCAGGTTACCGACCGGAGCGGCAGTAGCGAATTCGTGAATGTGAAATGGCGAAAGCCCGTTGCGATGCTGATCAACCGCGGCACGCGCAGCGGCAAGGAGGTTCTCGCCTATGGCTTCAAAAAGTATCGGTTGGGCGAGCTCATCGGCACTCGGACAGAGGGCGCGGTCCTTGCCGCCACCGCATTCCTCATCGGAAGCGGCTTGCTGCTGCTCGCAGTCGCAGATGTCAGGGTCGACGGCGAGCGCCTGGAGGGCGTGGGCGTGACGCCGACCATCGAGGTGCAGGCAGGCGCGGCCTCCGGGCCGGAGGACCCCCAACTGAGCCGCGCTGTCGCCGTTCTGTCCGCGACCTGATCCGGGCATCACACTCATTCCGCAAGCCGAGGCACCGCGAAACTGGTCCCTGGATGCGCGTCTCGGCCGGCCGGCGCAGGCTTTGTCAGTCCAGATCGCCCTTCGTGCGCTGTCAGCGCGTGACGTCAGGACGATCCAGCCCCTTGATGTAGCTCGCCGCCGCGCATCAAGCGGCGGGCGATGTCGGCGGTCTGCAGTGACGCGCGTTCGGTCGGTGAATGGGCCGCCAGATAGCGGGCAACCGCGATCAGGATGTGCCGACCCTCGTCCCTGTTGCCCCACGTGCCGAACTGCCGGACTCCCGCCTCCAGCATCTGATACGCATGGAAACCTGCATCTTCGCGCAGCACCGCATGCGCGAGCATGGCGATCAGGGCCTGCGGCGAATGGCCGAGCGAAAGATGCCGTGCCACCAGCCTTGCGGCGAGATCGACCTGTTGCTGCCGGTCGAAGGCGTCGAGCAAGGCGGCGCCAATCATCTCTGGATCCACCGGCAGATCATCGAGCTGCTCGCCGCCGTCGCCCGGGATGTGCGCTGGCGGCACATTGAGATAGCGAGCAAGATAGAGCGCCATCGCTCCGTGCAATACACCGCGGACGGCCGTGACGTGGGTGTTGGCCGTCCCAATCCGCGTCAACATCTGGTGGACGGCGTTGGCGTAAGTGAAGACGTGATGCGCCGTCTCCCAATCGGCGTGCTCGTTGGCGTTGCCGAAGCGCGCCACCCTGAGCGCCGCCGCGTAGGCGAGGGATTGGCCAAGGTCGGCAGGAGCGGCACCGGCGCGGATCGCCTGCTTGAGCGCGTCAACGATCCCGGCCGGATCGTCACCGAGCAACTCTTGAGCAAGTGCGGCGTGGTCCGACCAGTCACGCGCGCCGGGTCCGGCAGCGAACAGGTCCGCGAGTTGGCTGGTTGACTGCTCACACAACACAACAAGATCAACGGGCTGGCGCCAAGCCGTCGATTCCTCGGCGCCACGGGCCGCTACCATCTGCCCGACGACAGTCGGCAGCAGAGCCGCCGCGGATGGCCAGCCGATCAGGTCGAGGCACTCGAACGCCTTGTTGATGAAGTCGAGCGAGTGCCCGGTGTCGGCGAACGCCCGCTCGGTCTCGGCGGCGAACAGGGCTTCAGCGAGGTCAGCTAGGGAGAAGCCGGCTGCAATCGCCGTGAGCAGGGTGCGCTCGGCCGCCTCGCGATGGCGCACGTTTGTCCAGCGCCGCAACCAGCGCTTAAGCGCGGCCGGCTCCGGCCGGCTGCCAAGCGGCGCGCG
>NZ_PSRT01000282.1 GCF_004212635.1 Bradyrhizobium genosp. SA-3 | reverse complement strand
CCGACGGTCATGCGCGGCGAAGCCGCCCCAGCGCCCGACGTCGCGATCGCTTCAGCTCGCGAGGCGGCGCGGACCGCGCCGACGCTGGAGGCGCTGCGCGAGCTGATGCAGAGTTTTGAGGGCTGCGCGCTGAAACACACCGCGACGCGGCTGGTGTTCTCCGACGGCAATCCTAAGGCGCGCATCATGTTCGTCGGCGAGGCGCCCGGGCGCGACGAGGACATCGAGGGACTGCCCTTCGTCGGGCGCAGCGGCAAGCTGCTCGACCTCATGATCGGCGCGATCGGGCTCAATCGCACCACCGCCTATATCGCCAACGTCCTTCCCTGGCGGCCGCCCGGCAATCGCACCCCGACGCCGCAGGAGACCCAAATCTGCCTGCCCTTCATCCAACGCCAGATCGAGCTGGTGAATCCGGATGTGCTGGTGACGCTCGGCAATCCCTCGACACAGACGCTGCTGTCGACGCGCGAAGGCATCATGCGCACCCGCGGCCGCTGGTTCGACTACGACACCGGCCAGCGCACCATCCGCGCGCTGCCGACATTTCACCCGGCGTACCTGCTCCGCTCGCCGTCCTACAAGCGGCTGGCCTGGCAGGATCTGCGGGCGGTCGCAAAGGCGCTGTCGGGATAGCGATCTGCTGTAGGGTGGGCAAAGGCGCAAAGCGCCGTGCCCACCATAAGCTTATCCCACGTAGCGATGGAGATGGTGGGCACGCTTCGCTTTGCCCACCCTACGATGTCTGCGCCCGGGGCCCGAGATCGCCTCACGTCCCCTTCGGCCGCACGATGGCCCAGCCGATGCGCAAAAGCGGCTGGCGGCCGTTCACCAGCCATTCGAAGGCGCGCGGAACTTCCGGCACGATACCGGGGAAGCGCTTGAGGATCTCCGGCGGCGGGGTGCCGGCGGTATCGGAGGCGCGCCAGACCACGACGCCGCCGGTCTCGCTGAACTTGGTCTGATTCATCCACGGCGTGCGCGCAGGATCGGCGTCGATGAAGAGATGCGGCCGTCCGGAATGCAGCGTGATCAGGCTCGCAAGCTGGGTCTCACCCGCGACCGCGCGCAGGCGATGGTTGGTGCGGCGGGCGAAGCTCTCGTCGAAGAAATCTGAGATCGCGCGCGCCGGCATCGAGGTCGCGATCTCGCCGGTGCCGATCCAGGGCATGACCAGGACGGCGAGCACGACGCCGATGGCGGGCGCCACGACGGCGGCGGCCCATACCATGCGCAGCATCCGCGCGCGGCGCATCGCGATGAGATCCCCTGCGGCAACCACCACGACAAGCCCGGACGTGACCAGCACGACACCGGCGCCACCGGCGGCAGATTCCAGCCCGAGCAGGCCGGAGATCAGCACCGCACCGAGTGGCGGCGCCAGCGCGAAGAAATAGACGAAGTTGCGCGCGAGCGGCTCGACCGGCGGGCGATAGATGATCGGCGCTTCCTCGCCCTTGCTGGCGAACATCCCGGTGTTGAGGAAGGTCAGCGCCGGAACCGCCGCCGCCCCAAGCACGAGCCCGCCGAGCAGCCAGGCGGCGTGCAGGGCGCGGACGCTGAGCTCCGAAACTTGCGGCAAGGCCGGCATCGTCAACGTCTCGGCCCGCATCAGCCAGACCGCATAGGGCAGCGCCAGCACGGCGACAACGATCAGTGCAAACAGCGGATCGACCCCCCACAGCGTCCTGCGGCCGCGTGCGGTCGAGATCGCGAAGACGACGATCAGGAGGAGAAGGAAGATCGCGGCGGGCGTCGTGAGCAACAACAGGCCGGCCTCGATCGACCAGGCGAACCAGGCATTACCGCGGCGCTGGCCGATGATCTGCCAGGAGTGCAGCAGCAGCAGCGCCCAGAGCGGCCGCGCCAGCACCAGCGGGCCGAAGTCGAGCGCGGACGAGGAGAAGGCCAGCACGGTCATGGTCAGCAGCACGGCGAGCACCGCCTGCTGTGAGCCGATCACGGCGCGAGACAGATGAAAGAGCGCGATGAAGGTCGCGATCTCGCAGAGTTCGGCGAGCACGTAGACGCCGAACATGTGGCCGCCGGCGGCGCGATAGGCGATGTCGGCGAGCCAGACCGGCAGCGGCGGGCCGAGATCGGTGCCGACCTGGTACTCGCGGCCGAAGGCCAGCAGCGTCGCAAGGGTGCCGGGCGGGCTGCGGTAGAACACTAGCGCCACGAACAGCCACATCGCCGCCTGAAGCAGTACGGCGATCCACACGATCAGCCGCGGCCGGGCGCGAATGAGCTCGATGACCAGGGAGGTAAACCGCATGCAAGGTCCGAAAGATGCAGCCAACCCGTCCAGCCGGCCCTATTCGCTCACATCTGTTTTGATAAAGGGCGCTGCGCGTCGTGGCAACTTCGGTCTGCTGCCTCTCCCCGGAATGCATCTTCAATGCATTCCGGCCTCTCCCCGCACGCGGGGAGAGGCAAAGAGGCCGCGGCGAAAAACGGAGTCCTAGAGACCTGTGGAGGCGCCGGCTTCGACACCCGCCTCCACCTCCATCTCGACCTCGGTGACCGAGAACAGATCCTGCGCCGGTTCGACCGTCCAGGGCATATGCTTGGCGCGGGCGGCAGCGACGGGGGCGAAGAAGCGGCGGTGGTGGATGGAGGGGCCGAGACGGTCGAGGGCGTCGAGATGCTCGGGCACGGCGTAGCCCTTGTGCTGCTCGAAACCGTAGCCGGGGCAGTCCTGCGCCAGCGCGCACATCAGCCGGTCGCGCGTGACCTTGGCGACGATAGAGGCTGCCGCGATCGACAGCACGATGCCGTCGCCGCCGATCACGGCCTCGCAGTCGCATTCCGTATCGAGCCGGTCGCGGCCGTCGACGAAGACGTGGCGCGGCGACTCGGGCAGCGCCACCACCGCGCGCTTCAGCGCCCACAACGAGGCGCGCAGGATGTTGTCGCGGTCGATCCGCGCGGGCGAAGCCACGGCAACCGAGACCTGCGCGGTGGCGCAGATCTTGTCGAACAGCTTTTCGCGCTCCTCTACCGTCAGCCGCTTGGAATCGTCGATGCCACGGGGAATGCGGTTGGGATCGAGGATCACGGCCGCCGCCACCACGGGGCCGGCCAGCGGGCCGCGG
>NZ_PSRT01000281.1 GCF_004212635.1 Bradyrhizobium genosp. SA-3 | reverse complement strand
AACGCAGATGCGAATTGGAGAACGACGCCATTGCCCCTTGCTCCGTCATTGCGAGGAGCCCTTGCGACGAAGCAATCCAGAATCCCGCCTCGGAAAGACTCTGGATTGCTTCGCTGCGCTCGCAATGACGATGTGGAGAAAGCGTGCGCGATACTTTGCTGTTGCTGCGCGGACGGCTCAATGACCGCGCATCTTCTCCTCGCCATCAGGCTCCACCTCCGGCGCCATCGCCGCCCATGCGCTGGACGCGAACTGCCGTCGCCAGGTCACGACCACCACGGCCGCCGTGGTCACGAACAGCAGCCAGGGGCTGACGAACCAGCCGAGATAGCCGAGCGCGAAGAAGAAGGCGCGCTGGCCACGGTTGAAATGGCGGCCGGCGGATTCGAACAGGCGCGAGGTGCGGATGACATGGGCTTCGGCCTCCGCCGTGTCGCGCTGGGAGGCCGGCGGCATGCCGCCGAACAGGATCGCGACGTAGTTGAACAGGCGATAGGCCCAGGCAAACTTGAAGAAGGCGTAGACGCAGATCAGCACGAGGCCGACGCATTTCAGCTCCCACAGTGCGGGCGAGGGGCTGAGGTCGATCGGCAGCTTGCTCAGGATGGTGATGGCGTCGTTGGTCGCGTGCAGCAGCGCCAGCGCGCCGCCCAGCGCGAACAGGCTGGTGGAGGCGAAGAAGGCGGTGCCGTTCTGGAGCGAGGCCATGATCTGCATGTCGACCATGCGCGTGTCGCGGTCGAGCAGCTGGCGCACCCAGACCTCGCGGTAGCGGTTCATGCGCGCCGAGAGGCTGTCGCGGCCATAGGCCGAATGCTCCAGCGTCAACGCGTAGACCAGCCATTCGATGATGAAGAAGCCGACGGCGGTGATGTCGACCCAGTGCCTGCTCATGTCCGTCTCCTCGCGGGCGGCAACGATTGCCACGCATGGCGAGGCGCGGCAACGATTGATTGGCGGCAGGCGATGGCGTTAAAAGCAGCTCGCTTCAGGACGTCTCGGGAAGGATTGATGACATGGCTGCGCTGAAACTCGCGATCGGCAACAAGAACTACTCGTCATGGTCGATGCGACCCTGGCTCGCGCTGCGCGCCAACGACATCCCGTTCGTGGAAACCGTCATCCCGCTCTACACCGACAATCCCGCCGACAAGGAGCAGATCCTGTCCTTCAGCCGCGCTGGTAAGGTGCCGGTGCTGGTCGATGGCGACATTACGGTGTGGGACTCGCTCAGCATCATCGAATACATCGCCGAGCGCTACCCGGAGAAAAAGCTGTGGCCCGACGATGCCGCCGCGCGCGCTCATGCCCGTTCGGTGTGCGCCGAGATGCATTCCGGCTTCATGGCCTTGCGCAACGAATGCGGCATGAACCTGCATCGCCCCGTGCGTCCCGTGACGCTGTCGGCGGACGCCAAGGCCAATATCGCGCGCGTGCAGGAGATCTGGCGCGAGTGCCGGACCCGCTATGGCGCCAAGGGACCGTTCCTGTTCGGCCGCTTCGGTGCGGCGGATGCGATGTACGCGCCGGTCGTGCACCGCTTCCGTACCTACGCGATCGAGGTCACGCCCGAGACCAAGGCCTACATGGACACGATGCTGGCGCTGCCGGCGTTCCAGGAATGGACCCGGGACGGGCTCGCCGAAACGCTTCGCATCGAGAAGTTCGAGGACGCCTGATCGCTGGTCTGATCGGGACGCCGGCCCGCGGGCCGGCGGCGGTCAGGCCGGCACTGGACCGGGGCCATGGCGCGGGCTGCGACACGCCGCGCGAAGGAGCGGCTCCCGCGGTCCATCGAGCTTGCAGGTTGTCCCGCTATCGTTATGAAATGGCGGCAGAATTTGCGCGATTGCCATGCCGGTTTGCGCTGGCCAAACCGGCGGGGCTCGTGCTATAGGACGGCCCGGGTTTCCGGCCGGCCATCGCAGTGGGACACTGGGCGAGGCAGGCGCTGTTTGAATAATGGAGAGGGTGTTGAAGCACAAATTCCCCGTGGGGACGCGCGTCTTGTTCACGGCCAGCAACGTCGCGCGTCCGGCTGCCAGCGGCGCGTATGAGGTCATCCGTCTGTTGCCGACTGAAGGCGACGACTGCCAGTACCGGATCAAGAGCTCGACCGAAGCCTTCGAGCGCGTCGCCAAGGAAAGCCAGCTCGCGCTCTCCTGAAGGCCCGACGCTACCTGCGCATAGGCGCCTCCCGGGAAGTTGTATCCTGTCGCCGTCAAAAGGCCCGCTTCACCTTCCCAAGGTGGGTGGGGGCAGTTGCCGACTCGCGGTGCTCGCTTTGACCATCCGCTCTTTGCTCGCGTGAGGGGACGTCGCGCATGAACTGGGCATGGGCCACTTCGCTCGACCAAATCTGGCACTCGCCGGCCTTCCCGATGTGGATGACGCTGGTGGCCACCGGATTCTTCGGGCTGATCCTCCTCATCACCCTGCAGCGCGCCGACCGGTCGGTCGCCAATGGCGCGCTGACAGTGATTACGCTGCTATCCATCGCGATCGCCGGGGCGGCCACCGTGCGCGTCTACGGCCCGGAGGGGCAGGCCGCCCCGGGCGAGGCGCGCGCGCAAGGAGCGGTGACGGCGAGCCTGCCCGCGCTGTCCTGCCTCGATGATCTCGCCGGCGATGCCGTGGCCGTTGGCTGCGAGAAGGCGCTGTTCGGCGCGCCTGACGCGGCCGCTGCGGCCGTTTCCTATACCGCCGCCAGGATCGACCGGCTGACCGCGCTCGGCGACGCCGCCACGGCCGAGAAGAGCCTGACGCTGGACATGAAGGTGCTGCGCAAATCGCTGGAGCGTGATCGCTACGGCTTCGTCGCGCATGTGCTGGTCGCGCGCGACGGCTGCACGCAGTTCGATTGCGCGGCGTTCCGCTCGCTGACCGACCAGCAGCAGGTCGCCGCCAACATGAATTCCCATCTCTACGACACGCTGGTCGCGCGCTATGCGCCGACCTGGAACACGCCCGCAACGGCGCCGGGGCTGCCGGCCAGCGCCGCGCTTGCCGGGTTGCCGCCGTCGATGCCGACAGGCAAGCCGACCAATGCCGAGTTCCCGAGCGCCTCGTCGACGCCGCCGGTCAGCATCATGAATCCGGAGCCGCCCACGGCGGCGACGCGCCAGGCAGCACCCGCTGCAAACGCG
>NZ_PSRT01000280.1 GCF_004212635.1 Bradyrhizobium genosp. SA-3 | reverse complement strand
CCGACGGCGCATCAGAGGCCATCGAAACGATCGATACGCGCCTCAACCACCTCACCACCTCGCTGACCGACGGCGCGTCGCAGACCATCCAGTCGATCGACACGAGGCTGACGCATCTCACGACGACGCTGACCGGCGGCGCGTCGCAGGCGCTCGAATCCATCGACTCCCGCTTCACCTACCTGACCACCGCCGTGACCAACGGCGCCTCGCAGGCCGTGCAGTCGATCGACACGCGCCTCACGCTGCTGACCTCGACCCTCACGGACGGCACCGCACAGGCGATCGAGGCCGTCGACCGCCGCATCACCGGCGTCACCGAGATCATCGACGGCCGCAGCACGCATCTGGCTGACACGGTCACGGCTCGCTTCCAGGAGATTCACCAGGCCATCGAGACCAAGGTCGGCTCGGTCGCCAACGACATCGACGTGCGCGTGGCGCAGTTCGAGGACCTGCTCGGCTCGCGCGTCGAGGCCGTCGCCGGCCGCATCGAGAGCAGCGGACGCCAGGCCAGCGAGGACATGATGTCCCGCGCCGAGATGATCTCGACCGCGATCCGCTCGCATGTCGAGGACGCCGAGCGTTCGCTCACCAACCTCGTCGTCAACACCAGCGAGACCATCCAGACCGGCGCGCGCACCGCTCAGCAGTCGCTGCTGACGGTCTCCTCCGACGTCAATGCCCAGCTCAAGATGACCTCCACCGAGGTCGAGCGTGCGCTGACCGCGGTCGGCACCGGTGCTGCGAATTCGATCCTGACCAGCGCCCGCGAGGCGCAGTCGACCCTGGTCGCCGCATCGGGCGAGGCGTCGAACCAGCTCAAGGGACTCGCTGCCGACGTCGAACGCACGCTGTCCGCGGCGGGCTCGGCCACCGCGGCCTCGATCCTGGCCGGCGCCCGCGAAGTGCAGACCACACTCGTCACCGCCTCTTCGGATGCGACCAACCAAGTCAAGACGCTCACCGCCGACGTGCAGCGCTCGCTGTCGCTGGCCGGCACCAGCACGGCGGAGTCGATCGTCGCCGGCGCCCGCGATGCACAAGGCGCGCTGATCGCGGCTTCGACCGAGACCGCCAACCAGATCAAGGCGCTGTCTTCCGACGTGCAGCGCTCGCTTTCGATGGCGGGCACCTCGACCGCCGAGACCATCATGAGCGGCGCCCGCGAGGCCCAGAGCACGCTGGTCACGGCATCCTCGGATGCGGCGAGCCAGGTCAAGTCGCTTGCGGCCGAAGTGCATCGTTCGCTCTCGCAGGTCGGCGTGTCGACCGCCGAGACGATCACCACCAGCGCCCGCGACGCCCAGAGCACCCTGCTCGCTGTCTCGGCCGAGCAGACCAGCCAGGTCCGTTCGCTCGCGGCCGAGATGCAGCGCGCGCTGGCGACCGCCGGCGGCGCCACCATCGAGGCGCTCACCGGCGGTATCCGCGAGGCCCAGGGCACGCTGATCTCCGCCTCGACCGACGCGGCGAGCCAGATCAAGTCGCTGACCACGGACATCGAGCGCACGCTGACCGCGGTCGGCGCCGACACCGCCTCGACGATCCTCAACAGCGCACGTGAGGCGCAGACGTCGCTGACCTCGACCTCGGCGGACGCCGCGAGCCAGATCCGCACAATCTCGACCGAGATCGAGCGTACGCTGAGCGCAGCCACCGCGAACGCGACCAACGACATCCAGACCAGCGCGCTCAACGCCCAGAACGCGCTGATATCAGCCTCCAACGAGGCGAGCTCGCGGGTCAAGTCGAGTTCGGCCGATGTCGAGCGCTCGGTGCTCGCCGCCAGCAGCAGCTTCGGCCAGGCCATGACCGGCAAGACCGACGAGATCGTCACCTATGTGCAGCAACAGGCCGACCGTCTGTCGAACATGATCGACGCCAAGCGCGGCGCTCTGGTCGACGCGATCGGCTCCAAGACTAGCCAGCTCACGCTTGACATCGACCGCGTCACCTCCGACGCGCTGAAGTCGATCGAGACACGCGGCCAGGCCTTCTCGCAGACCATGATGGGCAACGGCTCGGAAGTCGCCCGCGCCATCAATACGGCGAGCGAGATCGCCACCGGCGCGGTCGGCAAGTCGCTCAAGGACCTCGAGCAGGCCTCGCGCTCGGCGATCGACCAGTCGCGCCAGGTCTCGATCGCGGCCGTCACTGAGATGCAGGAGACCAGCAAGATCCTGCGCACCGACACGGTGGCGCTGTTCGAGCGGCTGCGCGAAGGCAACATCCTGCTCCAGGAGGTGCTGACCGGTGCGCACGACAACCTCAACTCGCTCGAGCGGGCGCTGGTAACGCGCGTCGCCGACTTCGTCTCCGCGATGAACGACGTCACCTCGCGCAACGGCGCTGCGACGCAGAACCTGGAAGACCAGCTCAACGTCTTCAACAGCAAGACCACGAAGGCGCTCCAGGATCTCGGCGAGCTGTCGACCCAGTTCGACAAGCACGGCAAGGCGCTCGTCGAGGCCGCGCAGGTCGTCGAGCAGAGCAACAAGAACACTACCGCCTCGCTCGCCGAGCGCAAGCAGGCGCTGGAATCGCTCGTCACCACGATCGACCTGCGCACGGCCGATCTCGACCAGCGCCTGTCGCGCTTCACCGGCCTGCTCGATGAATCGCTGGCCGCAGCCGAAGAGCGTGCCCGCGACATCGCCCGCGTCGTCGCCGAGACCGCCGGCGCAGGCTCGGCCGCGATCACCCGCCAGTTCGAGGCGGTGCGCGCGGCGTCCGAAGAGGAGCACCGGCAGACCATCGATGCCATGCATGACATCTACCGCCAGACCACCGACGAGGCGGATGTGATGTTCAAGCAGTCGACCGAGAAGTTCTCGAACCTCGTCGCCAGCATGAAGCAGATGGCGCTCGAGATGCACAACGAGCTCGAGGCCACCCGCAACGAGCTGCGCCGCGGCGTGCTCGAGATGCCGCAGGAGGCCGCCGAGAGCACTGCGCAGATGCGCAAGGTGATCGTCGACCAGATCGAGGCTCTCGCCGAACTCAACCGCATCGTGGCCCAGCATGGCCGCGGTCTCGACGTCACGACGACGAACCGCGCCAGCGTGCAGCGCCAGGAAGAGCCGTCGGTGCTGGCAGCCGTCGGCGGCCGCGCCACCGAGACCCGCATGCGCGACACCGGCAGCGCCTCGACGCTGCCGCCGCCGGACCTCGGC
>NZ_PSRT01000279.1 GCF_004212635.1 Bradyrhizobium genosp. SA-3 | reverse complement strand
GTCCTGAGGCAGCGCAAGGCACATTGCGATTTCGATCAAGCCACGGAGCACGTCTGCGTCTTGGGATGATGCAACCAGAAGCTTGGCCATGACTGGGTTGGGCGCGGGCATCGGCATGCCCGCTTCCAGAGCCGTCATTTCGGCGATCCGAACGCGGTCCGCGGCGATCTGATTTCGATAAAACGGACCGACTTGGCTTTCGGTGTCAGCGTCGTATTCCCGGGAGAAAGCTCCGGGATCGTCGATGTATCGGCGCGCAACATTACGGAGCACCTGCGCGTGCAGAAGGCCGACGCTCAAGCCGCGTCCGGCGGACGGATTGGTGCACGCCCATGCATCGCCTACAGCGGCAAATCCCGTGACGACCGGCCGACCATCGACGACAAACCGTCGGTATCGGTCGATAACTCCCGCCATCAGAAGGACGGGCGTTACTGGCTCGCCGTCGAGCCAATGGGCTTGCCGCGGACATGCGGAGACGACGCGATGGAATGTCGCCGTATCGCGCAAGGCTCGCATCGCCTTGTTCTTCGACGAGGTATACAAGGTGATCGACCAGGTGTCATTGTCCCCGTCCAGGGTAAGGATCGAAAACAATCCCATCGGCGTGAGTGCACGTCCCGTCCTGCGAGGCCGCTGTTGCCCCGAGAAATACCGCGTAAAATAAGCGAAGTTGCTATCTTCGGATTCCTCGATCGGGCTACGGGCACCCGCGCTGATGATCCAATCGCAGGCCGCGCTTCGTCGTCCCATGGCGTCGATTACCAGATCAGCGCGAATCTCTTCACCAGATGTCGTGCGTACCCCTGCAACGTGCGGCACACCTCGGATCGCCGAAGCACCCGTGATCAGTTCGCGAACCTTGGTGCCCCGACGAATGGTCACGTTAGGTGCCACTTGCGCCATTGCAGCTACGGCGCATTCAATAATGGGCCTCCGACCGGTGACGAAGCGTATGGCCTCGTCACCCGGACGCGGCGTCCGATCCGTTATGGTTGGGGGAAGAGATCGACTGTCCAGATAGTCCACCCAAACGCAACCGGCTCGAAGCAGACCATCTGTCAACCCCGGCAATTCCTGATCGCTGATCATCCGAAACCGCGAACTGAGGTTATGAGGTTGCCTGAATTGGGCAACTCCCGGACGTTCCCACGAATTCCATCCCTCGGCGGGCGCTGCAGGTTGATCGGCCGGGTCAGCCTCTAGGACTGTGACTCGGTGGCCATCGCGACCAAGCATCATCGCTGTGCACAATCCAATCACGCCTCCGCCGCAAATTAGGATTTTGCTCATCCGTTCTCCCCCTAGAGTTCGGCCGACCGCGGAAGTCGCGCGGAATCGTCATCGTCTCCTCCCGGCCAAACGACGACGACCCTCATGCGCGCATGGTTCTTCAAGACATAGGTCGATCTGGCGAACGGGAGGTTCAAAGCTCTCCTCAGCCTGCCTTCGGAGCCAGATGTCACAGGTGACGCCCATTGGTCCGTGATGTCAGCGTGAGCAAATCTCGTCTGCTATGCCCCACCAAACGAACCTCAATGAGAACCGTCGCCACTTCGCTGATGGGTCAACAACAGACACGTACGCCGCCGGCCTACTTGCCCTCGTTCCATATGTCGGTGGCGAGCTTCCAGTCATTTCCGACCTTTTCCCAAACAACGACGTACTTCCCAGTCACTTCCTGCGGTGTCGACCCTTTGGTCTTCAGAGCAAACGTGCCGATCTCGCGTGCCGCCAAAGGACCGAGCGCCTTCACATCAACAGTTGTGAGCTTCGGGTCGCCGACTTGTTCCGCCATGCTTTTCCACATGACTTCGATGGCTGCTCGCCCCCGCGCCATCGAAGAACCGGGCGGCATGGCGATCGCATCATCGCTATAGAGCGACGCAATGCCGGGGAAATCGCCCTTGTTGAAAAATTCGATAAATTTGCTGTTGATCGCTTCAATCTCGGACTTCTGAGCCAAAGCCGGAGTCGACAGCGAGATCACGAATACTATCGCCAGTACGATGTTGCGCATGATCGTCTCCAACTCAATGTACGATTCGAATGCAGCGCGGCTGTTGCTCCACAGAGGATGCAATGCCGCATCCCAGACCGTGTTTGACGAAACAGCAACTCCGGGGAACTACTGTAAGAAATATTGACGAAGTAAGTGCGACGTGGCGTACCCGTCCACAAAGCAAAGCTCGTCACCACCCCGTCGGCCGTTGCCCGTCCGGCAAAACAGCCGCGACACACACCATCCGCCTGTCAAGCCTCGCCTTACAAAATATTCCACTTTACCGAAATTCGGATTTGTCGTACAAGCGAAATACCCTGGCCTGAGACAAGGGGCGGATCGCGATCGTCACGAACCGCAGGCCGGGCAGCGATGGACGCGACGGCGTCGGGCGTAACAGGCATTGCAGGCGGCTTCGGCTGTGAGCATCGCTTCGCGCCGACGACACGACGCCGACAGCGTCTTCGCATGGCTTCGGGCGTGAGCACACGCCAGCCCTCGAAGTCCCAGCGAAGACGTGCGCGGACGGAGAAGTCGTGTGGTTCTGACGCCCGGGGTCTGTGCGTCAAGTCCTGCGGTGATGCCCGCGGCCCAACCGGGTCCGCACATCAGCCATCCGCAAGGCGACGGGGGCAATAGTGCATCGCTCCCCGGGGAGAGCACGAAGGACACCGTTAAAACCATTCGCGCAGGGAAGGCCGGGCGACCGGCATCACCTGTGGTCCACCCCGTGTGCATTTCTGTAGCGCACGGACCTGCGGGTGCCAGCCGGCGCCCGGCCTTCCCTGCGCCCTTGTCTTTCCGAGGGCGTCACATGCAGCAAAACTCGGGCGAGACGCGCCGCGAGAAGGCGATGGTGTGTCTGCTGTTTGAAATATGAATTGGACAGCGACGGCCTCGGCCCCTTGCGCCGTCATTGCGAGCGCAGCGAAGCAATCCAGCCTGCCTCCGGCGGAAGATTCTGGATTGCTTCGCGGAGCCTGTCATCGGGCCGCGCTTCGCGCGGACCCGGTGGCTCGCAATGACGACGTGGAAGCGGCTCCTCACCCCTCGCTGTCATCGCCCGGCTTGCCGTCTTCGCTAAAGCTACGCCGGCCCAACACCGAAAGCCCGGCGAAGCCTTGGCGGAGCCGGGACCGGGCGACCCAGTACTCCGAGACGGGTGTGATTGAGAAGAGAGGCCGCGGCGTACT
>NZ_PSRT01000278.1 GCF_004212635.1 Bradyrhizobium genosp. SA-3 | reverse complement strand
CGCGCCGCGGACGCCGGCCGCCGCCCCGCCGCAGGCCGCCCATCTCGTCGCCTGCAGCGTGGAGGACATGGCCAGCGTGCTCGAGCACATCCGCGGCGTATTTCCCGCGGTGAACGTGCTGTTCGAGCTCGGCCGTGCTGGCATCAGCTTCGGCCAGCCCGCGGTGATGATGGTCCGCCTCATGGACATCCTGCACCACACGCGACTTCAGGACGTTGGTCAGGTCATGACCTGCCTGGAGATGATCAACCGGGCGCTGACCGAGGTGAAGAAGGATCCGTCGGTGCGGTTTTGCGGTTTCGACAATGAGGGCCACTGCCTGATCGCACTGCAGACGCAGGTGAGCATCGCAACGCTGTGGCAGACCATGATGGAGCGCCAGCAGGCGGGGCAGGAGCGCGAGGCCGGCAGGGTTGCGCCGGCGGCGTGAGATAAAGGGCGGCGCACACCCCGGTCATTTCGGGGCGCGTCGCGAGCGAGCAAGGACGAATGAGAAACCAGCCGCTATGATGCCAATGGTCGGACGGCGCGTTCGGCTTCTGCGTTAGTGCCCGTGAGGCAATCACCCATGTCCCACCGCCAGCGGCCTCCTCATCCAGCTCGCCGCGCCCTCCTCCGCATCCCCCTCTTCCGCCTGCTCGCCATCAACCTCGCGATCGGCGCCTGCGCTGCGGCGCTGCTCGTCGGCGGACTGCTCTGGCTCAACCCCGGCCATCTGCGCGAGCTGATCTTCGCCGATCGTTCGCCCGGCATCGCGCTTGCGCTGCTGCTCGCGTCGTTCCTCATCACCTTCGGCTCCGCCGCGATGGGCAGCGCGATCATGGCGCAGGGTCGCAAGGAAGAGCGCAGTGGACATGACGGCGGACACGGATCGCGGCTCGCCGCGCAGGAACTTGCACCGTGCAGGCGCACACCTTGAGATATGCGGGGTGATGGAACTCGCTTCAGCACATCAGATCACATCACGTGCACGCAGGCTGGAAGGCGTGCAGGCTGGCGCACCTCGCTACAAAGCGCGCCAGCCGCGCTGCATTGCGACGGCAGGCAAGATGAACAAAGTGATTTAATGATCCAAGCAATTGTTGCGACGCGCTTCAAAACCGCATGCCGCGACCAACGCATATCTGATCGGCCCACTGCGACATCAACGCCGCCACGATTTGCCTTGCCATCGCATGGCGCGTTCTATAGAATTCTATTTTAGGTTGTCGCCCCGCCAGCCCCGGGCGACACTGAAGACCAAAAATAACCGGCGGGCTTTTCGGCCCGCCGTTTATTGAGGCTGAGGGTCTCCTCGAAGCGGTCACAGCAGGCGCCGGGCGCTGCTCGTCGACATGCAATCGCATCCCCATTGTTGGTCAATCTAACGCTCCGGCTCGATGCTGATGGCGAAAACCGCCGAAGTCATTTGACTGCGGCCTCCTGATCGACGACAAGCCGCCATGGCAAAAAACCCGGAACCAATCCCAAAGGCGAGTTCGCCTTTTTCAACGTCGTCTATGAAGACGGCTCACAACGCTCCAATCGCCGCGTGCCCACTGAGCTGCTCGGCGGCCTCGACGGCGACGAGCCCGCGCGCGGCTTCATCATGGAGCAGGACCGCGAGATCGCCGAGAGGTCCGGGCGGCCCGCTCTCGAGATCAAGCGGATCGAGCGGGTCGGGGCGAAGAAGAAGTAGGCCTTCAGCTTCTCCACGTCATTGCGAGCGCAGCGAAGCAATCCAGAAATGCCTCTGCGGAAAGACTCTGGATTGCTTCGCTGCGCTCGCAATGACGACAAAACAAAAACGGCGGGCCAACGCCCGCCGTTTTGCTTTGGATCGCTGCCTACGATCAATTATCCAAGAAGCTCCGCAGCTTCCGCGACCGCGACGGATGCTTCAGCTTGCGCAGCGCCTTTGCTTCGATCTGGCGGATACGCTCGCGGGTCACCGAGAACTGCTGGCCGACTTCTTCCAGCGTGTGGTCGGTGTTCATGCCGATGCCGAAGCGCATGCGCAGGACGCGCTCTTCGCGCGGCGTGAGCGACGCCAGCACGCGCGTCGTGGTCTCGCGCAGGTTGGACTGGATCGCGGCGTCGATCGGCAGGATCGCGTTCTTGTCCTCGATGAAATCGCCGAGATGTGAATCCTCTTCGTCACCGACCGGCGTCTCCAGCGACAGCGGCTCCTTGGCGATCTTGAGGACCTTGCGGACCTTCTCCAAGGGCATGCCGAGCTTCTCGGCCAGTTCTTCCGGGGTCGGCTCGCGGCCGATTTCGTTGAGCATCTGACGGGACGTGCGCACGATCTTGTTGATCGTCTCGATCATGTGCACGGGGATGCGGATGGTGCGCGCCTGGTCGGCGATCGAGCGGGTGATCGCCTGCCGGATCCACCACGTGGCGTAAGTCGAGAACTTGTAGCCGCGGCGATACTCGAACTTGTCGACCGCCTTCATCAGGCCGATGTTGCCTTCCTGGATCAGGTCGAGGAACTGCAGGCCGCGGTTGGTGTACTTCTTCGCGATCGAGATCACGAGACGGAGGTTGGCTTCCACCATCTCCTTCTTGGCCTGGCGGGCCTCGCGCTCGCCCTTCTGCACGGAGTGCACGATCTTACGGAACTCGACGATCTCGAGGCCGGTCAGCGCCGCGAGCTGATGCACCTCGTGACGGAGGTCCTTGATGCGATCCTTCTCGTGGTGGACGAAGTTCTTCCAGCCCTTGGCCGAGAGTTTTGAGACGCGGTTGAGCCAGCGCGGGTCCAATTCAGAACCGGTGTAGTTGCGCAAAAAGTCCTCGCGCGCGACGCCATGGCTGTCGGCAAGGCGCATCAGGCGGCCCTCGTGCGAGACGAGGCGCTTGTTGATGTCGTAGAGCTGCTCGACGAGGCTGTCGATGCGGGCCTGGTTGAGGCGCAGCGACTTCACCTCGACGATGATCTCGTCCTTCAGCTTCTTGTACTTGCGCTCCTGGTGCGGCGAGAGCGACTCGTTCTGGAGCTGGTTCTGGATGTCCTGCTCCTGAAGCTTGCGCAGCTTCTTGTAGCTGTCGGCGATCTTGTCGAAGATCTCGACCACTTTCGGCTTGAGCTCGGCCTCGATCGCCGCGAGCGACATCTGGTTCTCGAACTCGTCGTCGTCCATGTCGGCTTCGGCCGCGGCCTCGCCCGGATCCTTCTCCTCGCCGGCCTCGGTGCCGCCGGCGGCAGGCGCAGCGCGGAACGGGGTGG
>NZ_PSRT01000277.1 GCF_004212635.1 Bradyrhizobium genosp. SA-3 | reverse complement strand
GCCCGCGTGGTGATCGCCCGCGCAAGTCCTTCGACAAGGATTTCGGCGGCCGCGATCGCAGCGACGAGAAGCCCTGGCGTCAGCGCGACGATCGGCGTGAAGGTGGCCGTGGCGACGACCGTCCGCGTTTCTCCCGGCGCCGCGATGAGGGCGATGATCGCCCGCGTTTCTCGCGCCCGCGCGAAGAGCGGTCCGGTGACGATCGTCCGCGCTTCAATCGCTCGCGCGAAAGGCGGCCGGAAGGCCGCATGGACTGGCAGGAGCATCCCCGCAGCGAGGGTCGCTTCCGCGACCGGCCGCGCCGCGACAACGAGGACGACAGCCGGATCTTCGAGAAGCGCCCCGCCTTCGGCGGCCGCGGCGCCTATCGCGAGCGCGATCGCGATTTCGAGGGGCGGCCGCGCCGCGAAGACGCGCCGAAGCCGAAGAAGGCCGGCGAGCGCATCGCAAAGGTGCTGGCCCGCGCGGGCCTCGCTTCGCGGCGCGATGCCGAGGAATTGGTCACGCAGGGCCGCGTCACGGTCAATGGCCGGGTGATCAATTCACCCGCGCTCGACGTCACCCAGAACGACGTCGTCGCCGTCGACGGCAAGCCGTTGCCGCCGCGCGAGCGCACGCGGCTGTTCCTCTATCACAAGCCGCGCGGGTTGATGACGACACATGACGACCCCGAGGGTCGTCCGACCGTGTTCGACAATCTTCCCGAAGGTCTGCCGCGCCTGATCAGCGTCGGCCGGCTCGACTTCAACACCGAGGGCTTGTTGCTGCTCACCAATGACGGCGGCCTCGCCCGCACGCTCGAGCTGCCGGACACCGGCTGGCTGCGCCGCTACCGCGTCCGCGCCCATGGCGACGTCACCCAGGCGCAGCTCGACGAGCTCAAGGGTGGCATCGAGGTCGAGGGCGTCAAATACGGTCCGATCGAAGCGACGCTGGAGCGCGACCAGGGCGCCAATGTCTGGCTGGTGTTCGCGATCCGCGAGGGCAAGAACCGCGAGGTGCGCAATGTCTGCGCCCATCTCGGGCTCGAGGTGAACCGGCTGATCCGCGTCTCCTACGGCCCGTTCCAGCTCGGCGAGATCCCGGAAGGCCAGGTCGAGGAAATCAAGTCGCGCGTGCTGCGCGAGCAGCTCGGCGACAAGGTGATCGAGAAGTCGGGGGCCGAGTTCGACGTGCCCGCGAAATCCGCCGCGCGTGAGGACGATGCACCGAAGAAGCCGATGAAGCGCGCCGTGATCAACGACCGCAAGGGCCGCCGCGTGCTGGTGCAGCGTACCGGCAGCGAGGAGGCGCGCGAGCGCAACGAGGCGGAAGCGAGCGGCTACGGCCCGCCGCGTCGTCCCAAGCGCGGCTATCACGGCAAACGCGACCTGACGCCGCGGGAGGATTAACTTGCGCGTGGTCGGCGGTCGTCTGAAGGGGCGCAATCTCGCCTCGCCGTCCTCGCGCGACATCCGCCCGACGGCGGACCGCCTGCGCGAGTCCGTGTTCAACATCCTCGTGCACGCCTATGACGATCCGATCGAGGATGCGCGCGTGCTCGACCTCTTCGCCGGCACCGGCGCCCTCGGCATCGAGGCGTCGTCGCGCGGCGCGAAGTTCACCCTGTTCGTCGACAATGGGGCGGAAGCGCGAGCGTTGCTGCGCAACAATGTCGAGTCGCTCGGCCTCGGCGGTGTGACCAAGGTCTATCGCCGCGATGCGACCGATCTCGGCCCCGCACATCCCGTCGAGCCGTTCTCGCTGGTGTTCCTCGATCCGCCCTATGGCAAGGGCTTTGCGGAGAAGGCGCTGGCGAGCTTGCGCGACGGCGGTTGGCTCACGCCGGGCGCACTGCTGGTGGTGGAAGAGGCGAAGGCCGCGCAGTTCGTGACGCCGGAAGGTTTCGAAGAATTGGAGCGGCGGGCTTATGACGACACGGAGTTCGTGTTTCTGAAGAGGCCGTAGCTTCGCTGCCGTAGGGTGGGCAAAGGCGCAAAGCGCCGTGCCCACCATCTTTCGTGATCGCCAGAGAACTGGTGGGCACGCTTCGCTTTGCCCACCCTACGGCACCGTCACCTCCGCCCGAACAGCTTCTCCACATCGCTCAGCTTCAGCTCGACATAGGTCGGGCGACCGTGATTGCACTGGCCGGAGTTCGGGGTGTCCTCCATCTCGCGGAGCAGGGCGTTCATCTCCTCCGGCCGCAGCCGGCGGCCGGCGCGGACCGAGCCGTGACAGGCCATGGTGGCGGCGACATGCATCAGACGGCGCTCCAGCGGCAATGCCTCGTCCCACTCGGCCATGTGCTCGGCGAGATCGCGCAAGAGTCCGCCTGCATTGGTCTTGCCGAGCAGTGACGGCGTCTCGCGCACCGCGACCGCGCCGGGTCCGAAGGACTCGATGGCGAGACCGAACGACGCGAGCTCCTCGCTGCGATCGAGCAGGCGCTCCACAGTAGATTCGTCCATCTCGACGATCTCTGGGATCAGCAAGATCTGCCGCTGCACGCCGTTCGCCGCCAGCGAGGCCTTCAGCCGCTCATAGACAATGCGCTCGTGCGCGGCATGCTGGTCGACGATGATCAGGCCGTCGCGGGTTTGCGAGACGATGTAGGTCTCGTGGATCTGGGTGCGCGCCGCGCCGAGCGGGCGGTCGATGAGATCGCCGGCGGGCTGCGTCTCGATTCGCACGTCCGCACTGGGCGCACCGACGTCGAAGGCGGCCTGGGCGCGCTCGGCGAAGGCGGGCGCTGCTGAACCTTCGAACGACGGCAGCGTCCCAACCGGGACGGATGGCGATTGGCGCCAGTCCCAACTGGCAGGCCGTTGCGGCGTGAAGGCGGGGCGGAACGAGGACAAGGCGGCGCCGCCGCTGTTGGCCGCCGTGCGCCGTCCCTCCCGCGCAAGCCCTTCCTTCAATCCATGCACGATCAGTGCGCGCACCAGCCCCGCGTTACGGAAGCGCACCTCGGTCTTGGCCGGATGCACGTTGGCGTCGACCTCTCGCGGATCGAGCGTGACGAACAGCGCCACCACGGGATGGCGGTCGCGCGGCAGATAGTCGGAATAGGCTGCGCGCACCGCGCCGAGGATCAGCTTGTCGCGGACCGGACGGCCGTTGACGAAGAGATATTGCCCGAGCGCGTTGGCTTTCGTCAGCGCAGGCGCGGCGGCATAGCCGGCGACGACGACGCCCTCGCGCTCGGCATGGACCTCGATGGCGTGGCTGCGAAACTCCGCGCCCAGGATATCGCCGAGCCGCGTCAG
>NZ_PSRT01000276.1 GCF_004212635.1 Bradyrhizobium genosp. SA-3 | reverse complement strand
GCGCGGCGGCTTCGATCGCGGCCTGGCCGAACACCGCCAGCCTGGCGTCGAGCCGGGCCTGGTGGGCGACCCAGCGCTCCCCGCTTTGGCCATTCCAGTCGGCGACCCGATCGGCATTGTGCTGTGCCATGACATATCCTTGTTCTCGGTCTTAACTGAGCCAACCGATGCCAAAGCGAGCATCGTCTCCAGCGATCCCGCCACCAGCTACCCGGTCACTGGGCGCAGTGGCGACCGCCGGGGGCTTCCGAGACGACGCAGTTTATCCGGCCTACGAGCGAAAGATTAGGGCTTGCGCGCGTCTGCCTTCAGAAAGTCGTTCTGATGCGCGCGCACGAAGTCCTCGATCGACATCGGCGACACACCGGTCAGCAGGTTCACATCGCCCGAGGATCGGTCGTATCGGCCGTCCCGGTGCAGCAGTGCCATCGACTCCAAGTGCGCGACCACGTGTGCGGATGCGCCAATGGATCGCAGGCTCTCCAGCCACGGTTCCAACGGAATGTTCTTGTAGGTGATTGGACGCCCCAAGACTCTTGTGAAATCTTCGGCGACCTCGCGAAGAGTCTCCGCACGGGGACCGGTCAGCTCGTAAACCTTTCCAAGGTGAGACTCGGGATTCGCCAACACCTCTGTCACGCACCGCGCAACATCGTGGGCGGCGATTGGCGACGTCTTTCCCTCTCCGAAGGGCAACATCAGCGCGTCCTGAGCGGTGACCGTCGGAACGGCAAATCGCCAGAAGAACGCGTCCATGAAGGCGGTCGGACGCATCGTGACCACCGGCAAGCCGCTCCACTGCAAGACCTGTTCGGCCAGCCAGTGCTGCTTGTGCTGCGGGCTGCGCGCGGTCTCGCGGATGCTCATCTCCGAGACCGTCATCTGCGACATGTTGACGAATGCTTCGACGCCATGGTGCCGGGCAACCACCGCCGCGTTCGTCGTAGCCTCGAGATACTTCTCGTTGACCGACATGCTGAAGTACAGGCGCTTGCAGCCATCCACGGCGCGGTGCACCGCGTCCAGGTCGAACAGATCTCCGACGATCACCTCGGCACCAAGTGCCCTCAGCGATTCTGCCCGGCCATCATCCTGGCGGACCATGGCGCGCACCTTCAGCCCGCGCTCCAGCAGAGACTTCGTCACGCTCGGTCCGATCGCGCCAACTTGGCCAGCGGCACCGGTGACAAGGATGGGATGGGAGTGTTTCATGTCGAGGTTTCCGCGAGACCGATACCGGCGCTCCCGCCGGCGACGAGAATGGTGTGACCGAACAATTTCACTGGCGACTCCTGGAATTGGTGTTGGACTGGTTGACGGGGCTGTTCGAGGCCGATCACCTGGATCGAGCGAGCTCGGCGCGACTCACGATGCCACCATGTCGGCGTGAATCGCCTCGACGATCGCGGCGGGGTGGGTCAGTGGGATCATGTGTGCAGCCCCGGGGACAACGACCGTGCGGGCGTCGAACGCCCCCCCGAGCAGACGGCTCACCGACCGCGGAGCGGCCGACGTTCGCTCGCCGACGAGTACCGAGGTGGGCACCGCGGTTGAGGTGAGCTCGGCGAGCGTGGTCCGATCGGCTGCGCTGACGGTCATCTCGAGCCGCAGCCGCGGTGCGAGCCGTGTAACCAGCGCACGCCCCTTCTCGCCCAGCGCGTTCCACGCACCGGCGCCGCTCCAGTGCTCCACCAACAGGCAGGCGGCCGCATCGTGATCCGGGAGTGCGCGCATGAACCGATCGCAGAGGGTCTGCACCTCGCGCAGGGCGTCTTCCTCCCCGGGCACGCGCAGCACGCTGACGACCATAGGATCGACCAACGTGAGCCGCGCCACGCGAGACCCGACGGCCAGCCGCAGGTGAAGTCCGAAAAATGCCCCGATCGAGTGGGTGACGAGGTGGAACGCGCCGACGCCCTGCATGTCGAGCCAGCCGCGCAGGTGGGCCACCTCGTCCTTTAGCTGCCACGCCTCGCTCGGTGTCGGCCACCGCCCGTAGCCGAGCATGTCGGGTGCCACCACCCTGGCGCCGTGCGCCTCCAGACCCGTGCGGACCGCGGCCCAGGAATAGGAGCCGGTGGCCGAGCCATGGAGGAGCACAATGGGAAGGTCGTTGGTCATCGGAGATCCTGACTTCGGGAGAAGGGAATCTATGCTCTCAAACCACCATCGACTGCTGGGCGAAGATACCCGCCATCGCGCCCTGCGATGATGCCTGGGTGACCGAGGGCAAGAAGGGCGTGACGAGGTCGCCGGCGGCGTAGATGCCAGGCATGCTGGTTTGACGGCGCTCGTCGACCTTGAGGGCGATGCCGACGGGCGTATCCACCGTGGCGAGACCCAGTGATTCATGCAGGCTCGCGGACGGCTTGTTGCGCGGATGGGCGAACAGGATGTCGACCGCGACATTGCGGCCGGTATCGAGATTGACGGTGGCGATATGGCCCTTGTGATGGGCGATCTCGGTGATCCGGCCATCAACGACAGGTATGTTGCGGCGCGCCAGATCGGCCTGGATATCGGGCGGAATGTCGTGACCATCGGCGAAGAGCGTCAACTTGTCGGTCCAATCGAGGAACAGCTTGGCCTGATTGTGTGACTGCGGGCCGGACCAGACGAGGCCCCAATGCTGGCCGGCGACTTCAAAGCCGTCGCAATAGGGGCAGGGCACGATGGACGTACCCCAGCTTTCGGCAAAGCCCGGAACATCAGGCATCTGGTCGGCGACGCCATAGCTCAGGACCAGACGACGCGCCCCAAGGCTTTCGCCATCGGAAGTGAGGACGTTGAAATTGTCGATGGCGCCGGAGACACTTTCGGCCCGGGCACTCACCAGCTTGATCGTGGGATAACGCGCCAGCTGCTGCCGCGCCTCGGCCAGGATGTCCAGCGGCGGCTTGTGATCGTGGCCGAGCAGGCCATGCGAGTGGCCGGCGAAGCGGTTGCGCTGCAGACCGGTATCGAGAACGGTGACCTTGCGGCGGGCACGGCCGAGCTGCAGGGCGCCGGCGAGACCGGCAAAGCTGCCGCCGATGATGATGACGTCATCCATGGTGATGGGCTCCATTTGGAGGACAGGTTGAAACCTACCCATTGGCTTGCACATTTCCGACACTGCATGGTATCGTAATTCAGAATTAGGATACTGTCAAGTATTGGAATTGTCGTGACCGAAAACAGACAGGGCCGGCGCGGCCGGCCCGCCAACGAGGCGCTTGGCCAAACGATCATCGACGCCGCGAGCGAACTCTTTGTGGAATTGGGTTTTCAAGCGACGACG
>NZ_PSRT01000275.1 GCF_004212635.1 Bradyrhizobium genosp. SA-3 | reverse complement strand
CCTGGGGCCGGCGCCGGGGTCTGGGCCTCGGCGGCAAACGGAACGGCCAACGCCGTCGCCGTCAACAAGGCGAGAAGTCGCCCGCGCGGCCGGACGGACGCGGCCAAGTAACGAAAATTCATTGCGGAAAACCCTTTCTGAACGGGAAGTGCCCGAACCGCTCCGAAGCGCCGAACCTGGCCGCCTTGGGCGCGGCTCTCTCCCCGTCAATTGAGGCGGATAAGTGACGGGCTCGGCGCTCTTGCGCGATTGACCGCCTTCTTAACGTGGCCGACGAAAAGATCAATGCCGACAAGCGTCTTTGGCCACATCCACAGCTGCACCCAGTGAAATTCCCTGTGATAGGATTCAAGCCCGCCGGTCCTCGAATCAACGTGTGCCGATGTTCATGTTCCAGCGCCTCCTCGAGGGCCCCGGACGCCGCCTTTGCCGTCTCGCCCCGGCCCTCGTTTTGGCCCTCTCCGTCGGGCTGTCGGCAGGCGGCGCGCGTGCCGAGGAAGCCCATGCCATCGCCATGCATGGCAAGCCGGCGATGCCTGCCGATTTCACCCGCATGCCCTACGCCAATCCGGATGCCCCGAAAGGCGGACGCATGACCTGGGGCGTTCTCGGCACCTTCGACAGCCTCAATCCCTTCATCGTGAGAGGGGTGGCCGTGCAGCAGGTGCGGAGCTACGTGGTCGAGAGCCTGCTCGCGCGCGGCCAGGACGAGGCGTTCACACTTTATGGTCTGCTCGCCCGGACCGTCGAAACCAACGACGACCGGACCTTTGTCACGTTCCACCTCGATCCGCGCGCCCGCTTCTCCGACGGCAAACCCGTGCTTGCCGAAGACGTGCTGTTCTCCTGGCAGCTCTTGCGCGACCACGGCCGTCCCAATCACCGCCAGTATTACGCCAAGGTGACGAAGGCCGAGGCGCCCGATCCCCTCACTGTCCGCTTCGACCTCACCGACGCCAATGACCGCGAGCTGCCACTGATCCTCGGCCTGATGCCGATCCTGCCGAGGCATGCAGTCGATGTCGCCAGCTTCGAGGAGACGACACTGACGGGCCCGGTCGGCTCCGGTCCCTATCGCGTCACGGCGGTGAAGCCAGGCGCCAGCGTGACGCTCACGCGCAATCCCGACTATTGGGGCCGTGATTTGCCGATCAATCGCGGGCTCTACAATTTCGACGAGATCAGGCTCGACTATTTTCGCGAGGCCAACGGCCAGTTCGAAGCCTTCAAGCGCGGCCTCTATGATTTCCGTGTCGAGCACGAGCCCCTGCGCTGGCACGACGGCTATGACTTTCGGGCCGCCAGAAGCGGCGAAGTGATCCGCGACACCATCAAGCCGGGGGTGCCGCAGCCTTCCGAATTCCTGGTGTTCAACACCCGCCGTCCGATCTTCGCCGACATCCGTGTGCGCAAGGCGCTGACGCTGCTGTTCGATTTCGGGCTGGTCAACCGCAACTATTTCTTCGGGCTCTATTCGCGCATCGCCGGCTATTTCGCCGGCTCGGAACTATCGGCCTACGGCCGACCTGCGGATGCGCGCGAGCGTGAGCTGCTGAACCCCTTCGCCGCGCAGATCCCGCCCGACATCATGGACGGCAGCTACCGCCTGCCGGTCACCGACGGCTCGGGACGCGACCGCACCACGCTGCGCGCCGCGCTGAAGCTGTTGTCCGAGGCCGGCTACGATCTCGACGGTACCGTGCTGCGCAACCGCGCGACCAAGGCGCCTTTCACCTTCGAGATCATGGTCACGACCCGCGACCAGGAGCGCGTCGCCCTCGCCTTCCAGCGCGACCTCAAGCGCGCCGGCATCGAGACGACCGTTCGTTCGGTCGATCCCGTACAGTTCGATCAGCGCCGGCTCGCTTACGAGTTCGACATGATCCAGAACCGCTGGGACCAGTCGCTGTCGCCCGGCAATGAGCAGTATTTCTATTGGGGCAGCGCCGCCGCCGACAATCCGGGGACCCGCAACTACATGGGCGCCAGGGATCCCGCCGTCGATGCCATGATCGCCGCCCTGCTGGAGGCCCGTGAACATACGGACTTCGTCTCGGCGGTGCGCGCGCTCGACCGCGCTTTGATCGCGGGCTTCTACACAATCCCCCTGTTTAACGTATCCGAGCAATGGATCGCGCGCTGGAATCGGATAGAACAGCCCATGGCCACTTCGCTGTCCGGCTATTTGCCGGAGACCTGGTGGTCGAAGGGGCAGCCGCAAGCTCATCAAGCAAAGTGACGCCGTGAATCAGCCAGCAATATCGCCGACGCTCGACACGCTGTTTCAGCGCACGCTGACCCGGCAGCCGCACGCGCCCGCTTTGCTCGATCCCCTCAACAAGGCGCGCGTGACCGGGCACCAGCCGCGGCGGATGACCTACGCCGAGACCGATACGGCGATCGAGGCGCTGTCGGCGTATTTCGTGGAATCCGGCCTGCCGGCCAATTCCGTCATCGCGATCCAGCTGCCCAACACGGTCGAGTTCGTGCTGACGGTGCTCGCCGCCCATCGCGCCGGCCTTGTCGTCGCCGTGCTGCCGCTGCTGTGGCGGCACGCGGAACTGACCGCCGCGCTCAACCGCACCGCAGCGCGCGCCATCGTCACCATGAGCACGGTCGACGGCGTCAGCTATGCCGACCTGGCGATGCATGCGGCCGCCGAAGCCTTCTCGATCCGTCACGTCTGCGGCTTCGGCACCGATCTGCCCGAGGGCATGGCTTCGCTCGACGACGTGCTGGCTCGCCCGCCCGGCACCACGCGCGCCGTGATCCAGGACGGCCGCAAGGCGGCGATGATCTCCTTCGACGTCACCGCGGAAGGTTTTCGCCCGGTGCCGCGGCCGCATTTCAGCCTGATCGCCGGTGGTCTGGCGATGTCGCTCGAAGCCGACGTCAAGCAGGGCGCGACCGTGATGGCGGCGTTCGCGCCGATGTCGTTCGCGGGGCTGGCCTCCTCGCTCGCGGTGTGGCTGCTCTCGGGCGGCACGCTGGCGCTGCATCATCCCTTCGAGAGCGAGGTGCTGGAGCAACAGATCAACCAGCACGAATGCGAGGTGCTGATCGCGCCTGCCCAGCTCGCGCTGCGCCTCGGCGATTCCGATCTCGCGGCGCGGATGCCGACCTTACGCAACGTCATCGGCCTCTGGCGCGCGCCCGAGCAGGTCGCCGCAAGCGATGCCTGGATCGCGCCGCATGCGCCGCTCACGGATGTCTATCTATTCGGCGAGGCCGGCCTGTTCGGCGCCCGCCGCGGCGAGGACGGCATGCCTGTCGCGGTGATGCCGGGGCCGCATGGCGCGCCGCGCGAGCAGTCCGGCTCCTCCATCGCCGGCGAGATCCTGCTGACCC
>NZ_PSRT01000274.1 GCF_004212635.1 Bradyrhizobium genosp. SA-3 | reverse complement strand
GGCCGTTTATGCCGCCCGCCGAACTATGCCAAACGGAGTTGGTATGGCACGCCGTTGTCACGCTGGCACCGCCGATCGCGTGCAGGGCAGCCCCATTCCATTCGGCATAGTCTGGTCGTTCAGAGCGCCTCCAGAAAGGCGAGCAGGCGGTCGTTCGGCTGGAAGCGGGTTCGCTTGCCGCGCTCGTACGGCTTGAGCTTCGCCAGGGCAGCTTCCTTGAGGGCGAGGTGGGCGTGCAGGTACGTCTGCGTCGTCTCGACCGATTCATGACCGAGCCACAGCGCGATCACGGAGCAGTCGACGCCGGCCTGCAGCAGTTCCATCGCAGCGCTGTGTCTCAGCACGTGCGGTGACACGCTCTTGGCCTTCAAAGACGGGCAACTCTTGTGAGCGACGCGAACATGCTTTCCCAGCAGCGACTGGACGCTGTCGGCACTGAGCCGGCCGCCGTGCACGTTGGGGAACAACGCTGTTGCTCCTTTCCGCAACGGTTCCTTGAGCCATGCCTGGAGCGCACACCGAGCGAGTGTGGTCAGCGGAGTGGTCCGCTCCTTCCGCCCTTTACCGACGCATCGTACGTGTGCGCCAGACCCGAGGTGGACGGCATCCCGGTCAAGGCCGGTCAGTTCTGAGAGGCGCAAGCCCGTCTGGGCCGCGACCAGCAGCAAGGTGTGATCGCGGCGGCCAAGCCACGTCGTTCGATCGGGCGCGGCGAGAACCGCCTCGATCTCGGGGCGCGTCAGGAAGTGCACCTGTCGCTTGTCGTGGCGCTTGCTCGGTATGGCGAGCACGCGCTGGATCAGCGCACTGTGTGCCGGCTCCTCGAAGGACACGAACCTGAAGAAGGATCGGATGGCGGTCAGACGCAGGTTACGCGTCTTCGCGCTGGCGCCGCGCTTTACCTCGAGATCGGTGAGGAACGCGCCGATGAACGTTGCGTCCAGATCGGCTAGCGTCAGGGCCGATGGGGGCTTCCGCAGCCGCACCTGTGCGAACATGAACAGCAGCCGGAACGTGTCCCTGTAGGAGGCGATCGTGTTGCCGCTAACATTGCGCTGGCGCATGAGGCGGTCGGTGAAGAAGCGCTCGATCAACGTCGCGACATTGCAGGCTGGCTTCATGGCGTCACCTCCCATCGCCGATCG
This sequence comes from Bradyrhizobium genosp. SA-3, assembly GCF_004212635.1. GTDB lineage: Bacteria > Pseudomonadota > Alphaproteobacteria > Rhizobiales > Xanthobacteraceae > Bradyrhizobium. The sequence goes on along the minus strand of NZ_PSRT01000274.1, from coordinate 2,258 downwards.
AGACGCCGCGCCGCTTCTTCCATCAACTCGGGGCAGGCCGAGAGATACCAGTAAGTATCGCGCACGCAGGCGTGACCGAGGTAAGTGGACAGTACTGGGAGTTGCTGCTCGACGTCCTTGCCTTCGCGATACCAGTCGAGGAGCGTCCGGATGGCGAAGCGGTGACGGAAGTCGTGCACGCGTGGCCCGGTACGATCACCTGGGCGCCGCAGCCCGATCTCTCGGGACAATCGCCAGAAGACGCGATGAACGTACTGGTGCAGCAAGCGGCCTCCCTGTTCGGCAACGAAGAAGGTCGAGCCGCAGCGTGATCCGAGTATCGCGTCGCGCCGGTCGGCGTAGTCGCGCAGCGCGGTTCTCGTCGTGGGATGCAATGGCACGAGCCGCGACTTGCCGAACTTGGTCAGCCGGACCGTCAGCACGCCGGCGTCGAGGTCGACGTCCTGACGCTCCAGGCCCATCGCCTCGGATATACGCATGCCCGTCACCACGATCAGCCCGAACAGGGTATGGTAGGTCCATCGGCGCAGCCCGCCCGCTGGCGGCAGAGCCAGCGCCGCCGTCAGCAACGCATCGATCTCCGCGTCGCTGTAGACATAGGGCTTGGCGCGCTTCCATCCCGGCAGCATGCCGACGGGCGGCACCTCTGTTCTCGGATCGAAGTTGGCGACATGGCGCGCGAACCCGCGCACGTCGCTCAATCGCAGCGCCCAGGATGCATGACGATCGGGCGGCAGCGTTGCCCATTCCATTGCCAGCTTCGTCGTGATGATCCTGGCTTTGCGCTTCTCCATGAAGGCGACGAAGTCGGCGAGCCGACGGGTCTGGTGCTCGTACTTGTATCCCAGCCCCTTGCGCATGCTCAGGTACTTATCGAGTGCGGCGCGCAGATTGGTCATTGCACGCCTCCCGGCCAGGGCAGGCTCAATGTTCTCAGCGCGTCGATGTCGACCTTCGCGTAAATCCGGGTGGTGTCGTGGTTCTCGTGCCGCAGCAACTGTCCGATCTCCGACAAGGTCGCGCCAGATCGGAGAAGCTCGGTAGCGAGACTGTGTCGGAAGATATGGGCGCCGCGGTGTGCGCAACCTTCGATTCCAACGCGATCGAGGGCGGCCTTGGCGATCATGGTGATCGCACATCCGGAAGCAAAGCCGACGTGTGGCGCGAGTGTGCGGACGAACAACCGTCGGCACGACGACTTTGGGCGGCCATTGCGCAGATATGCAACGATGGCCGTGCCAACGTCTGGCGGTATCGGCATCCGTGCCCGCTGTCGGCCCTTGGCGCGAACGAGCATCTCGCTGGCGCGCCAGTCGATATCATCGAGCGTGAGCGTCGCGACCTCGTCGGCCCGCAGGCCGAGCTTGGCCAGCAATAACAGAATGGCGTAGTCGCGCCGTCCCATCACCGTCTCTCGGTCGCAACCGTCGAGAGCCTTCCGTACCTGAGCGGCAGGCAAATAGGTCGGCAGAGTTGCGAGCTTCCATCGTCGCATCGATGGTACGCAATCCGCCAACGGGCGCACGTTCAGCCCCCGATGGTGGAGGTAACGGAGAAAGGCGCGCAACGACCAGCACATCGCCTTGCCTGTTCCCGGGCTCCAATCCTGGGCGTGGCGCTCAATGTAGCGGATCACGTCCTCTTGGCTGATCTTGCCCAGGGCGGCGCCGCCGGAGCACACCTCGTGCAGGAACCTGCGGATGACCGGGAGATGGCGGACGATGGACCTCGGGGCCAAGCCGCGCTCTGATCGCAGGTAGGCATCGAACTCCTTGAAGATCCGTTCGTGCGGGGTGAGAGGCGGCAGCACCGACGGCGCGATCACGCCTTCCTCGCGCAGCACCGACAGCCATCGCTTGAGCGCGGCCCGGTCACCGGGTTGGATAGACTGCCTTCCGCCTCGATGCCGGAGGTACCGCTCAACGACCTGCTCATCGAGATCGACCAGCTTGTAGCGACGGCCCGCCATCCAACTCAGGAGCCCGCCAACCACGTTGAGGCAACGCCACGTGCCGTGCCGAACGAGCCTCTCTTCGATGAGACGAGCGGCGTAGCGCTCGACGAGTTGTCCGTGCAGCCCGCTTCTGAGACGCCGGTACAGCCGGCTTCTGCCCAAGTACTCTTCAACTTCCATCTTCCTGTTCTCCGCTGTTGAAAGCGGAGGCACAGAACGAACTATGCCGAACCGACCAAACGCCGGTCAGCCAGAAATCTGGGGAAAACGACCCGACTCGGCATAGTTCGGCGGGCGGCATAAA
>NZ_PSRT01000273.1 GCF_004212635.1 Bradyrhizobium genosp. SA-3 | reverse complement strand
CGCAGGAGGCGCAAGGGAAAAATATCAGGCCTGACGATGTCGCGTCGACGGATTAGAACCATTGAGCAATCTGTCGCGCACTGTCACACCGGCCGAAGCGAGGTCCTCCGACTGCTACAGGCAGCGCTGTTTGTGACTTCGTATCGGATCGCGCGGAGAGTGCCGGACAATCGCCAAAGATCTTCAGGAGCGGGCCCTGAAGGCTCGTGGTGATCGAGCGCGAAGGCGTGACGTGATACAATGCGCGGCAGCTGACCTGATCAGCGACCCAACCCGGAGCAGGGCAAACGGAAAGCGCGAGAAGACGGGCAAAGCCTCGGCTGCTTGCATCGCAGAGCCTGCCGGGCGCCGGAGATCAAGTTGAGACTTCGCTCTCATCCTGTTTGTCGTATAGCCTGCGCCATCCTGCAGCTTTGACGAACAAGTGCGTCAAAACGGTCGCGTCGTCGGTCGCGCATGACGTCAGCGAGCCTGGGAGGCGCGCAACTGACAAGCGATCAGCAGTCAGTTCGCGCGTATGCACCGGGCGGATCGTTCCCGTCAGCCGCATGATTGCTTGTGAACTAGCTGGCTGTCCGCTTCAGTATCGAAGCTAACCAAGTCGAGTTTGATGTCACTCGGGCTCTTCTTCGTGTTCCAGAGCTTCTCGCCTGCGCTGCTCTCGGTCACGACGCCGCCAATGGAACGTAGTTGTGCCTTGTCGCCAGCCTTGAAGGTGAAGGTCTCGGCGCTGATACCATTCATATAACCGGCTCTGCGAGCGAGAGCAGCCATAGGCCCTGAAAGCCCACGCGCTATTGAGCTGCCCCGCGGTCATCGAGTCGCATCCGGCAAAGTTCACTGCAAAACTGATGGCTGCGCCTTGATTGGGCTGAGCAAGCCAGCCGGTTACTGTTCGAGGTTCGTCGCAGCTGCTTGCATTGTTTGTATAAGTGCCGGAGATCGCGCCGGTATTCTGGTCAAAGCTGTTGATGCTTAGTGTTCTTAGTTGGTCCAGGCTCAGCAGGTTGCGTCTTTGCCGGAGTCACTAGTCGCCCTCCAAAGCATCCACCGGGTCATCCCAAAGCCTCCTGCGACATCGTCCACTCCACCGAGCTCCGTGAGGAGCCAATCATCCGCCCATAAACAGGCATCGTTCAATTTTATGAGAGCATCCAAATTGAACGCTGTTCTGCCCCGCGTCCTTCTTCCTCGCGCAGAGCCAAGCTGCTAACCGCCCCGCCCGGTGAAGCCCTTATCTTAAGCGGCCTAATGACACCGATCTGCCAAGCGGACCAGCAAGACTCAAAGCACAATTTCGCGCGGCGCGAGCTGCTTACGACCAACTTTGTCTGCACAAGCTTAACAGTGTACTGCGGCTTGTGACGAACCCCAGGCTTTGAACGGGCTTTGTTGCGGCATGTGCATCTTGCATGTTGGCTCGGCCGCGTGGGCGCGTTGTTGCGCAGCTGGTGCATTCTTTCATCGTCTTCTCTGAAATCCCGCATTTTTGGTGCGTGTGTGATCATGATCACGCGCCTTTCAGTTGTTAGAGGAAAGACAGGGCGATCATTTGGAAGATGGATCCCCGCTTATGATCTTGGATCCGATGCTGCTGTCAGCGTCGTGCTGCCAATAGTGGGGCAAAATAACCTGCCCAGAAGTGCGGCTTGCAATGTGAGAGCGCGAAATCGCTGCATTGTTTCGGGGCCGCACGGTATTCCTGCGCGGTCCGCGCTCTGTCTCTATTCTGTGCGGTCAACTGCGAGGAAGCGAAAAACAAGCTGCGCTCTGTGAGGAAAATCTACGCCAAAAAACGCAGGTTCACAGCCCGGACGACCTGCATTCCGTGACGCGCGCAGATTTCGCAAATCGAGGGATTGAGCCCGTTGTTTAGCTGCAATGGGAGTTGCAGCGTTTAAATTTTGCGCGGCTTTCCTGCTTGGCAAGAAGAACACCCTAAACCAGTCGACGAAAAGACGACGCGCATGGGACAACTCCAAGTCGCGAGGAAGTGATTGCGAACTCGTGCAGGTAGTTGTATATACAATATACGTCTTAAGATAGATTAGGTAATCGAGGCGGGGCGTCCTGTCATATCCGCTCGCGAGCGCAGGCCGCGAACGAGTTCGATTCTTGTCGTGCGGATGAGGCCATGCCGGTCGCGTGAGGTGACGACGCAATCGTTATTTGAGGATTTTCCAAGGGCGAGTTCGGAGACGAAGCGAACGTTGCTCAAGATCGAAAAGAAAGCTGGTTTCGTTTCATGGACTCGACATGGATTGCCTCTATCATTTGTACTGTTGATCAGGCTGCAAATCGATCTGATGGCGTTATATGCGAGTGGTCCTTCGATCGGAACCGCACTGGCTGTGTCCGCACGCAGAGGGAGCCAGATCCCAAGATGATGGTGGTCTGTATCAAAATTCACTCGGCTAATTCTGCGGTGTGGATCACCCCGAGACAATTCGGATGCGTGTCATCAAGACAGCCTTGTCGCGTTCGTCGCCAGGCGTCACTACCAATCACGGAGCTTTGTTTAGACATCCACAGAGAGAGGCGCCGTCATGAGTGGCACAATGACCGTTGATAACGTCATTCCGCGAGCAGACATCACCAAGCATGCGGACCGGCTTGGTGCCGAAATCAAGAACATTACGCTTTCGGACGATTTTTCTGACGAGGTCATCATAGCCATTAACCGGCTGCTGCTAGAGCATAAGGTCATCTTCTTCCGTGGTCAGGGACAACTCGATGATGCCCAGCAACGGCGGTTTGTGCTCCGGCTCGGCTCGCTGATACCGAATCCCACAATGGTGGACACAAGGGGAGGCTTAACAATCCGGAAGACGCTCCCTGATGGCGCCTGCCGTCATGTCGACCAGATGAACGATGACGACGTCTCCAGTGCTGGCTGCCCAACAATTTCAGTGCTGCGGGCTGCAGCGATCCCGCCTTTTGGCGGGGACATCGCTTGGTCGAGCGCGGCGGCCGCTTATCTTGACCTTCCCGATCCCCTGCGGATGCTTGCCGATAACCTCTGGGCTGTGCGCTGCGCCGCATTCGATCACACTGCGACGGAGGGGGCCACCGAAGCCAACAAGAGCGCATGGGACGGCGTATCCACCGGAACGATCTACGAAACGACACATCCGATCGTTCGTGTTCATCCCAAGACCAGCGAACGCATGCTCTCGCTCGGTCGTTCCGTGCACAACTTTGTCGGCCTGCAGCGCTATCCCAGCCAAAGACTGTTCGAACTGCTGCAATCCTATCTCACCGCCCCGCAGAACACCCTGTGCTGGAATTGGAAATCAGGCGACGTCGCAATCTGGGACAATCGCGCGACTGAGCCGTACCCCGTCAACAAAATCGGCAGTACTCATTGGGCCAAGGACCAGCTTGCGATTGACGCCTGCGTACCGCACATGAAGAGGCTGAAATCACGGGCCGCTG
>NZ_PSRT01000272.1 GCF_004212635.1 Bradyrhizobium genosp. SA-3 | reverse complement strand
CGGCGTTGCGGGCGGCTGGCATCGGGCGGCGGCGCCGCCAGGATCACGGCGCGCGCATCTTCCAGTGTCGCTTCCGGCAGCGGCATCAGCCGCGGCGTGGAATTGCGCGGGCTCGTGTCGGTCGGGCCGATGTTCAAACGCAGGGGACGCCGCGACAGCGCAGGTCCCAACGCCATGAACTGTCCGCGCTCGAGATCGCGAAAAGCTTCGGCCTGCCGCCGCTCCATGCCGAGCAGGTCGGCGGCGCGCGCCATGTCGATGTCGAGGAAGGTCCGGCCCATCAGGAAGTTGGAGGCTTCCGCCGCGACGTTCTTGGCGAGCTTGGCCAGACGCTGGGTTGCGATGATGCCGGCGAGCCCGCGCTTGCGGCCGCGGCACATCAGATTGGTCATGGCGCCGAGCGACAGTTTTCGCGCCTCGTCCGAGACTTCGCCGGCAACCGCCGGCGCAAACAGCTGCGCCTCGTCGACGACCACGAGCATCGGGTACCAATGATCGCGGTCGACGTCGAACATCCCGCCGAGGAACGCCGCGGCGCGCCGCATCTGGTTCTCGGCGTCGAGCCCTTCGAGATTGAGCACGGTGGAGACGCGATGCAGCCGCGCGCGCTCGCCAGCGACCTGAAGCCCGCGCTCGGTGTGATCCTCGGCCGCGATCACCAGGTGGCCGAAGCGTTCGGCCAGCGTGACGAAGTCGCCCTCGGGGTCGATGATGGCCTGCTGCACCCAGGGCGCGCTCTGTTCCAGGAGCCGTCGCAGCAGATGCGATTTGCCGGAGCCCGAATTGCCCTGAACCAGGAGGCGGGTCGCCAGCAGTTCCTCGAGGTCCATGGCCGCCGCGGCGCCTGCCGTGGTCTGCCCCATCTCGATCGCAACCGTCATGTCCCCGACTCAAGTCCCGCCATTCGCGGACAGGGGCTTATCAACCCGGCCGGGCGCGTCGAGCGCTACCGCGCGAATCAGACCGTGTTGCCCACGGCGGAGTTCAGGCGTGATGCGACAACCGTAGAAGCGCGGGCCGATAAGGCGCGCGGGGATCGTCGTCCTCGTTCTCAGGGATGGCGCAGGATCCGAATTCCTGCCTGATCCGTTCGATCTCGGCGATGCGCTCATGCAGCCGCTGCAAATGCTCGGGCGACTTTGCGCGCCAGAACCGGAAGGTGTCGGCGGTGAGCGGCAGGAATGCGGTACCGAACAGCGTCGGATCGGGAACGACGGTGCGTCCCAGCAGCAGGAACCGCTCGGTGCCGGACACGACGAGGGTCGCATAGCCGCGGTTTCCGATCCGCCTGATCCCGCTCAGCGACCATTCGGCAAGCTTGCTGAAATACGGCTCCTCGCGCCAGCGGTCGGGACAATCATCGTCGACCGTGACGTTGACGGCGTCCTGGCTGAAATGCACCACGATGCCCGACTTCGCCGGAAACCAGTCGTCGTCGAGATGGCCCTGCAGCCAGGCACAGACGAACGACCGGCACATTTGTGGGCGGCGATCGTAGATGGTGCATCCCGTGCCCGCTTGCCAATGTTTGCAGAGCTGGTTCACCGGCTTGTCGACGCCGGCCACTTCGAGGATATCGCAGCAGGCGTTGCATGAGCCGCATTGCCGAACCGGGCGGGCCGTCTTCGGCAGGCCGGTCGCGCGAAAGCCCTGGCCGTCGCGCACCAGCAGCTTCTGCTTCTCCAGCGCGGTCAACGCCCGCTCGATCTTGAGACGGGACAGTCCGGTTGCATCGATCACGCCCTTCATCGTCGTCGCGCCTGCCTCGACCGCGCGGACGACGCTCAGCATCGCCTGATCCATTGTTGTTGTTCTTGTTCTCTCGGCCGTGCATTGCGATTTCGCCGGACAACAGACCGGCAAACAGGTCATAGACACCTGACCTAAAAAGATATGTTGCTCACCCCTCTGTCGGCTGGGCAAGAAGCCGGGCCCGTTCTGCGCGCATGCAACGTCTGCGTGAATGCAGGGCCAGCACATGAGGGGGAGCCATTCGCGTCGAATCGGCTCGCTTTGCTCGCGAAGCACCGGGATCTGACAGGCGGCATGCCGTCGTCTCACGCAGTCGTGATATCAGCGGACCGCGCGTCGTCGCGATGTGAACGCGACCCGATCGCGTGACTAATGGAGATGCGACGACTGTCGTTGAGTTTGCGCCACACCGGGAACAGTGCCGTACACCGAACCTGCAGCGAGCAGTGGTTCAGATCGTTCACGGCAGGCGCTGCGTGGGTGATACTGGTGCAACGCTCGGCCGAGGCGGCCGCCGCCTCGGGCATCCCGACCTTGTCACACGCGCCGGCGCGGTCACGCTGGTCGCCGCGACCGGCCTGATCCGGATTCAATCGCTCTGGAGCGGGTGAGCGCCGACGTTGCTGGAAACGGCGGCCTACTGCGCGCCGGATCCGCCCTGCACGATCTTCTCGTTCAGCTTCTGGTCGACGGTGTCGACGGTGCGGTCGATCTCGGCGTTGGGCGCGCCGAGCTGATGCGAGATCAGCTTCACCAGCAAGTCGACGCGCTCGATGAAGGGCGCGCCGCTCGCGACCGCGCGGGCGGCCGACGACGGCTTGAGCAGGCTTTCAGCGGCCTTGGCATATTTCGCGAACGGCACCTGGTCCTGCGGGTCGGCGCCGAGGCGGCGGGCGATGGCATCGACATGGTCGTAGATCGTCTGCGAGCGCGCGAGGTCGCCATGCACGGCGTCGCGGATCGACTGCGGCTCATTCGGCGTGATGCAGCGGTAGTTGCCGGTCAGCAGCATCGACCATTTCGCCAGCGGCACGAACAACGAGTCGAACACCTTCAGCTTCACCGGCACGTCGTGGCCGTCGAGTGTCACCGCGTCGATGTCGGCTTCGAGCTCGCGCAGCAGCTTGTTGTGCTTCTCGTCTGCGAACACCGATGCCTTGAAGTTCGTGGGCAGGCCGACATGAAGCACGTTCGCCGCCTCTTCCGGCGGACGGAACGCCTGCGGGTCGGGCGAGCACAGCGTCACCAGCCCCGGCTCGAATCGCTCCCACACCTGCGCATTGGTGTAGGCCTCCTCGAGATCCATGTCTGCGAGCGCCGGGATCCGCTTCAGATAGGGCAGCGGCGGCATGTTCATGATCGACAGGCACGGCAGCTTCGCCGCGGCGATCTTGACCATGAGAACGCGCACGGTGTGGTTGGTGTATTGCGGCTCCTGCATCGCGAGGCCGACCAGGTCGTAACGGGAGAGGTCGACATTGGCCGGTGTCACGGCGTCGAGCTTGCCGGGCAGGTCGCGCGAGAAGATCGCCCGATGCACCGCCTCATCGCGCAACTTGATGCGCACCTCGGTACCATCCCGGTTGATCAGCTCCGCGGTCTTGGCGCGGCAGACCAGGGTCACGTTATGTCCCGCCATCAGCAGCTTCGTGCCCAGCAGGGAGCCGTAAGAAGCTCCGAGAATCAGGATGTTACGCGCCATATTTCGTCCCTTCGAGAATTATGCTGCTTTTTTGGGCCGCCTACGTCGTCCGAGGGCGAGTTGCCGGCATGTAAAGCGAAGTGCGTGGCGATGGCAACTGGTATAATGCATGCAAGGAGATGCCGATACCCCCATCGCATCCGTGCCTGTGTCGCCTCTCC
>NZ_PSRT01000271.1 GCF_004212635.1 Bradyrhizobium genosp. SA-3 | reverse complement strand
GAGCCGGGATGGGCGACACATACGCCAATTCCGAATTTCGGTAAAGCGGAATATTTTCAAGCGACGGGATTGACAGAGGGCGACACAGGCGCGGACGCGTAGCCCGGATGGAGCGGAAGCGTAATCCGGGAAGGTGCCGACCGACGGGCGGGCACCCCGGATTGCGCTGCGCTCCATCCGGGCTACGGGAGCTTCACTCCCTCCGCGGCACCGGTGTCCCATCCGCCATCGTCGTCACGCCCTTCCGCTCCACGATCATCCCATAGGCCCGTGGCTGGCGGTGAACGTCGAAATTGAACGTCGTCCGCTTGTAGGAATTGCAGAGATCGAGATCGCAGTGGGCGATCGCGATCTCGTCGCCGTTCGTCGTGCATCTCGCAACGATCTCGCCCGAAGGCGCGATGATGCAGCTGCCGCCGATGTGCTCCACGCCCTCCTCGAGGCCGGCCTTGGCGACGCCGACCACGAAAGTGCCGTTCTGATAGGCGCCGGCCTGCATCACCAGATGGTTGTGAAACAGCGAGAGATGGTCGTGCTCCGGTGCGGGCGGATTGTGCACTGGCGTGTTGTAGCCGATCAGCACCATCTCGACGCCCTGCAGGCCCATCACCCGGTAGGTCTCGCTCCAGCGGCGATCGTTGCAGATCGCCATGCCCATCACGCCGCCGAAGGCGCTGGTCACACCAAAACCTGCGCCCGGCTCGAAATAGCGCTTCTCCAGATGCTGGAATTTGCGCCACGGCTCGTGCTCGGCATGGCCGGGCAAGTGGACCTTGCGATATTTCAAGACGATCGCGCCGCTTCTGTCGACCAGGACGGAGGTGTTGTAGCGCCTGACAATCCCGGCCTCGACCGTCAGCTCGGCATAGCCGAGATAGAACCCGATGCCGAGTTCGCGCGCGAGGTCGAACAGGCCTCGCGTCTCCGCCCCCGGCATTTCGCGCTCGAAGAATTTGTCGATCTCGGCCTGATCCTCAAAATACCAGCGCGGAAAGAACGTGGTTAGCGCGAGCTCGGGATACACGATGAGGTCGCAGCCGTCTGCGTGCGCCCGGCGCATCATGGCCATCAACCGCGCCACGACCTCGGTCCTCGTCTCGCTTTTCGCGATTGGGCCAAGCTGACCGGCCGCAACATTCACAAATCTTACCACGCGTCTTTCCTTTATTCGCTTTGCGGTTCGTCGATACCGCGGCAACGCCCTCGACTTCGCGGGGAATCAAATTCTGTGCCTGCAAGGCTCATCATGCGATCGCGCGCCAAAACAACGGAACTTCGTTGCCAATCTGCAACGGTTCCCCACCGTCTGAAGCCGGACAAAAGAAACTCCCAATCCGGCCACGAACCGCTCTCACAACGCCGTGAGACCAGCAGGGGAAATACGATGCGTGCACAGCGCGTTTGGAAAGTGAATGGGGCCGCCAGCATCGGGCAGCTCCAGTCGAGACTGGACGAGCTGAACAAGCGGCTCGGCCAGCTCGAAAGCCAGCATCCCGAGAGCTGGAAGATCGAAGAGCTGAGATCGAGCGCGCTCAGCCTGTCGCGCGAGATCGACGACATCCGCTGCGCCGAGGCGACGGCCGCCCTGAGCGAGCTGCTGCGCAAGTAATCAGGGCAAGTCATCAGGCCTTTCGCGATTCGCGCGTGCCGCAAGGAACCAACCTCGCGCACCACCATTTCCATGCTGAACATGGAGCAAGACCATGACCAGGCATCTGTCGCGGGCCCATCTCGCGCGCGGCGTCACCGGCGCGATCTCCACGCTGGTACTGTGCGCAGCGGCGGCATTCACCATCGCGCGCCATTTCGCGCCGTGAGGGATTTCGCATGACCTCCGACCCCGAGGAGTCGGTGAGGCTGCAAGGCTATGGCGAGATGACGTTGCGCACCGCGATCGCGACGCTGATGGCGCTCGCGCCGCGCGACCGATCCGACGCCGCCATCTTCCGCGTCCGCGACGGCTCGCGCCTGGCCACGCGCGAGATCACCGACCTCGCCTCGGAATGGGGCATGACGCCGCTGGCCGACGTCAGGTCGCCAAGTCTCGTCCCGGCCCCGCACTGGCCTGACATCGTCCGCGGCATGGTGCGCGAGGCGCCGCTGCCGTCGCTGATGCTGGCGTTTTTAGTCGGCGTGCTGGTGGCGCGGCGGTAAAGGCGATGGATGCGGCTCGGGCCGTTGCCGTAAGGCTCAAGAGCCAAGCCGCCGAAACAGGCGACCGCCAAACCAACTGAATCCAAGGCCCGCAAGCGCCCAGGAGACACGGTGTCAGGCGGCCGCGCGGCCCGATTTCGCGCGTTGCTCCAGCGCGTTTATCGTCGACACGAGATTCTCACGTCGCGCGCGAAGGTTCATCGCGAGCAACGGATAGGACGGGTCCTTCACGTCAAACACCCCGGCCTTGGCCTCTTCTTCGAGGATGTCGGAATTCATGAGCTGAACGCGCCACCACAGATCCGCAATCAGCGCGCTGAGCCGAAGCGCTCCAGTGGAGCCGAAACGGGACACTTCTTTCATTGTTTTGCCTCAACCTGAAACAGTCCCTCCGCTAGGGGCTGCCTTTGGTCCTGACTGAGCAAACAGAGTGCCAGGGCTGTGGGCGGGTCAGATGCGCCACCCTGCACCACCTCGTGGCCTGCGCAGGATCGACCGCAATCGGCGTGGACGGAAAACGCCTTGGTCGGCGCGAGCCATGCCAGGCGCACAGACGTCCCTGCTGGGGCCAAATCGGCCGTGGACCCGCCCCGAAAATCGTTGCAAAAAGGCGCTCCCGAGGCGCCGGCAACCGGTCTGCCAAGCCTCTGGGAATACGTCGACTTTTGGAAGAATGGTCGGAGTGGCAGGATTCGAACCTGCGACCCCTGCGTCCCGAACGCAGTGCTCTACCGGGCTGAGCCACACTCCGACAAGAAGGCGGCTTATAGCGTCGGGTTTGGCGCACCGCAAGCGGCCGAGTTGAGGAATTTTATCCCTGTGAAAACGGGTCTTGAAACGCTGATTTTACCGGCCGGAGAGGCCGCCGCCGCAGCCGCGGCCCGGGCGCTCACGGCCGGCGGGCTGGTCGCATTTCCGACCGAGACGGTCTATGGGCTCGGAGCGGATGCCGCCAATGCCGCCGCGATCGCCCATCTCTACGCCGCCAAGGGGCGGCCCGCGTTCAATCCGCTGATCGCCCATGTCGCGGACGTTGCCGCCGCGCGGCGGATCGGCCGGTTCGATGCGCGTGCCCTGAAGCTTGCAGAGGCGTTCTGGCCGGGGCCGCTGACGCTGGTGGTGCCGCAGACGGATAACTGCCCGGTGGCCGATCTCGCCACCGCCGGCCTCGACACGGTCGCGATCCGCATCCCCGCCCATCCGGTGGCGCAGGCGATTCTGCGCGCTTTTGGCGGGGCGGTGGTGGCGCCGTCCGCAAATATCTCCGGCCATGTCTCGCCGACGCTGGCCGCCCATGTCGAAAGCGACCTTGCGGGGCGGATCGATCTGATCGTCGACGGCGGGCCAGTCGAGGTCGGCGTCGAATCGACGATCATCGGCTGCTTCGAGAGCTTGATGCTGCTCCGCCCCGGCGGGCTGTCGCGCGAGCGAATCGAAGCCGTGCTCGGCGCACCCTTGGTGCGGCCGCCCGCGGAGGCCGAGAGCGAGGACAGCCAGCCGCTGGCGCCGGGCATGCTGGCCTCGCA
>NZ_PSRT01000270.1 GCF_004212635.1 Bradyrhizobium genosp. SA-3 | reverse complement strand
GCCGAGACTGCCAAGGGCATGAGCAAGTCGATCGGCTTCCGCGCCACCGCCCACGCCCAGGACTTCCTGCCGATGAGCAAGCGCGACATCCTCCAGTTCGAGGGCTGCACCGTCGCCTGGCAGCGCGCGCTGGAGCAGGCGGGCGTGACGCTCTCGGATCTCTCCTTCGTCGAGACCCATGACTGCTTCACCGTCGCCGAGCTGATCGAGTACGAAGCCATGGGCCTGACGCCGAAGGGGCAGGGTGCCCGCGCCATCAAGGAAGGCTGGACGCTGAAGGACGGCAAGCTGCCGGTCAATCCGTCCGGCGGCCTGAAGGCCAAGGGCCATCCGATCGGCGCCACCGGCGTCTCCATGCATGTGATGACCGCGATGCAGCTCGCCGGACAGGCGCCCGAGGGTATGCAGCTCAAGAACGCAAGACTCGGCGGCATCTTCAACATGGGCGGTGCGGCGGTCGCCAATTACGTTTCCGTGCTGGAGCCGTTGAAGTAAGCTCAGTCCTGTAGGGTGGGCAAAGGCGCCATGCGCTGTGCCCACCTTCTTTCTTGCGCTAGATCATGGTGGGCTCCTCTGGCCCCCTTAATGCTCTTGATTGATTTTCAGGGAATGCATCATGGGCAATGAATACGAAACTTCACTGTCGATGGACGCACTCAACGATCGCATCGCGATCCTCGAGGACAACATCCGCCAGCTCATCGAGCAGGCCGCTGCCGCCTCGGGTGAGCAGAACGAGTCGCGGATCGCCGACCGCATCAATCAGCAGAACGACGAGCTCGACCGTCTCATCAAGATCCGCGAATCCCGCCAGAAGAAATAGCCGGCGATATCGCCGCGCGATGCATGCCGCCATACGCCGGTCGCCCTTGCGCGACCGGCGGCACTGCCGTTAGCTGGACCGAAATCGCGAGGGCGCTTGAGCCCTGCACAATCGGGAGCGAACGATGGGGCCGCTGAACGGCATCAAGGTCGTCGACATGACCACCGTGCTGATGGGGCCTTATGCGACCCAGATGCTTGGCGACTACGGTGCCGACATCATCAAGGTGGAATCGCTCGACGGCGACGTCACCCGCCTGATCGGTCCGACGCGGCATGCCGGCATGGGCCCGGTATTCCTCAACACCAACCGCAGCAAGCGCTCGATCTGCCTCGACCTCAAGAAGCCTGGGGGGCGCGATGCCGTGCTGCGGTTGCTGAGGGACGCAGACGTGCTCGTCTACAACGTCCGTCCGCAGGCGATGGCGCGGCTTCAGCTCGGCTACGACGTCGTTTCCGCGATCAATCCGCGTCTGGTCTATGCTGGCGTGTTCGGTTTCGGCCAGGACGGCCCCTATGCCGCAAAACCCGCCTATGACGATCTGATCCAAGGGGCGACCGCGCTGCCGGCGCTGATGGCGCAGACCGGCGACGGCGTGCCGCGCTATGTGCCGAACGCGCTGGTCGACCGCATCGTCGGCCTCACCGCGGTCGGCGCGATCTGCGCCAGCCTCGTGCATCGCGACCGCACGGGCCGTGGCCAGCGCGTCGACATCCCGATGTTCGAGACCATGGCCGGCTTCGTCATGGGCGACCACATGGGCGGGCTCACCTACGAGCCGCCGCTCGACAAGGGCGGCTACGCCCGCCACCTCTCGCGCGACCGCAGGCCCTACAAGACCTCGGACGGTTATCTCAGCGTCATCGTCTACAACGACAAGCAATGGGAGAATTTCTTTGCGGCGACGGGGCGCGATGATCTGCGCGCCGATCCCAAATTCGCAACCTTCGCCGGCCGCGCCGCCAATATCGACGTCGTTTATGCCGAGCTCGCGCGCATTTTTGAGACGCGCACCACCGCCGAGTGGATCGAGCTTTTGACCAAGGCCGATGTGCCGGTCATGCCGATGCACGACCTCGCCTCGATCCTGCACGATCCGCATCTGGAGGCGACGAATTTCTTCCCGGTCGTGGAGCATCCGACGGAAGGCCCGATCCGCAGCATGAAAGTGACGGCGACCTGGTCGGAGACGGAAGCCGAGCCGGATCGGCTCGCGCCGCGGCTCAACGAGCATGGCGCGGAGATCCTGCGCGAGATCGGCTATTCCGCCGACGAGATCGCAACCATGATCCGCGATGGCGTGACGCGACCCGCGCCGGAGTAGGGGATGATGATGCGTCTCTCAACCGTCATTCCGGGGCGCGCTCCACTTGGAGCGCGAGCCCGGAATCCATTTATCCTCCGAACATGTTGCACGATGGATTCTCAGATGCGCAATTGCGCATCATAGCTCGCGCCTCAAGAAGGCGCGTCCTGGAATGACGACAGAGAGGTAATGACGACAGAGAGGTATGCCCATGAGCTTCATCACCGGCGTCGGCCTCACGCCCTACGGCAAGCACGAAGGCTCATCCTCGCTCGACATGATGAGCAAGGCCGCGCAAGCCGCGCTCGACGATGCCGGGCTGAAGCGCACTGAAATCGACGGCATCCTCTGCGGCTACTCCACCGTCTCGCCGCACATCATGCTGGCGACCGTCTTCGCCGAGCACTTTGGCATCCGCCCTGCTTACGCCCACGCCGTCCAGGTCGGCGGCGCCACGGGCCTCGCGATGACGATGCTCGCCCATCATCTCGTCGAGGCAGGCGTCGCGCGCCACGTCCTCGTCGTTGCCGGCGAGAACCGCCTGACGGGCCAGAGCCGCGACGCCTCGATCCAGGCGCTGGCGCAGGTCGGACACCCGGAATACGAGGTGCCGCTCGGCCCGACCATTCCTGCCTATTATGGCCTTGTCGCCACCCGCTACATGCACGAATACGGCGTGACCGAAAAGGACCTCGCGGAGTTCGCCGTGCTGATGCGCGCACACGCCTGCACCCATCCCGGCGCGCAATTCCACGATCCGATCACGGTCGCCGACGTCATGGCTTCGAAGCCAGTAGCGATGCCGCTGAAGCTGCTGGATTGCTGCCCAGTGTCCGACGGCGGTGCTGCGTTCATCGTCAGTCGCGAGCGGACCGGGGAGGCGGGCGTGCGCATTCGTGGTTGCGCGCAGGCCCATACCCATCAGCATGTCACGGCCGCACCCGGCCTCAGCGAACTCGGCGCCGAAATCTCGATCGCGCGCGCCAAGGAGGTCGCGGGCCTTGCGATCTCCGACGTGCGCTATGCCGCGATCTACGACAGTTTCACGATCACGCTCGCGATGCTGCTGGAGGACCTCGGTCTCGCCGGCCGCGGCGAGGCGGCAGCCCGCGTACGATCAGGCCATTTCAACCGTGACGGCGCGATGCCACTGAACACCCATGGCGGCCTGCTCAGCTACGGCCATTGCGGCGTCGGCGGCGCCATGGCGCATCTGGTCGAGGCGCATTTGCAGATGACGGGGCGGGCGGCGAATCGGCAGGTGCGCGATGCCTCTGTCGCGCTCCTGCACGGCGATGGCGGCGTGCTGTCGTCCCATGTCAGCACGTTCCTGGAGCAGGTGCGATGAGCGAGCGTCTGGCCGACTGGACCAAGGGCGAACAGTCCATCACCTATCAAATCTGCGCCGCCTGCGGCCATGTGCGGCATTTCCACCGCGCCTTCTGCGCCGCCTGCGGCGTGCCCGATCCGCACGAAACGCGCGCCAGCGGCAAGGGCAGGGTGTATGCGACCTCGCTGGTCTGCCGCGCCGCCACGCCCGAGACGCGCGCGCACGTGCCCTACAACATCGTGCTGGTCGATTGCGCCGAGGGTTTTCGCATGATGGCACATGGTGAGAACGGGCTTGCCATCGGCGATTCGGTCACCGCGAGCTTCAAACCCTTTGCCGGCAGGCTCGTGCCGTTCTTCACCAAAGAGAGATAGTGGGATTGGATGCT
>NZ_PSRT01000269.1 GCF_004212635.1 Bradyrhizobium genosp. SA-3 | reverse complement strand
GGCTAAGCGGTATTGGTGCCCGTTGAAACTGCTGCCACGCATTCCATCCTCATCCTGAAGAGCCCGCCCAAAGCGGGCGTCTCGAAGGATGGCCGCAGCGAAACCGCCGTCAAATCCGGTAACCCTGCTGCAAGCGGGGAGAGGTGAAGAGAGACGGGCTCACCCGTATTTCAGCTTCATGAACAGGATGCCGCCGGCGAGCAGCATGGTGATGGCGTTGGCGGCGACCAGCGGGGCGTCGCCAGAGAGCAGGCCGTAGAGGAGCCAGAGCGCCAGGCCCAGCACCATGACCAGGAACATGCCGAGCGAGATGTCGCGCGCCGAGCGCGTTTTCCAGACCTTGATGAATTGCGGCGCGTAGGCGGCGGTGGTGCAGGTGGCGGCGGCAAAGCCGAGCAGCTTGATCACGAAGGGGTCCATGCCCGGCTCTATAGCATGGATTCGACAATGGCCATGCCTAGAGTCCCGTTCCGATGAAATCGGAACGGGACTCTAGATTCTAGTTTTGACGCGTTTTCTTCACGCGAACCGGCATCCACTTCGCTCGAAAACGCTCTACGTGCGGCGCGCGCCATGAGGTTGCGGTAGAGCGCGGCGTAGTCGCCGGCGCGGTTGCGCCAGGAGACGTCGGTCGCAAGGCCACTTCGTTGCAGCCGCCGCCAGGTCAGCTTGTCGTGGAAGGTGGTGTTGGCCTTGCGCAGCGTGCCGGCGAGCGCGTCCGCCGTCACGGGGCCGAACTTGAAGCCGGTGGCGTCGTGGCCGGACGCGTCGGCCTCGCCGATGTCGACGATGGTATCCTCGAGGCCGCCGACGCGCGACACGATCGGGACGGCGCCATAGCGCAGCGCGCAGAGCTGGGTCAGGCCGCATGGCTCGAAGCGCGACGGCACGATCAGCGCGTCCGAGCCCGCCTGGATCAGATGCGCCAAGATCTCGTCATAGCCGATCACGACTCCGATCCGGCCTCGATTGGCGCGTGCGGCAGCCTGGTAACCGTCCTGGAGATCGCGATCGCCGCTGCCGAGCAGCGCGAGCTGCATGCCTTGGTCCAAAATGGTCGGAATGGCCTCGAGCAGGAGATCGAGCCCCTTCTGCCAGGACAGGCGGCTGATGACGCCGAGCAATGGCGCCTCGTCCGAGGAATCGAGATTGAACTGCCGCTGAAGCGCCGCCTTGTTCGCGGCCCGGAACGTGAGGTCTTCCGCGCCGAAGCGGTAGGCGATGTGCGGATCTTCCTGCGGATTCCACACGGAGATGTCGATGCCGTTGAGGATGCCGCTGAGCACGCCCGCGCGTGCGCGCAGCAAGCCGCCGAGCCCCATGCCGCCTTCGTCGCTCTGGATCTCCTTCGCATAAGTCGGCGACACCGTGGTGATGCGATCGGCGAATTGCAGGCCGGCCTTTAAAAAGCTGATGCCGCCGAAATATTCGATTTCGTTGACGCTGAGGGAGTGCCAGGGCAGGCCGATCGCACCGATCAGGTCAGAAGCAAACTTGCCCTGATAGGCCATGTTGTGAATGGTCATCACGGTGCCGGGCCGCGGCCGGTTGTCATAGTGCAGATAAGCCGGCGCGAGCCCCGCCTGCCAGTCGTGGGCGTGCACGATGTCGGGCACGAAGGCGGGCACGAGGCCGTGACCGATATCGGCGGCGACGCGGGAGAGCGCGGCGAAGCGCACGCCATTGTCCGGCCAGTCGACGCCCTCGCTGGTGACGTAGGGGTTACCGGGCCGCGCATAGAGATGCGGCACGTCGAGCACGAACAGATCGAGGCCGTCGTGCGAGCCCGCGAGCAGCCGGCCCGGCCCGCCGAAATAGTTTGGCCAGCGCTGGATTTCCTCGGCGTCGGCGAGCATCCGCGTCACGTCGGGATAACCGGGCATCAGGGTGCGCATCTCGACGCCATGCGCCTTCAGTGCAACCGGCAGCGCGCCGGCGACATCCGCGAGGCCGCCGGTCTTGACGATGGGATAGACTTCAGAAGCGACCGCGAGGACGCGAACAGGCGTCATGTATTGAGCCTGTCGATCATCGGCTGGGTGATCAGCGAGATGCCCTGCTCGGTGGTGCGGAAGCGCTTGGCGTCGAACTCGGGATCTTCGCCGACGACGAGGCCCTCGGGGATGTCGACGCCGCGGTCGATCACGACGTTCTTCAGGCGAGCGCCGCGGCCGACATTGACATAGGGCATGATCACGGCGTTCTCGACATTGGCGTAGGAGTTGACCCGCACGCCGGTGAACAGCAGCGAGCGGCGCAGCGCGGCACCGGAGATGATGCAGCCGCCCGAGACCAGCGAGCTCACGGCCTGGCCGCGCCGGCTCTCCTCGTCGTGGACGAATTTGGCCGGCGGGGTGATCTCCGCATAGGACCAGATCGGCCAGGCGCGGTCGAACAGGTCGAGTTCCGGCACGACATCGGTGAGATCGATATTGGCGGACCAATAGGCGTCGACGGTGCCGACGTCGCGCCAATAGGCGCCGTTGTGGCTGCTGGAGCGCACGCAGGAGGTCGAGAACTGGTGCGCGAACGCGCGGCCGTTCTTGACGAGGTACGGAATGATGTCCCTGCCGAAATCGTGGTTCGAGTTCGGGTCCTCGGCGTCGCGCTTGAGCTGGTCGAACAGGAATTTCGCGTTGAACACGTAGATGCCCATGCTGGCGAGCGAGACGTCCGGCTTGCCGGGCATCGGCGGCGGATCTTTCGGCTTCTCCAGGAACGAATGGATCCAGCCTTTCTCGTCGATATGCATGATGCCGAAGCCCGACGATTCCGCGCGCGGCATCTCGAGGCAACCCACCGTGACGTCGGCGCCGCTCTCGACATGCTCGCGCAGCATCACCTCGTAGTCCATCTTATAGATGTGGTCGCCGGCCAGCACCACGATGAAGCGGCAGGCGTGGGATTCGATGATGTCGATGTTCTGGTAGACGGCGTCCGCCGTGCCGACATACCACATGGTCTCGGAGACGCGCTGGCTGGCCGGGAGGATGTCAAAACTCTCGTTTCGCTCCGGGCGGAAGAAGTTCCAGCCCATCTGAAGGTGCCGGATCAGGCTGTGCGCCTTGTATTGGGTCGCGACCGCGATACGGCGGATGCCCGAGTTCACTGCGTTCGACAGCGCGAAGTCGATGATGCGGGACTTGCCGCCGAAATAGACCGCCGGCTTGGCGCGCCGGTCGGTCAGCTCTAAAAGCCGGCTGCCGCGTCCACCGGCGAGGACGAACGCCAGCGCCTGGCGGGCAAGCGGTTCACTACCGACGGCACTCATGTCATCCTCCCACACTCTGGCATGCCGGGACTTTTTGTCGCGAGAAGCCCCGCGGTCCCGCGCCCATTGGAACCGATAGTAACGGTACGAATAGTAAATCGGGAAGTGGGTTGTTGGTTGCGCGCGCGGGAAGCTTAATGCTTCGCCTTGATGTCTTGCCCATTGCCTTGGCCGCCGGGCTACAGCGTCGCGCCGGTGTCACATCGGGCAGAGCAGATCGTTGGGCCTCGCGTGCCGGTGGCGATTTCGCAACGAGGCGTGAACGGGACTTGAACGGGACTTGTGCGCCGCACGCAAAATCCGGGCTTTGACTTGGCGCTTTGACTTGGCGCAAGGATGTCCGATCATGGTGTTGCGATCCTTTTCCAAGCGAAACGTCAGACAGGGAGTAAGACGATGAGGATCTGGAAAACCGCAATTGCCTGTTCGCTGGCCGGCGTGGTCATGGCCGGCCAAATCGAGCAGGCCGCGGCGGGACCGATGCCGACCAATGTCGCGACCATGAAGGCCGCGGCCGGCGATCACGTCACGCAGGTGCGTTGGCGCGGCGGCGGCTGGGGCTGGGGCCTCGGTGGCCTCG
>NZ_PSRT01000268.1 GCF_004212635.1 Bradyrhizobium genosp. SA-3 | reverse complement strand
ACTGGCACAATCGATTACCTCAATGTGCCGAGCGAGCCCTATCTGCGTTTCGAGAACGCGCTGCGGGAGGGGCAGAAGATCACGGCCGATTTCGATCCGATGCTGGCGAAGCTCGTCGTACACGGCTCCGACCGCGGCCAGGCCGTGGAGCGCGCAATCGGGGCACTGCGTGACCTCTCTGTTCTCGGTGTTCGCACGAATATCGACTATCTTGCCGGAATTCTGGACCACGAGGCCTTCAGGGCGGGGGATCTCCATACCGGCTTCCTGGCGGAGCACGCATCCGCTTTACTCCCGGAGCTTTCCGATCGTCAGGTGCTCGAGGCTGCCATCATCGCGGGTGCGCTCGGCTTTCGCACATTCCGAGACATGGCCTTCGGCGTGCCGCAACCTTACGCATCGATGAATGCTTGGAGAAACTGACAATGTCGTTCACACTGAACCTGGACGGCAAACCAGTCCGGATCGAGATACTCAGGCGCCATCCGAAGCTCGTGCTGTGGATCGATGGGCAGGAACACGTCGTCGGCCGGGATGCAGGAAGTGAGTCCGGCATGCAGGTGCTGGATATCGACGGACGGTCCGTCCGCTTCGCGCGCGCCGGGACCGACGATCGCTGCATGATCCGGCTCGCAGGGCAGACATTCGAGCTGACCTTGCCGGACGCGAACGCGCTCGGACGCGGTGCCGACGACCACGGCGGCGAGGTGCGCGCGCCGATGCCGGGGACCATCGTCAGCATACACAAGTCAGCGGGTGAAATCGTCAACCGAGGTGATGCCCTGCTAACCATCGAAAGCATGAAGCTGCAGATGGCATTAAGCGCGCCGCGCGATGGCGTCGTCGCAGAAATCCTCCACCAGGAGGGGGGGCGCTTCGACAAGGACGACATCATCGCGCGCCTCGTCGACGAGAACCGGAAAGGTTGACATGCGCAAGATCCAATCATCGCTCAGCACTAGCAGCACCGAGTTTCGACGGCGCGAGGCCTATCATCGCGATCTCGTCGCCCGGTTCAGAGAAAGGCAGGGTGCAGCTCGCCACAAGCGGCAGCAGCGCGACCTCGAGCGGCTTCGGCGGCAGGGAAAAATGCTTCCTCGCGAGCGGATCGAGAAGCTGCTCGACCCTTGCACGCCTTTCCTCGAACTGTCGTCGCTCGCGGCGAACATGGCGTATGACGGCGATGCTCCGTCCGCAAGTTGCATCACGGGCATCGGCATTGTCTCGGGCAAGGAAGTGCTGATCCATGCCAACGATTCCACGATCAAGGGCGGCGCCTGGTATCCCCTGACCGTGAAGAAGATTGTCCGTGCCATGGACATCGCGATCGAGAATCGCCTTCCCGTCATCCATCTCTGCGACTCAGCCGGCGGCTTTTTGCAGCTTCAGTCGGAGCTGTTTCCGGACCGTCATATGGCGGGGAGGATCTTTCGGAACCAAACCCTGCTGTCCAAGATGGGTGTCAAGCAACTCGCTTTGGTCTTCGGGCACTGCACCGCCGGTGGCGCCTATGTCCCGGCGCTTTCAGATTACAACGTCATCGTCCGAGACACTGGCGCTGTCTTCCTGGGAGGGCCGCCCCTGGTCAAAGCCGCCACGGGCGAGGATGTCACGGTGGCCGAACTCGGTGGCGCCGAGATGCATACGAGCGTTTCGGGGACCTGCGATTACGCAGCGGAGGACGAAGAGGACGCCATCCGCATCGGCCGCGAAATCGTGGCGCAATGGCAGGTCGCCAAGAAGTGGGACTGTCAGCGGGACACGCCGGAAGCTCCAGCCTACGATCCGGAAGAGCTCTATGGGATCCTGCCGGACGATATAAAAATACAGTTCGACATGCGGGAGGTCATTGCCCGCATCGTCGACGGCAGCCGCTTCCATGAATATCAGCCAGCCTACGGGCGCACCCTGATCTGCGGCTTTGCCAACATCTGGGGCTTCAAAGTCGGCATACTGGCGAACAACGGAGTGTTATTCAACGACTCCTCCTTGAAGGGCGCGCATTTCATCGAACTTTGCAACCAGAACAATACTCCGCTCGTTTTCCTCCAGAATATCACTGGCTACATGATCGGAAGGGAGTATGAGCGCCGCGGCATCACCAAGGATGGTGCCAAGATGATTATGGCGCAGAGCTGCTCGCGCGTGCCTAAGTTCACCTTAATGTGCAATGGTTCGTTCGGAGCTGGAAACTACGGCATGTGCGGCCGTGCCTTTGACGCGCGCTTTATCTTCGGCTGGCCGAACCATCAGGTCGGCGTCATGGGCGGCGATCAAGCTGCGAATACCCTTGTGGAGGTCAAGCTGAACCAGATGAAAAGCCGGGGCGAAACGATCAACCAGGAAGAGATCGAGCGCGTGCGCTCCGAGACGCTCAGGGCCTATCAGCAGCAGTTGTCGGGATATTACGCCACTTCCGAACTTTGGGACGATGGAATGATCGATCCTGTCGATACCCGAAACGCGCTCGGTATAGCCATCTCCGCGTCGCTCAACGCGCCGCTGGGAGATGCCGGCTACGGAGTCTTTCGTTTGTAGCTCCGGCGTTGACGACGCGAACGTGTCGCGACGCATGAGAGACGGACGAGGTCAGACGAATGCTCAGGAATACCTGAATCGCGAGACCGATCGCAAGTTATCACGGCTCGAACATTCAACAGAAGGGAAGTCCACAGTCCGGTGGTCTCCCGAGAAATCCGTCCTCCGAACCCACAGCCAAAGCCTACGGTCTGGGCGGCGATTAGAGGAACCATCGCGGGCGAGCCGCAACAGCCTTTATCGCCCTACTCGTTGTTTTCGCTGTCGGTTCGAGCAATGGGACAGTGAGGAGAAGATGTAGTGGCGGAAGAACCCTCCTCCGAACCCACGGCGAACAAACTACGGCCCTCGCGAAGAATTGGCGCAACATCGCGGAGTTCTTCGGTGAATTCGCCGTAGATTCGAAGACTCGGATACGGGAGAGAGCTGTGGCGTAGAAATGGCGGAGAGAGTGTCAGTCAACTCCCATTGAAAGATAAAGCATTTTCGACCTTCATAGACCAAAACCCACCATTCGAGCTACGGCCCGAAATGGGATTTCGCCGCCGGCAAAAGCCTGTTCAGCCAATGGCCCATCATCGACAACAACACCATCAAGCGACAAGCGAAAAGCAAATTGCCGTCGCGCATGGGGCACAAATCCCGGCCCCATGCGTGCCGCCTAGCTGATCCGCAGGTCATGGCCGAGCGTGAGAGCGGCGACCCCGAACGCGGCAAACAGCATGCCGGACCAGAAATCCCTGGTCGCAATATCCTTTTGAGCGCCATGTTCCCGCCCCCATTTCGAAAACTCAGGTTTTTCTCGCCATGTTCCATCCGCGCGCGATGTCGCCGGGGGCTTCCCAGCCATCCTCAGTGACGATCAGCGTATCCTCGAGCTTGATGTAGCCGCGCGACGGATGGAGCATCGCGGTCTCGATCGAGATCACCATCCCGGGCTGCAGCGGCCGGTCGGCATCGTAAGGCGCATAAGGCACCGGCCCATGTCCGGTGAGCCGCGGCGCCTCGTGACTGACGAGGCCGATGCCGTGCGCCGTGTAGTCCAGTACATTGCCATGCGGCGCCCGGCGCACCGCCTCTTCGCCGGCGGCGATGATGTCGCCGCCGCGTGCGCCCGGGCTGATCGCGCCCCGCGCGGCCTGTTGGACCTCCTCGATCTCGTGCAAGAGATCGTGCAATTCCGCGTCCGGATCGCCCACCACGCCCATGCGGCTGAGGTCGCCGATATAGCCTTTATAGTTGCCGCCGGAATCGAGCGAGATCACGTCGCCCGCCTTCAGGCGCTGATCGGAGGGTGCGCGGTTGTGGCTGTTGCCGGCCGCGATCAGGCAGTACTCGAACACGAGATCCCTGTCGTGCTCCTCGCGCCGCAGCCGATCGACGATATCGTGCTTGCTCATGCCCGGCGCGCAGATGTCGAAAGTCGCGGTCATCGCGTCCACCACGCGCTCGGAAGCTTCGCGCACC
>NZ_PSRT01000267.1 GCF_004212635.1 Bradyrhizobium genosp. SA-3 | reverse complement strand
CGGGAGAGGTCGGCGCGTAGCGCCGGGTGAGGGTTCTCTCCTCTTGGGGAGTCCCTCTGTGGAGATACCCTCTCCCCAGCCCTCCCCCGCAAGCGGGGTGCAAGCGGGGGAGGGGGCGCACTGACGCCGCGGCGGCATCTCGCTAAAGCTAGTCGCTCTCAGGCCATGGTTTACGAAACGTTCAGTGCTCGGCTCTAATGATAGCGGTTGCTTAGAACAAGCTTCCGTAACCGCTCAGGACGAGCAGCGCGTGATGACCAAGGCCGAGCTATCGATCATCGACGAGGTCGAATCCGCGATACGGATGGGCTCGCCGGAAAAAGGGCTGGAGACGGCCCGGCGCGTCACCGACTTGTTCCTATCTTCCGCTGGCAGTTTTGACGACGAGCAGATCGCGCTGTTCGACGACGTGCTCGAGCGCCTGATCGGCACCATCGAGCTGCGCGCCATCGCCGACATCGGCGCTCGCGTTGCGCTCGCCGAGATCAGCGCGCAGCTCGCGCCGATCGCGCAGGCGCCGCCATCCGTGATCCGCCGCCTCGCCAACAATGACGAGATCCGTATCGCCGGACCCGTGCTCCAGGAATCCGCGCGCCTCGACGATGGCGAGCTGATGAAGATCGCATCGAGCAAGGGCGAGCCGCATCTGCTCGCGGTCGCCGGCCGCTGGTGGCTGAAGGAGATCGTCACCGATGCACTGCTGGCGCGGCGCTATCCCAGCGTCAGCCGGCGGCTCGCGGCCAATCCCGGCGCCCGTGTCTCCGGCAGCGGATTTGCCATCATCGTCGGACAGGCCGAAAGCGATCCCGAGCTTGCCGTCAGCATCGGCGTCCGCGTCGATTTGCCGTCGGAGCTGCGCCGCCAATTGCTACGTTCCGCGACCGATGCCGTGCGCACCCGCCTGTTGTCACGCGCGCCACCGCATCTGTTCGAAGAGATCCAGAGCGCGATTGCCGCCGTCACCGTCGGCGTCGAGCGCCAGATGTCTGGCGTTCGCGATTTCGAAGGCGCCAAGCGGGCCATCGCAAATCTGAAAGCGCACGACCAGCTCAACGAAGCGACGCTGCTCGGCTTCGCCACACAGCGGCGCTATGAGGAGACCGCGGCGGCGCTTGCAGCGCTGTCCGGATCGACTGTCGAGGTGATTCGCCCGCTGATGCAGAGCCTGCGCGACGATGGCCTCTTGGTGCCGTGCAAGGCCGCGCAGCTCGGCTGGGACACCACCGCCGCCGTGCTCGAAAGCCGTTACGCGACGGGCGCGATGAAGC
Source organism: Bradyrhizobium genosp. SA-3 (assembly GCF_004212635.1). GTDB lineage: Bacteria > Pseudomonadota > Alphaproteobacteria > Rhizobiales > Xanthobacteraceae > Bradyrhizobium. Next base: position 2,850 of record NZ_PSRT01000267.1, on the reverse strand, counting down.
CGGCAGATCTCGCGCGGGCGCAGGGGCATTTTGCGAGCATGACGCCGGAGAACGCGCGGCGCACGCTGCGGTTCTGGCAGGTGCGGGCGTCGTAGGCATGCATTTGAAGGAACGGCGCATCAACACTCTCGGTGTCGTCCCGGCCTAGTGCGCAATTGCGCACGGGGGCCGGGACCCATAACCACCGACCCTGGTTTTACGAAGACTCGCAGTGACTCTGCTCCGGCGGGACAAGCACCGCTCGATACCGATAGATCACGCAGTATGGGTCCCGGCCTTCGCCGGGACGACGATGGGGATGTAGCACGACGCGACGTTCAACAGCTGTTTACGTGGTCAACCGCTCGCCATCACTGCCGGTAATCATCAGCGGCACGACGCTGCCCACACGTTCGCCTGCAATCGCCACCGGCAGATAGTGTTCCGTGCGTCCCTGCCCCTCGCTCTCGATCAGCACCTCGCGCATTGCGCCGATCTCGGCTTGCAGCCGCTGCCGCAGTGCCGCCTCGCCAGCCGCCCGCAGCCGTCGCGCGCGCGTTCCTTGATTGCGCCGCCCGCAACCTGCGGCATTCGCGCCGCCGGCGTGCCGGGGCGGGGCGAGTAGGGGAAGACGTGCAGGAAGGTCAGGCCGCATTCCTCGACGAGATCGAGCGAGCGCGAAAACATCTCCTCGGTCTCGGTCGGAAAGCCCGCGATGATGTCGGCGCCGAAAATGACGTCCGGGCGCAGGCGGCGCACCTGGTCGCAGAACGCGATCGCATCATGTCGCGAATGCCGCCGCTTCATGCGCTTCAAAATCATGTCGTCGCCGGACTGTAGCGACAGGTGCAAATGCGGCATCAGCCGCGCATCATCGGCGATGGCATCTAACAGATCGTCATCTGCCTCGATCGAATCGATCGAGGAGATGCGCAGACGCTTCAGCTCCGGCACGTGCCGCAAAATCTGCTTGGTCAGCATGCCGAGCTTGGGCGCGCCCGGCAGGTCAGCGCCGTAGCTGGTGAGGTCGACGCCGGTCAGCACGATCTCGGCGTGACCGCGCAGGGCCAGCGCCCGCACCTGTTCGACCACCGCGCCCATCGGCACCGAGCGCGAGTTGCCGCGGCCGAACGGGATGATGCAGAAGGTGCAGCGATGGTCGCAGCCGTTCTGCACCTGCACGAACACGCGCGGCAGGCCGGTTGCAAAGCCGTCAATGAGATGTGGCGCCATCTCCTTGACCGCCATGATGTCGCTGACGGCGACCTTCTCGCTGGCGCCGACGTCGAATGCATCGCGCGCATCGCGCCATGCGGACGAGCGCAGCTTGTCGCCATTACCGACGACGCGATCGACTTCAGTCATAGCGGCGAACATCGCGGCTTGCGTCTGCGCCGCGCAGCCGGTGACGACGATGCGCGCACCGGGCCGCTCGCGCTTCAATTTGCGGATCGACTGGCGCGCCTGCGCCACCGCCTCGTTGGTGACGGCGCAGCTGTTGATGACGATGGCATCGGAAAGGCCCGCGCTCTCCGCCTCGCGGCGGATCACCTCGGCCTCGAAGGCATTGAGGCGGCAGCCGAAGGTGACGACGTCGACAGCCATCAGCCGACCGGCGCGAACAGCGCCGGATCGAAATTGCCTTCATATTCGAAGGTCGCGGTGCCCGTCATCAACACATGATCGTCGCGCTCGCGCCATTCGATGCCGAGCTTGCCGCCGGGCAGCGTGATCTCGACGTTGCGGTTGGCGCGCTTCAGCCGCGCCGCGGCGACGGCCGTCGCGCAGGCCGCCGAACCGCACGCCTTGGTGAGGCCCGCGCCACGCTCCCAGGTGCGGATCGTGATGTGCTCGCGATCGACGATATGGGCGAGCGTGATGTTGGCGCGCTCGGGGAAGATCGGATGGTTTTCCAGGAGCGGACCAAAACGATCGAGATCATAGGCGTTGACGTCCTCGACCCAGAAGATCGCATGCGGATTGCCCATGCTCACCACGGACGGCGAATGCAGGATCGGATTGTCGATCGGCCCGATCTGCAACTCGATGTAGCGGGTGTCGCGAAACTCTTCCGCCAGCGGAATGTCCTGCCAGCCGAACTTCGGCGCGCCCATGTCGACGGTGTAGAGGTCGGGCGCGGGGCCCTGCCAGCAATTGAGTAAGCCCGCAGCCGTCTCGAACGTGGCGGTGGTCTGCCCGCTCTTCTCGAAGATGCGGCGCACCACACAGCGCATACCGTTGCCGCAGGCGCCGGCCTCGGAGCCATCATTGTTGTAGATGCGGATGAAGGCCTCGGTGCCGTCCAGCCGCGGCTTCTGCAGCACCATGAGCTGGTCGTAAGCCACGCCGCCGTTGGCGGACGCCACCGCCCGCGCGTCGTCGGGGGTCACCCGGCTTGCGGAATCGCGCATGTCGACAACGACGATCTCGTTGCCGATGCCGTTCATCTTGGCAAATGCGTGGTTGGCCAGCGCGCTCATGAAAATTCCCGAATTTCGCCCGTCTTATATGGCGATCCTTGCCGGCTTGGCCAGCGGTTTGCTGCGAAGCGCCCTGGAGGCCGCCCATGACGCATCTGTCATGGGACGAATTTGGCGCTCGCGTGTTAGAACTGCGCCGTTCGCGCGACCGGGAGGCGCGGCCGGGTGCAGGACGGATTTAGGCCTTGGGACACAAGGTCTTGGGGAGAATAAAATGATCAGGTTTCGTCGTCTCGCTTTGGCCGCGCTGATCCCGGCGGCGGCCTTGTCGTTTGGCCTGTCCGGAGTTCTGGCGCAAACACCGAGCCCGGCGCCGGCGGCGTCTGCAAGCCCCTCGCCGGCGCCATCGGCTTCGCCATCCCCTGCCGCGAGTGCCTCGCCTGCGCCGGTG
>NZ_PSRT01000266.1 GCF_004212635.1 Bradyrhizobium genosp. SA-3 | reverse complement strand
GGCAGCCCCAAGCGGGGTCGGAGTTCGTGGCTACCCCCCTCCCTGCCCCTCCCCCGCAAGGGGGGAGGGAATGAGAGAGTGGTGGCCACCTCACTCCCAAGCATCGCGCTTTTGTCCCCTACTACCATCACGTCCTCCGCTGGGGATCGACGATATCGCGCAGGCCGTCGCCGAGGAGATTGAAGCAGAACACCGCGATCATCAGCGCGAGGCCCGGGAATAGCGCGATCCACCATTCGCCTGAGACCATGAAGCCCGCGCCTTCGGCGACCATGATGCCCCATTCGGCGGTGGGCGGGCGGACGCCGAGGCCGATGAAGGAGAGGCCCGCGGCATTGAGGATGGCGTAGCCCATGGTCAGCGACATCTGCACGATCATGATCGGCATGATGTTGGGAAGGATGTGCACCAACAAGATACGGAATTCGCCGTTGCCGGAGAGGCGCGCCGCCTGCACGAAGCCGGCGTTGCGGCGGACATTGGCTTCGGCGCGCGCGACGCGGGCATAGAGCGGGAAGTTCACGATGGCCGTGGCCAGGATGATGTTCTGCACGGTATTGCCGAGCGCGGCGACGATGCCCATCGCCAGCACGAACAGCGGGAAGGCCATGATGGTGTCGGCGATGCGGCCGACGATGCGGTCGGTCCAGCCGCCGAAATAGCCGGCCGCGATGCCGGCGAGGCCGCCCATCAAAAACACCAGCGCGACGGAGGCAATCGCGATGAAGGTGTCGAGCCGGGTCGCGACGACGACGCGGCTAAAAATGTCGCGGCCCAACTGATCGGTGCCGAACCAGTGGGCCGCCGACGGCGGCTGCAACGTCGCCGCGGTGTCGGAGGCCAGCGGATCGTAGGGCACCACATAGGGACCGAAGACCGCGGCGGCCAGGATCAGGATCAGCAGCGCAAAGGCAAAGCCCGTGACCTTGTTTTCGCTGAGGACATAGCGCGTCTGTTCGAGGATTGCCGATAGCCCCGAGGTGCGCGCGGGACCAACGGGTTCAACAGCAGGCGCAACGGTGCTCATGGGACCACCACGATAGTGTTTGACCGAACCAGCAAGCCGCGGGGGCGCACCTTCTTTGGAGTTTGCACCGGGCGAAACCTCATCATGGTTCAGCCCTCCAGCCGCACGCGTGGATCGATCACGCCATAGAGAATGTCGATGATCAGATTGAGCAGCACGTACATCACCGCCATGGTCAGCACGAAGCCCTGCACCGGCGCGAAGTCGGACGAGATCAGCGCTTCCACCGCATAGGAGCCGATGCCGGGCCAGGCGAACACTTTCTCCACCAGCACGTTGGCGCCCAGGAGGAACGAGAACACCATGCTGAGCGTGGTGATGACGGGCAGCATGGCGTTGCGGAAGGCGTAGGTGACGATGACGGTCGACGGCGACAGGCCGCTGGCGCGGGCGGTGCGGACGAATTCGCTAGCGAGCACCGCCAGCATCGAGGCACGCGTCATGCGCGCGATCGGCGCCAGCGAGAAGATCGCAAGCGTCGTCGCTGGCAATATGAGCTGGCTCAGCGCCGAGCGAAACGCCTCGACGTCCCGCGCCAGCAGCGTGTCGATCAGGTAGAAGCCTGTTACCGTCGGCGGCGCGCTGTAGAAAACGTCGAGGCGGCCGAGCGGCGCGGGCGACCAGCCGAGGCGGAAATAGAAGACATAGACCAGCACGAGGCCGGTGAAGAACACCGGCAGCGACACGCCGGCCGTGGTCGTGAGCCGGCAGAGATGGTCGACCCATGATCCCGGCCGCGTCGCCGCCAGCACGCCGAGCGGGATGGCGATCACGATCGAGACGATGAGGCCGAGCAGCGTCAACTCGGCGGACGCCGGCAGGCGGTTGCGGATCTCAGTCGCGACAGGCTGGCCGGTGGTGAGCGAGTTGCCGAAATCGCCATGGGCGAGGTCTCCAGCGTAGCGGAAGAACTGCTCGATCAGCGGCCTGTCGAGGCCGAGTTTTTTCCGGATCTGCTCGACGGCTTCCTTGGTTGCGGCAGGGCCGGCGAAATACGCCGCGGGATCGCCGGGCAGCGCGCGCGTCAGCAGGAAGGTGACGATGACGACGCCGATCAGCGAGGGAATCGCGAACATCAGGCGCTTGCCGATCATGGTGAGCATGGGACACTCCCCATCGTGGACAAAACTCTCTCGGCACGCGCAGCTATGTTCCCTCCCCCCTTGCGGGGGAGGGCTAGGGAGAGGGGTGGCCCTAGGCGAGATCGGAATTCGTGGCTACCCCTCTCCCCTGCCTCGAGAGCGAGCTTCGCTCGCCTCGGACCCCGCAAGGGGGGAGGGAGCCTGAAGAGCGTGCTCACCTCACCCACGACCCCTCACCCCTTCGCCATCGCGCGATAATCCAGGCGGCGGTGGAACCAGTACTGATAGCCGCTGATGTTCTTCTGCATCGCGACGTTGACGAAGGGCTGGTACAGCGGGATGCGCGGGATGTCGGCGTAGGCGAGATCGACGAAGCCCTTCACGTCGGCATCGTAGGCGGCCTTGTCGCCAACAGCCGCGGCATTGCGCGCGCCGTCGATGAGCTTGTCCATCTCCGCCGACTTGTAGCTCATGGTGTTGAAGACGGAATTGTTGCCGTGATAGCACCAGTAGAAGAAGTATTCGGGGTAATCGAGCCAGCCCGAGAACACGTTGGTGAAGAGCGGCATCTCCTTCTTGTTGAGCTCGGTGCGCCAGTTGGCGCCGGGCACCTTGTTGATGGTGGCCTTGATGCCGAGCTGGGCGAGGCTCTCCTGCACCAGCACGCAGAGCGGCTCGTTGACGCCGGCAAAATTGAGGTCGAACGAGATCGTGGTCTCGAAGCCATTGGCATAGCCGGCTTCAGTGAGCAGCGCCTTCGCCTTCTCCATGTCGGTGTTGTATTTGTGCGGCTGCGGCCAGGCGATTTCGGTCGGCTTGTCTTTGGCGGCGCCGAACATGGGATTGCCGAGGCCGAACAGCACGGCGTCCATGATCTTCTGGTACGGCATCGCATAGGCGATGGCCTGCCGCACCTTCGGATTGTCGAACGGCGGCTTGGTCACGTTCATGCCGATATACTGGATGCCATTGGAGAACGGCAGCGACACCACGTTGAGCTTGCCGTTCGCCTTCATCTCCTGGAAATCCCTGAACGGCAGCTCATAGGAGATGTCGGCGTCACCGCGCTCCAAGAGCGCGCGGCGGTTGCCGGCCTGCGGCACCATGCGCCAGATCACGCGCTTGATCCTGGGCAGGGGCCCGCCGACCCAATCCTCGTTGCGCTCCATGACGACTTCGGTGCCGGCGGTCCATTTCGTCACCTTGTAGGCGCCGGAGCCGGCGGTCTGCTGCTTGGTGAATTCGAGACCCCAGGGATCCTTCTCGCTGGCGTTCTTCTTCACCAGCTCGGAATTGACGATGCAGGGCACGATGACAGCGAGATCGGGGATCGTCAGCCTGTCCTTCTTCAGGAAATCGACGCGCACGGTGTAGTCGTCGATCACGACGAACTGCTCAGGCTTGGTCAGCGAGCCCGCACTCATCTGGAAAGTCGGAAAGCCGCCGACGCTGACGGCGCGGTCGAGCGACCACTTCACGTCCTTCGCCGTGACCGGCGCACCGTCGTGGAATTTGGCGTTCTTCTTCAGCTTGAAGGTGACCGACATGTCGTCGATCTTGAAATCCTCGGCGAGCTCGCCCTTGAACTTGTCGCGATCGTAATAGGGCACGCCGCCGGGACCGCTCTTCATCTCATGGCTGATCAGGCGGTCGTAACAATTCCAGGACACCTCGTAGCCCGGCACATTGGTGCCGACGCCGTGGATGTCGAGATTGTTCGGGCCGCCTTCCGAGACGATCAGCAGAGTCTCCGAGCGGGCGTCGGCCTTGGCCGAGGAGACGACCTGCGGCATGGCCGGAAGCGCCGCGCCAGCGGCCAATCCGGAAACCGACTTGAGGAAATCGCGGCGCTTCATGAAATCGCTCCAACACAACGTTTTTGGTTGGAACCGGATTCGCAAGGTTCGTGCCAAGGACGAATGAATCGCTGCTCTTACTTTAAGTCACGGATGCAGAATGATTTTTCCTGTTTTTGCCCGACCTTGCGGAGAGCGACAAGGCCCCAAATTGCATACAAAGACGGATAATTGCGCAAAAAGTGGGCTGACAAATTAGAGAGCTCATTCGGAAGGCGACGGCAGAAATCCTTGCCAGCGGCACGGCCCGGGCCGTCACTCCGGGGCGATGCGCAGCATCGAGCCCGGAAT
>NZ_PSRT01000265.1 GCF_004212635.1 Bradyrhizobium genosp. SA-3 | reverse complement strand
CTTCCTGGGCGGCCTTGCGGCCGGCTTCCTCGGCGCCGGCCTGCTCGGCATGCTGTTCGGCGGCGGCCTGTTTGGCGGCCTCGGCGGCCTGTCCTCGATCCTGGGCCTGATCATCCAGATCGCGCTGGTGGTGCTCGTGGTGCGGCTGGCGATGTCCTGGTGGCAACGCCGCCACACGCCGCAGCCGGCCTATGCCAATGCTAATGCGGGCGCAGGCCAAGGACCGCAGCCGAACTATCGCAGCGGTCTTGGTGGCTTCGGCTTCGGCGCCAACAGCGCGCCGCTCGATATCAAGCCTGACGACTATGAGGCGTTCGAGCGCCTGCTCGGCGAAATCCAGACCGCCTGGTCGAACGAGGACGTGGCCAAGCTGCACACGCTCGCGACGCCGGAGATGGTCTCCTATTTCGAGCAGGATCTCGCCCAGAACCGTTCGCGCAACGTCGTCAACAAGGTGACCAACGTCAAGCTGTTGCAGGGCGACCTCGCGGAAGCCTGGCGCGAAGGCGAGACCGACTACGCCACGGTGGCGCTGCGCTTCGGGCTCATCGACAAGACGGTCGACCGCAACACCGGCGCCGTGGTTGCCGGTAGCGAGCAGCCGGGCGAGGCGACCGAGATTTGGACGTTCGCCCGCCGGCCGAGCACCGGCTGGGAATTGTCGGCGATCCAGCAGACCAACTGATCGCTCGCGACACGAGGAACCAAGGCGTCGTGCCCCCCGCACGGCGCCTTTTTTCTTTTGGGGCCTCTTCTTTTGGGCGCCCCGCATCGGAATAAGCGGGCGTGCGTCGGGTTCAAATCAGGCGGCCAGCGACAAGCACAACCGGAGGATACCCATGATCCGCACCGAGATATCCGTGACGATTTCAGGCCTCGCGCTCGCAATGGCCTTGCTCGCGGCGCCATCGGCGCAGGCGCAATCGGCCGATATGACGTTCTTCGTGACGTCCAACGGCCCCGGCAAGGGTGCCGATCTCGGCGGCCTCGAGGGAGCCGACGCGCAATGCCAGAAGCTTGCACAAGCCGCGGGCGCCGGCACCAAGACCTGGCGCGCCTATCTCTCGACACAGGCAGCTGACGGCAAGCCGGCGGTCAACGCCCGGGACCGCATCGGCAAGGGACCGTGGCAGAACGCCAAGGGCGCGGTGATCGCCAAGGATGTTGCCGACCTGCACGGCGCGGCCAACAACCTCAACAAGCAGACAGCACTCAGCGAGAAGGGTGAGGGGATCAATGGTGTTGGCGACCAGCCAAACCGGCATGACGTCCTCACGGGATCGCAACCAGACGGCACCGCGTTTGCCGGTCCGGACGATCGCACCTGCACGAACTGGACATCGAGCGCGCAAGGCGCTGCGATGGTCGGCCATCTCGATCGACGGGGTCTGCGCGACGACGAGCCCTCGAAATCTTGGAACAGCTCTCACCCCTCCCGCGGTCCCGACGGTGGCTGCTCGCAGGCGGATCTAAAGAGCACGGGCGGCGACGGCCTGCTGTATTGTTTCGCGGCGAATTGAGGCGCGAGCTGTCTCTTCCGTCATTGCGAGGAGCGTAGCGACAAAATTGCGAAGCAATTTTGCGCTGAAGCGACGAAGCAATCCAGAATCCCTCCGCGGCGGCAGTCTGGAGTGCTTCGCTGCGCTCGCAATGACGGAGTGTGGTACCGCCGCTCCGTCTCACTCCGACGGAACTTTCGGCTACGTGTTACATTGGTCCCGTCGCCCGCAACGCTCACGGACTCCTCCCAATGAAATACGAGCTCTATTACTGGCCCGAGATCCAGGGCCGCGGCGAATATGTGCGGCTGGCGTTGGAGGAAGCGGGCGCCGCTTACGTCGATGTCGCGCGCGGACCGCGCGGGACAGCTGCGATGATGAAGATGATGGACGCGCATGGGGGCACGCCGCCCTTTGCCCCACCGTTCCTGAAAGCGGGCAAGCTCGTCATCGGTCAGACCGCCAACATCCTGCTCTATCTCGGCGCCCGCCATGGCCTTGCGCCGAAGACCGAAGGCGCCAGGCTCTGGGTGCACCAGCTTCAACTCACCATCACCGACCTCGTCGTCGAGATCCACGACACCCATCATCCGCTCGGACCCTCGCTCTACTACGAAGATCAGAAGCCGCCGGCGAAGAAGCGCACCGCCGATTTCTGGAGCGAGCGCGTGCCGAAATATCTCGGCTATTTCGAGCAGCTTCTCACCGAGAGTGGCGGCACCTATGTCACCGGCCGCAGACTGACCTATGTCGATCTCTCGCTGTTCCAGATCGTCGCGGGGCTCCGCTACGCCTTCCCCAAGCGCATGAAGGCGTTCGAGACAGACATCCCGGTCCTCGTCGGCCTGCACGATCGCATCGCCGCACGGCCCAACATCAAGGCCTATCTCGACAGCGACCGCCGCATAGCCTTCAACGAGCAGGGCATCTTCCGCCGCTATCGCGAGCTGGATGGTTAGCCGGTGCGGACGGGAGAGTGTCTGCCCTCACCAAACGCCCGGCACCAGGCGGTAGCGCACCCGCGCCGCATAGTCGGCATAGCCCGGCAGGCCCTCGCGCAAGGTGCGCTCCTCGATCCCGATGCGGACCGCAAACAAAGCGGTGAAAAGCGGGATCATGACAAATCCCCACCACGACCCAAGCAACAACGGTACGCCGGCGAAGAACAGGACCAGACCGCTGTACATGGGATGGCGGACATAGGCGTAAGGTCCCGTCGAGATCACGTGCTGCGCGCGCTCGGCCTGGAGCTTCACCACGGGCGCGGCAAACGAGTTCTCGCGGAAGACCCACATCGTGAACAGTGTCGAGGCCAGGAACAGCACGAGGCCGAGGATTTGGAACGCAACCGGCATCTCGGAGGATTGAATGCGCCGGTCGAGGCCCATCGCGACCAGCCAGGCCAGCATCGCCACGACAAAGACCGTCATGAACATTTTGTCGGCAGCAGGCTGATCCCGTTGCAGGACCGGCCGCAGACGTTCGGCCAGCAGAGCCGGATCGATCCGGTAGAGCCACCAGCCGCAGAGCGGACCGAGCAGGGCGGAGGTGGCGAGGAGGACCCAGGCCGAAGGCCAGTGCAACGTTCCGGCGGACGCGAACAGCAACGCGCCCATGCCGACGACGAAGATCGTGTTCTGCAACAGGAGGCGTGCGATCATGCGCGGGGTCCCGGGATGACGCGCACGAGATTGGTCCTGCTATCCGGCAAAGATGCGGCCGGGCATGCAAACGGCCCGATCGACCGGATCGGGCGCTTCAGCTTTGGCAAGCCTGATCAGGCGAGCTGATCGATCCGCGTGCCCTGACCCGGCGGCAGCGGCGCGGGCGGCTGCGGCTTGTAGGTCGGATCATCGTCGTTGACCTTGGCCTGATCGTCCTGCTGCTTGGTCGTGTCGTAGCTCGGAACCACGATCGCGATCGGCGGCGGCGCAACGGTGGAAACCTTCATCCGCAAATCCTCACACATGGAAACGATTGAGCCTGCCCCGCGAGGAGCGAAGTTTCCTTCAAGGCAATCGCTAAAATGCGAGGGAATTGGTGCGGTGGGATTGGGCTGCCGCGCATGCAAGAAGAGAATCGCGGCTCTCTCCACGTCATTGCGAGGAGCCCTTGCGACGAAGCAATCCAGTCTGTCTCCGCGGAAAGATCCTGGATTGCTTCGCTGCGCTCGCAATGACGGAGTACGTGATGGGCGGCGTCGCGACACGCGCGCCGCCACCTTGCGGAAAGCGGGGAGCGGCGCGCCTATTCGTCCTTGCCGCGCGTGATCGCGATGGACGCGTCCGACTTGGTGCGGGTGCATTCCATGTTGAGCCGCCGATAACGCATGTTGATCTTGTCGCCGCGCAAAAGTCCCATACGCTTCAGGCAACGTGTCGCGCCCGTCGTGGTGTCGTCCTTCGTCACGGTGAAGACGATCGCCGCCATCGACCCCACCAGCGCATAGAACTCCGACTTGGGTTTGCGATCGCCCTTGGCATAGAGCTCGATGGAATATTTGTCGCCGCGGCAGCCGACGGACAACTCCTTGGCCGCCGGGTGCGTCAAATAGACGATGTTGGCGGCCCGGAAATTCACCTTGAGCCGATCGATCTGGTTCGCTAGCTCCTTGGCGCTGTCGTCACAGCGGTCGGCGCGCGCGGGGGAGGTGAGGGCCACAAGGCCGGTGATGGCGGCGGCGACCAGGGTCGCGCCGCGGACGTTCAAGTTCAATGTCATGATGAAAAGCCCCTTAGGGCGCGCATTCAAGCGTCGGCGGACACGAAGCGCAAGGGTGATCGCGGGCCTTTCCACGTGCTGTGCCAATGCCTTCCCGAGCCCTAGCCACCCTCTCCCATGCGCACCGGTCCCTTTCTTTTCTGCCGGAAATGGGCTTAGAACGCTTCTACGCCGAGGGCCCGCGCGCGGCCCCAAACCCGAGAT
>NZ_PSRT01000264.1 GCF_004212635.1 Bradyrhizobium genosp. SA-3 | reverse complement strand
GGGACAATGGCCCCATCAAACCCATCGGGGCAACTCCAGGTCGCCGCACAAACTGTTGCTTCGGTAGGTCCATAAGCATTGATAATGGATGCTGGAGCCAGACTCCGGATGAGTTCTGCCTTCGGCAGCTCTCCAGCAAGAATGAGAACTTGCGATCCCAAGCCTTCCAGCTTCTGGCTTCCCTGAAGCAAGGCTGGAGGCAGCGTCGCGTGCGTGATGGCTTCGCTTCGCAGATAATCCGATAGCTTGTTACTCGCTTGACGGAGCTCATCCGCAGGCAAATGCAATGTGGCTCCCGAACCAAACGCCATAACAAGCTCCGAGGCGCTTGCATCAAAACCGAAGGAGGCGAACTGCACCACGCGGCTGTTGCAACAAACGCCAAAAAGCCCGATCTGAGCCAAGCTGAGATTGACCAAGCCGCGATGCTCGACCATGACCCCCTTGGGGGTGCCTGTTGATCCCGAGGTGTAGATCACATAGGCGAGATGGCGTGAGGTGAGGCCAAGCGCACGCGGGTCCGGATCCGACGCCGGCAGATTTGCCCATTCCGGCGTCGCCGCCAGATCCACCACCGTCAGATCGCGTACCGCATCGTCGCCCAGCGCCGATCGCCCCGCTGCATCGGCCAGCAGCACTCGCGGCGCCGCATCCTCCAGCACCTGGTGCAGCCGCGCCGGCGGATAGGCCGGATCCAGCGGCAGATAGGCGCCACCCGCCTTGAGGATCGCCAGCAGCCCGACCACCATCGCCACGCTGCGCGCAACGCAGATCGCCACCGGCTGATCCGGCCTGACCCCAAGCCCGATCAGATGATGCGCCAGCTGGTTGGCGTGCGCATTGAGCTCGCCATAGCTGACGCGCTGGTCCTGATAGACCACCGCCACCGCCTCCGGCGCTTTTTGCACCTGCGCCTCAAACAGCTCATGGATGCACTGCTGCTCAGGATACGTCACCTCCGTCCGGTTCAGTTCCTCCAGCAGATACGCCCGCTCGTCGGCTGGCAGCAGCTCAATCCGCCCGACCGCTTGCTGCGCATCGGCAACCATCGCCCGCAGCAGCGCCAGCAGATAATCCCGCTGCCGCTCGATGGTCGCGCGATCGAACAGCGCGGTGGCATAACCCAGCGTCCCAGCGATGACCTCACCCTGCTCGCCAAGGCTCAGCTCCAGATCGAACTTGACCTGATCGAAGCCGTCTGCCGCCGCCTCCACCATCAGCCCAGGAAGGTCGAACGTCCCAGCGGCGTTGTTCTGCCAGGCCAGCATCACCTGGAACAACGGCGTGTGATCAAGAGCCCGGGGCGGCTGCACGATCTCCACCACCTGCTCGAACGGCAGGTCCTGGTGCTCCTGCGCTCCCAAAGCCGTGCGCCGCGTCCGCGCCAACAGTTCCGACACGCTCGGCTCGCCCGACAGGTCCAGCCGCAGCGCCAGGGTGTTGACGAAGAAGCCGATCAGCTCTTCGATCTCGCGGCGACCGCGATTAGCGCTCGGCACGCCAATCACAAGATCGTCCTGTCCCGACAGACGCGACAGCACCGCAGCCCACCCCGCCAGCACCGTCATGAACAACGTCGTGCCTTGCTGCAGGCCCAGCCGCTTCAGCTCCCGCGTCAGCTCCGCATCAATAACGATCGGGACCGTCGCCCCCGCAAACGACTGCTGCGCCGGCCGCGGCCGGTCCGTCGGCAGCGCCAGACGGGCCGGCGCGCCAGACAGATTGTTGCGCCAATACTGCGCCTGGCGCTGCAGCCGCGCGCCCGACAGCCACTGCCGTTGCCAGGCGGCATAATCCGGATACTGGATTGCAAGCGGCGGCAGCGGATCGCCTTCTCCGGCCACGAACGCCCGGTACAGCTGACTGAGTTCATGCGCCAACACGCCCAGCGACCAACCATCCGAGACAATGTGATGCTGCGTCAGCAGCAAGACGTGCTCCTCATCCGAGATCCGGATCAGCCGGCCGCGGATCAGCGGGCCACGCGCCAGATCGAACGGCGTGCACGCCTCTTCCCTGCACAGACCCAATAGCGCCTCGTCCGCATCCGGCCTGTCCCGCAGATCGTGCTCCACAACCGGCAGCCCCGCATCCACCGGCAGCAGCTCCACCCAGGGCTTGCCCTCCGGCGCGACAAACACGCTGCGCAGCGCCTCATGGCGCGCCAACACACGGTCCAGGCTACGCTGCCAGGCGCTGCGGTCGAGCCCACCCTTGAGCCGCCACCCGAGCGGAATGTGATAGTTCGTGCTGCTCTGATCCAGCTGCGCCAAAAACCACAGCCGCTGCTGCGCAAACGACAGCACAAGCGGCGCTTCACGCGACACCGGCGCAATGGCCGGCAGGTCTTGCGCGCCGGAGCGGCTCAACTCATCCATGATACTCGCGGCCAGATCGGCCAGCACCGGTTTGGCAAACAGCGTGGTCAGCGGCAGTGTGAAGCCAATGGCCTGCGAGACCCGGCTCAACAGCTGTACCGCCACCAGCGAGTGCCCGCCGAGCGCAAAGAAGTGGTCGTGGCGTCCGACCCGCTCCACACCCAGAAGCTCGGCCCAGATCTGTGCCAGCGCCGTCTCGATCTCGCCCTGCGGCGGCTCATAGGCGCGATGCGCATACGCCTCATCGTCCGGCGCCGGCAGCGCCTTGCGATCGAGCTTGCCATTCACCGTCAGCGGCAGCGCCGCCAGCCGCACGAACGCCGATGGCACCATGTAATCCGGCAGGTGCGCACTTATGTGGGCGCGCAAGGCGCCGGCAAGCTCGCTTCCATCCAGCCCGTTCGAAGCTGCTTCCGGCGACACCACATAGGCGACAAGACGCTGCTCGCCGCCTGGGCCCTCGTGCGCCACCACCACCGCCTCGCGCACGAACGGGTGCTCGGCAACCCGCGCCGCAATCTCGCCGGGCTCGATGCGGAAGCCGCGGATCTTCACCTGGTCGTCGTTGCGGCCCAAAAACTCAAGATTGCCGTCCGGCAGATAACGTGCAAGGTCGCCGCTCCGGTACAGCCGATCGCCCTCGACAAAGGGACTGGCGATGAACCGCTCCGCCGTCAGCTCCGGACGGTTCAGATAGCCGCGCGCCACCCCCGCCCCGCCAATGTAGAGCTCCCCGACCGCGCCAAACGGAACCGGCGCACGGTGACCGTCAAGCAGGTACACCCGCGTGTTCGCGATCGGACGGCCGATCGGGACAATGGCGCCATCAAACTCATCCGGACAACTCCACGCTGTCACGTCGATCGCAGCTTCGGTCGGACCGTACAGATTGTGCAGGCCCGTCCAAGGCAAGAGGCGCCGAACCTTATGCACACTGGCGGCAGGAAGCGCCTCGCCGCTGCATAAAACACGCCGCAGCGACGTGCAGCGGTCAACACTCTTCGCATCCATAAAACTGACCAGCATGGATGGCACGAAGTGAACCGTCGTGATGCGCTCGCCGATGATCAAGTCGACCAATGCAGCGGGATCTCTGTGCGCATCCGGAGACGCCAGCACCAGGGTCGCCCCTTCAAGCAAGGTCCAGAAGAACTCCCAGGCCGAGACATCGAAGCCAAATGGCGTCTTCTGCAACACGACATCAGTTGCCTTGAGACCATAGGCGTTTTGCATCCAAATCAAGCGATTGACGATAGCCCGATGCTCATTCTGTGCCCCCTTGGGCGTTCCGGTGGAGCCGGAGGTGTAGATCACATAGGCGAGATGGCGCGAGGTCAGGCCGAGCGCACGCGGGTCCGGATCCGACGCCGGCAGATTGGCCCATTCCGGCGTCGCCGCCAGATCCACCACCGTCAGATCGCGTAGCGCATCGTCGCCCAGCGCTGATCGCCCCGCTGCATCGGCCAGCAGCACTCGCGGCGCCGCATCCTCCAGCACCTGGTGCAGCCGCGCCGACGGATAGGCCGGATCCAGCGGCAGATAGGCGCCACCCGCCTTGAGGATCGCCAAAAGCCCGACCACCATCGCCACGCTGCGCGCAACGCAGATCGCCACCGGCTGGTCCGGCTTCACCCCAATTGCAATCAGATGATGGGCCAGGCGGTTGGCACGCGCATTGAGCTCGCCATAGCTGACGCGCTGGTCCTGATAGACCACCGCCACCGCATCCGGCGCCTGGCGCACCTGCGCCTCGAACAGCTCATGGATGCACTGCTGCTCAGGATACGTCACCGCCGTCCGGTTCAGCTCCTCCAGCAGATACGCCCGCTCGTCAGGTGGCAGGATGTCCAGCTCGCGCACCGGCGTGTTCGGCGCCCGCTCCAGCGCCTCCGACAGCTGCTCGAGCGCCCGCTGCATGTAGCCGCAGACCCGATCCGCTGAGACGCCCTCCGTCACCTGCGCCGTCAGCCCGAGCGCCCCGCCAAAATCCTCCACCGACAAGGTCAGCGGATAGTTGGTGCGCTCCTCCCCGCCCAGCCATTCCACGCCGGACAGCACATCATCGGGTGCGGAGGCGGAGACCGCCACCGGCGTGTTGTGGCGGTAGTTCAACAGCGCGCTGAACAGCGGCGCCGGCGCCGCAATGGCGCTGCAGCGTTGCGCCAGCGCCAGCGAGGCATGCTCATGTACGAGCAGCTCGGCCAGCCGCGCGT
>NZ_PSRT01000263.1 GCF_004212635.1 Bradyrhizobium genosp. SA-3 | reverse complement strand
CGCCGAGCTCGCTGGGATCGATCCGCATCGATCAATCCGCCCTGATGTTGGCCTTGCGCACCACCGGAATCCACTTGGCGTCCTCGCGCGCGAGATAGGCCTTGAACTCGTCCGGCGTCATCGCCGTCGCCTCCCCGCCGAGCTTCTCGAACTTGTCGACCACGGCCGGGTCCTTCAGGATCGCGACCAGCGTCTCGTGCAGCTTGTCGACGATCGGCGCCGGCGTGCCCGCAGGCGCGAACAGGCCCGTGAAGGTCTGGCCGTCAAAGTCCTTGTAGCCGAGCTCGGCAAAGGTCGGCACGTCAGGCAGCGACTTCAGGCGGTGCGGGCTGGTGACGGCGAGTGCGCGGAACAGGCCGGCCTTGATGTGCTGCAGGCTGACCGTGAGCTGGTCGAACGCGAACTGCACCTGGCCGCCGAGCAGGTCGTTGATCGCCGGCGCGTTGCCGCGATAGTGCGCGGTGACCCATTGCAGCTCGAGGTTCGACTGCATCAGCTCGCTGAGCAGGTGGTTGGTGGTGCCGGGACCCGGCGAGGCCATGGTCAGCTTGCCGGACTCGCGCTTGGCGAGATCGATGAATTCCTTGAACGTATTAGCCTGCACGGAGGGATGCACCTCGAGCACCAGCGGCGTCATCGAAATGGTCGAGATCGGCAGGAAGTCCTTTTTCCAATTATAGGCCTCGCGCTTGTTGATCTCGGTCGCGAACAGCACCGGGCCGTTGGCGCCGACGAACAGCGTGTAGCCGTCGGGCGTGGATTTGGCGAAGGCTTCGCCCGCGATCATGCCGCCGGCGCCGGCCTTGTTCTCGATGATGAAGGGCTGGCCGAGCTTTTCCTGGAGCTTGTCGGCGATGATGCGCGCCGCGCTGTCGACATTGCCGCCGGCCGGATAGGGCACGATCAGCTTGACGTTGCGCGCAGGCCATTCCTGGCCCGAGCCAGGCCCAGCCAGCATCGCAAATGCGGCAGCGATGGCAATCCAGATTAATCTCATGTTAACCTCCCGGCGGCGCTTCCAATTCCACATCGGATGCCGCGACGTTGCGCAAGGCAACTCGAAAGGCATCTCGATCGGAGCGCAATCTTCAGATGCGCGCTTGTCCTGTCGAGTGAATTGTGGCGTTCTTGTCCATAATATGGACAAGACGAGATTCGCCCGCAACGCCGGGGAACCGCGGCAGGGCGCGCAAGCAATCCGGCGCGCCCTCGTGGTGCTGCGCATTCTGGCCGCAGGCCGCGAAGACGGTGTGCCATTGGCCGAGGTGGTAAGGGCCACCGGCCTCACCCGCCCGACCGTGCATCGCATCGTCCACGTGCTGATCGAGGAAGGCATCGTCGAACGGCACGAGCGGACCGGTCGCTATGCGATCGGCAACCAAGTGCCGGAGCTGGCGCTCGCGCGGCCGCGGCCGTCACGGCTCTTGATCGCCGCCAATCCCTCGCTGCAACGCGCCTCCGCCGAGATCGGCGACACGCTGTTCCTGACGGTGCGGACCGGCAACGACACGCTGTGCGTCGATCGCAGGATCGGCGTCTATCCGATCCAGGTGCTGTCGATCGAGGTCGGCGCGCGCCGGCCGCTCGGCGTCTCCAGCGCCGGCGTCGCCATCCTCGCCGCGATGCCGGCGCAGGACGCGCGAAAAATCGTCGCGGCCAACGAGAAGAGGTTCGAGGCCTACCAGACCGACGTCGCAGCCGTGATGGGCGAGATCACCACGGCACGGCGGCGCGGCTACTACATGCGGGAGATTGGCCTCGTGCAGGGCACGAAATCGATCTCGACCTGGATCAAGAGCCCGGACGGACAGCCGGCTGCTGCGATGACGGTCTCCGCCGTTCGGACGAGGCTCGGCCCCCGCCGCGAGCAGGAGGTCGCGGAGATTCTGCTGCGCGAGGCCGGGATCATCGAGCAGGCGATCCGGGGTTAGGCGGCGCTGTCAATGGCTGACGTGCCGCGCGATTTTGTGGCACAAGGACTGCCTCCGCCGATCGACCAACGAGGCCACGCATGCCCGCGCCGAAACCGCCTGCCTTCGAAACCCTGAGCCTGCATGCGGGCCAGCATCCGGACCCCGCGACCGGCGCCCGCGCGGTGCCGATCTACCAGACCACGTCCTACGTGTTCCAGGATTCCGACCATGCCGCCGCGCTGTTCAACCTGGAGCGTGCCGGCCACATCTACACGCGCATCTCCAATCCGACCACCGGCGTGCTGGAGGAACGGCTCGCAGCGCTCGAAGGCGGCATCGGCGCGATCTGCACCGCCAGCGGCATGGCCGCGCTGCATCTGGCCATCGCGACGCTTCTGAACGCCGGCGACCACATCGTGGCGTCGAGCTCGCTCTATGGCGGCACCATCAATCTCTTGGCGCACACGCTGCCGCGCTTCGGCATCACCACCACCTTCGTCAAGCCGCGCGATCTCGATGCATTCCGTGCGGCGATCAGGCCGAACACGAGACTGGTGATCGGCGAGACCATCGGCAATCCCGGGCTGGAAGTGCTCGACATCCCTGAGGTCGCGGCGATCGCACATGATGCAAAAATTCCGCTGCTGATCGACAACACCTTCGCCACGCCCTATCTCAGCCGCCCGATTGAACTCGGCGCAGACATCGTCATGCATTCGGCGACCAAGTGGATCGGCGGCCACGGCATCGCGATCGGCGGCGCCATCGTCGACGGCGGCCGCTTCGACTGGCGTGGCTCGGGCAAGTTCGGCGTGCTGACCGAGCCCTATGGCGGCTATCACGGCATCGTCTTCGACGAGCAGTTCGGCACCGCGGCTTTCATCATGCGCGCGCGCACCGAGGGCCTGCGCGATTTCGGCGCCTGCCTGTCCCCGACCAACGCGTTCCAGCTGCTCCAGGGCGTCGAGACGCTGGGCGTGCGCATGGACCGGCATATGCAGAACACGCATCTCGTGCTCGAAGCCTTGAAGGCCAACAAGGCCGTCGACTGGGTGCTGCATCCCTCGCTGGAGACCCACCCTGACTATCAGCTTGCAAAGACGCTGCTGCCGCGCGGCGCCGGCTCCATCGTCTCCTTCGGCATCAAGGGCGGGCGGCCCGCCGGGCGCAAGTTCATCGAGTCGCTGCGCATGATCAGCCATCTCGCCAATGTCGGCGACGCCAAGACGCTGGTGATCCACCCCGCCTCGACCACGCATCAGCAGATGGATGCCGAACAGCTCAAGGCCGCCGGCATCGGCGAGGAGCTGGTGCGGATATCGGTCGGCATCGAGACCGCGTCTGACATCATCGACGATCTCAATCAAGCGCTGCGCATCTCGCAAAAGGTCTGACGCCATGAAGCTTTCCGTCAACGGCACTGATGTGTTTGTCGCAACCGGCGGCCGCGACTTCGACAAGTCGCTGCCAGCGGTCGTCTTCATCCACGGCGCCGGCTTCGACCATTCGACCTGGGCGCTGCACACGCGCTGGTTCGCCCATCACGGCTTTTCGGTGCTAGCGCCTGACCTGCCCGGCCACGGCCGCTCGGCCGGGCCGTCGCTGTCGACCATCGCTGAGATGGCCGACTGGACGGCGGCGCTGCTGGATGCGGCAGGTGCCGCGAAGGCGCACCTGGTCGGCCATTCCATGGGCTCGCTGATCTCGCTGGAGACCGCCGCACGCCACCCCGACAAGGTCTCCGCGCTGAGCCTGATCGGCACCGCCGCGACCATGACCGTCGGCCCGGATCTGCTGAAGGCCGCCGAAGCCAACGACCAGGATGCCGTCGACATGGTCTCGATCTGGGGCCTCGGCTTCAAGGCCGAGCTCGGCGGCAGCCTCGCGCCGGGCCTTTGGATGCATGGCGGCGCACAGGCCGTGTTGAAGCATTGCGAGCCGGGCGTGCTGTTCAGGGATCTGTCGGCCTGCAATACCTATGCGAACGCGCTTCAAGCCGCCGCGAGCGTGAAGGTGCCGACCACGCTCATTCTCGGCGAGCGAGACATGATGACTCCGGCGAAAGCCGGCAAGGCGCTGGCGGCGGCGATCCCGCAGGCGAAGACCATCATCGTGCCGGGCGCAGGACACATGATCATGGCCGAGCGCCCGGATGAATTGCTGGCGGCGCTGCGGAACTGAAAAGGATCAATCGACGGCCTTGCGCGTTGCATCCCTGTGATTTCAAAGGGAACTCGACCCATGCCAAGACAGGAAATCATCCGCAAAGCAAAGCAGGACAAGCGCGCCGGCAAATCGGCAAGTACGCAGGCCGGCGAATTCGTCAAGGACGAGATCGACAAGATCAGGAAAGGCAAGCACGGCGCACGCTCGACAAAGCAAGCCATCGCCATCGGACTTTCCGAGGCGCGCCGCGCCGGCGTCGATCTGCCGCCGCCGCGCAAAGGGCGTACCAAGAAGTCGACGCGCCGCAGCGCCAAATATGCCTATGAGGCCGGTCAGGGCAAACGCACCCCGAAGCGGCGGCCGCGCGTATCGCGTGCCGTCGAGGGCGTCCTGAAGAAGGAGCCGCGCTCCACAGCGTCGCGCAGCGCGCTGTCGAAGCAGGCCAAGCGTGCCGCGACCCAGCGAACCGCGGCTTCGCGTTCGGCCGCCGCGCGGAAAGCGAGCCGCACCAAGGGCGCCAAGGCGCGTTCCGCTGCCGCCAAGAAGGCGGCACGCACCAGGACGCGCCGGCGCT
>NZ_PSRT01000262.1 GCF_004212635.1 Bradyrhizobium genosp. SA-3 | reverse complement strand
CTGCGCCGGCCAGCACGGCCGGTCCGGCCGGCACCAACGTCGCCGCGCTGACGCCTGCGATTGCGCCGGCCGATCTCAGCCGCTCGGTGCAGACCGAACTCGGCCGCGTCGGCTGCTTCTCCGGGCAGGCCGACGGCAATTGGAATGCGTCATCGCAGCGGTCGCTGTCGCGGTTCAACCGTTATGCCGGCACCAAGCTCGACGTGAAGGTGGCGAGCACCGATGCGCTCGATGCGGTCAAGTCAAAACCGTCGCGCGTCTGCCCGCTGGTCTGTGAGCACGGCTTCAAGGCCGACGGCGACAAATGCAGCAAGATCGTCTGTCGTGACGGCTATGCGGTCAACGACGACAATGAGTGCGAGAAGCAGCGTGCCGCCAAGCCCGCAACGGCCAAACCTGCAGCTGCCAAGTCTGCAACTGCCAAGCGCGACGATGGCGACGAGCGTCCTGCACGGCAGCGTCGTCAGTCCGCCGGCGGAGCGGGCGGTTATGGTGCCGCTGCCGGCGTTGCTGCTGCCGCTGGCGCCGGCCGCGCGACTGGCGGCGGGCAGGTCTACTGCAATAGCGGTGGCTGCCGTCCGGTGCATCGCGGCTGCCGTCTCGAATATCGCGGCGGCGGCGGCCCCGGCAACGACGCCAATGCCGAGGTCTGTTACTGATACGGTTACGGTCATCCCGGCCTAGTGCGCAATTGCGCACGGGGGGCCGGGACCCATAACCAAAGGGAGGAGTTGGGCGAAGACCAGCAGTTATGAAGTCTTCGCCAGTACTCGCACCACCCGCATGCGATAGATCACGCGGTATGGGTCCCGGCCTTCGCCGGGACGACGGCTAAGTCGCAATCGCGCTTGCCGCGATGTTCACCGTCAGCGCCAGCAACGCCGTGTTGTAGATGAAGGACACGATGCCATGCGCCGTCGCCGTGCGGCGGATGGTCTTGTCGGTGATGCCGACGTCGGAGACCTGCGCGGTCATGCCGATCACGAACGAGAAATAGACGAAATCCCAATAATCGGCGTGGTCTTCCTTGTCGCCGCTCGGAAACTGAAGGCCTCCTGCCGTGCCGTGCCGATAATAATCATGCGCGTAATGCAGCGCGAAGGTCGTGTGCACCGCAGCCCATGACAGCGCGATCGTGGTGATCGCGATCGTCAGCTCCAGGACGCCGCGATGCGACGTGCCGAGCTCGGAGACGATCGCCGCGATGCTGGCGAAGGCGCCGGTCGCCGTCACCAGCAGGATCACGAAGCGGCCGTCGTCCTGCATCGCAGCGGCGCGACGGATGTGCTGGTGGTCGTTGCACAGCATCATCGCATAGACCAGCACGAGATAGACCGCGATCAGTGCGTCCCAACCGAACAAGAGCCGCGTCACTAGCCGATGCGTGCCCGGCAGCAGCAGGCAGACGAGGATGCCGACAGCGAGCGCGATGAACGTTCGCGGCCGTGCATAAAGCAGCCGCATCGGCCGCGACATCTGGCGAAAGCGGACGAGGACGGGATCTTCTTTTGTCATGCAGATCGTCCGGTAAGTCCTGAGCGGCATCGCTGGTGCGATCCGTCCCCCGCTTGCGGGGGAGGGTCGGGGAGAGGGTGTCTCCATAAGCGGGAGCCCCCGAGAGGAGAGAGCCCTCACCCGCGCCTTCGGCATAGCCGAGGCTTTGCCTCGGCGTCTTAAGAGGACGGCCGCCAGAGGCGGCCTATACCTCTCCCGCAAGCGGGAGAGGTGAAAACCCAACGTCAGTTCTTCCGTTCGGCGACGAAGCGCGCCGCGGCTTGCAGCACGGCGGCGCGGTCGCCGAAGATCGACACGGCGCTGTCGGCCCGCGCCAGCAGGTCGCGCACGCGCTGCTTGGCGCCTTCGATGCCGAGCTGGGTGACGAAGGTGGTCTTGCCGAGCGCGGCGTCCTGGCCCGAAGGCTTGCCGAGCGCGGCCGCATCGCCCTCGACGTCGAGCAGGTCGTCCGCGATCTGGAAGGCTTCGCCGAGCGCGCGGCCGTAATCGTCGAGCGCCTGATATTCCGCACTCGAGGCTTGGCCGAGGATCGCGCCGGCGATGCAGCCATAGCGCAGCAGCGCGCCGGTCTTCATCTGCTGAATACGGGCGACATCGATCGGTTCGTTGCCGCCGAAGCGGCCTTCGCCGGCGAGATCGAGGATCTGGCCGCCGACCATGCCGCCGATGCCGGCGCAGCGCGCCAGCGCGCGCGTCAAGAGCAGCCGCACATTGGCGTCGCGATGGATCTCGTCGCGCGTGACGATGTCGAAGGCGAGCGTCAAAAGACCGTCGCCGGCAAGGATCGCGGTGGCGTCATCGGTCTGCTTGTGCAGGGTGGGGCGGCCGCGGCGCAGGTCGGAATTGTCCATGGCCGGCAGATCGTCATGGATCAGCGAATAGCAGTGAATGCATTCGAGCGCGGCGCCCACGAGCAGTGCCGCTTCGCGCGGCACGCCGAACACGGTCGCGCTCTCGACCACAAGGAACGGCCGAAGACGCTTGCCGCCGTTCAGGCTCGAATAGCGCATTGCGTCCATCAGTCGCTTGGGCCGGGCGATCTCGTCGTGCAGGATGTCGTCCGACAGCAGGCGCCCGAGCAGGGCCTCGGTGTCATCAGCGGTCTTGTCCAGACGTTTGGCGAAATCGGACGGGGACGTGCCGGTCATCAAGAAGGGCTCCAGAACTAAAATTCGGCCGGACAATCCTTTATGCGCCCGCCTCAGTCAATCGGTTGGAAGGCCTAAAAAGTGCTGGAAAAGGCCCGAATTATCACAGACTTAATGGCCCAGCCCGTGGCCGCGTTTCATTTTGCGCCGGAAAGGTCGATTTGCGCATCGTCAAGATCCTGCTGGTCGTGCTCGCGGTCGTGGCTGTCGCGCCCTATGTGATCGCGCCGTTTTACCGGACCGGCCATCCGGTTTCGACGCTGATGGCCTGGCGTTCGCTTCGTGGCGCGCCGATGCAGCGGCAATGGATCGATCTGGCGGCGATGTCGCCGTATCTGCCGCGGTCGGTGGTGGCAGCCGAGGATGCCCATTTCTGCAGGCATCATGGCATCGACTGGGGTGCGCTGCGTGAGGCGATCGATGACGCCCAGGAGGACGGTACGCCGTTCCGGGGCGCCTCCACCATCACCCAGCAGGTCGCAAAAAACCTGTTCCTCTGGCAGGGGCGGGACTTCGTCCGCAAGGCGCTGGAATTCCCGCTGGCGCTGTGGATCGACCTCGTCCTGCCCAAGCCGCGGATCCTGGAGATTTACCTCAACATCGCAGAGCTCGGTCCACAGGGGCAGTTTGGCGTCGAGGCGGCCAGCCTCTATGCCTTCGGCAAATCGGCCGCCAGCCTTTCCCCCCGGGAAGCCGCCATCCTGGCCTCGACCCTGCCCAATCCCGTCAAACGCAGTGCCCGGACCCCCGGACCGGGTGTCAGGCGGCTGGCGGCGACCTATATGGCGCGGGGGCAGGCGAGCTCGCTTGCGACCTGCTGGCGCGAAAATCACTGATTTCGGGCCCGTTCCGGGCGTATTTTCCGGCCCAAGAGCCTAGCTTTACGGCCAGCCTTCCTCTATAAGCGCGGCCTTGATCGGCATTCAGCTCGCCTCGTATTTGCGGGTGCTGAGCCGTCCCTTCGCGGACGATGCCCTGATGACACCAATCCCTAGAGGATATTGAAATGGCCGTTCCGAGAAGAAAAACCTCGCCGTCGCGCCGTGGCATGCGCCGCTCGGCAGACGCCATCAAGAAGCCGACCTATGTGGAAGACAAGGACTCCGGCGAGCTCCGTCGTCCGCACCATCTCGACCTCAAGACCGGCATGTACAAGGGCCGCCAGGTCCTGAAGAAGAAAGAGTCCTGAAGGCAGGATCTTTCTTCAGGCGGGATGATTGGGCCCGCCTGATTTCGGCCAACCCATGAGATAGACGGTGACGGCGGCGGAGCAAATGCTTCGCCGCTGCATTGTCCTGTCCGGATATCTTGATCGAGAAGGCATTTTGCCGATGGTCGGTTTCCCGCTGCTTCTGATTCCGCTCGCGGTCTACAACATCATCGCCTTCCTGATGCCGACGGTGTCCTTTACGGACGTGCTGTTCAGGGTGCCGATGGTGTCCGGCGAGACCTGGCCGGTCACGCTTGCCGACCTCCTGCTCGCGCTCGGCGTGGTGCTGCTGCTGCTCGAGGTGGTCAAAGGTGCGCGGCCCGGCTCGAAATTCCTGATGGATCACCTGCTGTCGCTGATCGTGTTCGGCGCGGCTGCCGCCGAATTCGTGATGTGGCCCAAATTCGGCAACTCCACCTATTTCCTGCTGGTGCTGCTCGCGATGGCCGACTTCCTCGGCGGCATCGCCCAGCGCACGCGCCGTCGCGTCACCTATGTCGCTGAAACGACGGTGGCGGCGCCACGCAAGGCCAAGCGCCAGGCCGAAGCGCCGGAGGAGGATGTGGCGTCGGAGCGCAAGTTCGAGCCGGTGATTGCGCCGCAGCCGGCACCGGCGGTGCCGCCCGCACCCTCAGCGCAATCCGTCGCCGAATCCGTGCTGATGGATCATCCGGCGCCCAAGCCGGGGCAGGGCGCGCCCTCGCCGGAAATCCCCTCGCCGCAGCTTCAGCCGGGCTGCACGCCGTCCTCGCCGGATACACCGCCACGCTGACCCCCTTCAAGTTCGCCGCGGCGTTGTGCGCTCCCTCGCCCCGCTTGCGGGGCCGCGACGAGCTTCGCTCGCGCTGAGAGGGTTGGGTGAGGGGGAGTCGCCCACAGGGTCGGTGAGAGTTGGACGCGCGGAGAG
>NZ_PSRT01000261.1 GCF_004212635.1 Bradyrhizobium genosp. SA-3 | reverse complement strand
TGCAGCCGCGGGCGGCGGTGTGGCCGGGCGCGCGGGCGGTGCGGCCGCTGGCGGTCCCTTCGGCGGCTGCTTCGGTTTTCCGTCAGGGCCCGTCTCTTGTGGCTGGGCCTGTGCGACGACGAGCGGCGGCGTACTTTGCGCATGCGATGCGGAGCTTGCGAATTGCATCGCGGTCAGAGCCGTCGTTGCAAGCAGCACGAAACGAAGGTTGGTCATGGTGGTGAACTTCCCCGGAAGGTTCTTTGACGAAGTGTTGGGATGAACGGCTACGCGTTAGGCCGGAATGTGGCGGGCCAAGCAGTCGTGGCTCGATTTATTTCTGCACGCAAATCACCTCACTATGACGACGTTCATTGCGCATTCAGACGCAGGTTGCAATCGCCCCACATGTGATCGCTCGCCTCATGTGTGGTCCCGCGGCGAAGGTGCGTCCGTCGCAGGATTGGGCGTGAGCGGCCCGTTCGGTCCGCGTTGTGGAATCTCTTCGGGAACGTGCGGCGGCAATTCATCCGGCCGCGGTGTTTCGCCAGGCTCGCGCAACGGTGGCGTGATGTCGGGTTGCGGATTGCCCGGCGGAATTCCAGGAGGCGGCTCGGTCGGATTCCCCGGTGTTGCCGGCGGAATCTCAGGCGGCTCGATTGGCATCGGCACCTTCGTGAACAGTTGTCCAGAGGACAATAACGATGATGCCGTGCCGATGTTCCCTTTTCGCGTGGTGTGGAACGCGGCTTATTCCGGAGTATGGCAGACGGCCTCGATGTTGTGGCCGTCGGGATCGAGCACGAACGCTCCGTAATAGTTCGCATGATAATGCGGGCGGATGCCGGGCGGGCCGTTGTCGCGTCCGCCCGCCGCGATCGCCGCCTTGTAGAACGAGTCCACCGTGGCGCGGTCCTTGGCGTGAATGGCGACGTGCACCGGCTTGTTCATGGCGCCCTCGCCGCCGATCCAGAAATCGGGCTTGCCGTCGGTGCCAAAGCCTGCGGCGGCGGCGTGCCCGGTCTGCTCCGCCGTCACTTCCATGATCAGGCTGTAGCCGAGCGGCGCCAGCGCTTTGACGTAGAACGCCTTGGCGCGCTCATAGTCGGAGACGGAGAAACCCAAATGGTCGATCATCGCAAGCTCCGCTGTTCGTCCCCGTCAGCGCGACAGGAACGTATTGCTCCGCGTCTTGCGCGTGATGGCAAAGCCGCGCGCGAGCATGTCGGCAATACAATCCTGCTGCCATTCGTTTTGTGACAGGTGCTCAATGACGACCGCGCGCGGCCACAGCGATTTCGGCGCGTCGCGGAAGAAGCCGATCAGCACGCGGTCCTCAAAACCCTCGACGTCGATCTTGAGCGAATCGACTTGCGCGACGCCGGCTTCGTCGAGAATGCGCGTCAGCCGCAATGACGGGACCTTGATGGCATCGACGCTCGCGGCGCCGGTGACGACGTGGGTGGCACCGAGATTGCCGCCGCCGCTCTCGATCATCAGCTCGCCGTCGCTGTCGCCCGCGGCGGCCTGCACCAGGCGCACCTGAATCGCTTTCGATGCGGCGTGATTGAACGCTAACCGCGCAAATGTCGTCGGATGCGGCTCGATCGCAACGACCTTGCCTTTGGTGCCGACCTGCCGCGCCATCACCAGCGCAAACGTGCCGACATTGGCGCCGACGTCGACGAACGTGCCGCCCGCCGGGGTGTGCCGACGCAGGAAATCGAGCTCGTCGAGATTGTAATCTGGATTGAACAGCGCGCCGCGCTCGGTCGCACTGCCCTGGTGATAGAAACGGAACAAGGCGCCTTGATACTGCACGTCGACCGGACCGCCGCGCAGCAGGTTGACCAGCCGCGACATCCAGGGCCGGAATGCGCCGCGCTTCAGCCCCGATCGTGTCGCGAGGCGAATGATCGCGGCCTGCGCCGCATTCGGCGCAAACGCGCCAAACGGCGCGGACGAAGGGGCGTTGTCGGTCGTCAAGCAGGCGGTCCTCATTGCAAGCGGCGCATGCATAGCCGGTTTTGCCTTGCGCTACAATTTCGGTGTCGTCCCGGACAAGCGTCAGCGCAGATCCGGGACCCATAACCCCAGGGCGTAGTTAGGCGCGAGCTGGCAACTCCGAGTCCTCGCCACACTCAATCCTGTGGCTATGGGTCCCGGATCGGCGCGCGCTTGGGGCGCGCTTGCCCGGGACGACGAGGAGAGAGTCACGCGGCCTTTTTGGCCGGCGCCATGCGCTGGCGCAGGAGGCGGCCGAGCAGCTTGCGCTTGCCCTTGCGCGGTATCAGGTCGACGTCGCTGACGAGCCTGGCGCCGCCCTTGCGGCGCTCCAGCACGATCTTGCGGCTGTGGAAAGCCTCGAGCTCGGCGCGATGCGCGACGCTGACGATGGTCGCCTTGGGCAGCGCGTCGGTGACCATCTTCATCATCTTGTCCTGGCTCTTCTCGTCGAGCGCGGATGTGGCCTCGTCGAGCACGACGATGTCGGGGCTGTGCAGCAACAGCCGCGCAAAGGCGAGGCGCTGCTTCTCGCCGCCTGACAGCGTCTGGTCCCACGGCGCCTCCTCCTTAATCTTCTCCTTGAGGTGATCGAGACCGACCTTGCGCAGGACCTGGCCGATCTCCTCGATCGTCCAGTCGTCGGCGGCGCCGGGATAGGCGACCGCGCGGCGCAGCGATCCCGAGGGCACGTAGGGCCGCTGCGGCAGCATGAACAGCCGCCGGTCGGGATGGAAATTGACGCTGCCGCCGCCCCACGGCCATAGCCCTGCGATGGCGCGCACCAGCGTGCTCTTGCCGGTGCCGGATTCGCCGGCAACCAGAAGCCGCTCGCCCGGCTCGATCACCACTTCGGTCTCGCCGACCACCGCGGTGCCGTCGTCGAGCGTGACGGAAAGGTCTTTCAACTCCAGCATGGCGTCATTGCCGGTCTCGCCGCGCTGGATGCGGCCAAGGCCATCGCCCTGCTCGGCGCGCTCGAGGCCGTCGAGCGACATCATCAGCGAGGCGATGCGGCGCGCGCAGGCATTCCAGTCGGCGAGTCGCGGATAATTGTCGACCAGCCAGCCGAACGCGCTCTGCACGATGGTGAAGGCGGAGGCCGCCTGCATCACCTGTCCCAGCGTCATGCTGCCGTCGAGGAATTTTGGCGCACAGAGCAGGAGAGGGACCACGGGCGCCACGAGGCTGGAGCCCTGCGAGACAAGCGTCGTGCGCATGTGTTGTCCGGCCAGGCGCGCCCATTGCCGAAGCACGCTGGTGAAATTGCGGTCGATGCCATCGCGTTCCTCCTCTTCGCCGCCGAGCAGCGCGATGCTCTCGCCGTGCTCGCGCACGCGCGTCAGCGTGTAGCGGAAATCGGCTTCGGCCTGGTTCTTGTGCTCGGAGACCTGCACGAAGCGGCGGCCGATCACCAGGATCGAGCTGGAGGCGATCGCGGCATAGAGGATCGCGGCGATCACCAGGAAGCCGGGAATGGTGATGCTAGAGCCGCCCAGCGTGACGGTGAGCGCGCCGCCGATGGTCCAGAGCACGACGATGAAAGTCACGGCCGATAGCAGCGCCGACGTCACGCCGGCGAGGAAGTCGACCGGCGAGTCGGTCGCAATGCGCAAGTCCTCGGCGATGCGGTATTCGGGATTATTGTGGTCGCCGCTGACGAGGTTGAGCTGATAATAGCGGCCGTTGGCGAGCCAGCGTGTCAGCACGCTTGCCGTGAGCCAGGCGCGCCAGCGCCGCTGAATGCTCATGCGCGCGAACACCTGAGCGACGCCGAGCGCGATGCTGCCGATCGCGAGCGGGAAGAACATTGCGCTGAGATGGAAGACACTCGTCGCATCGCGCTGCTCGATGGCGTCGAAGATGGCGCGATTCCAGACATTGATGCCGTACTGGAAGCCGACGGTCAGGACGATCAGCACGCCGAGGCCGATCGAGAGCGGCCAGGCGAGACGATCGCCGTTACGGCCCCAGAAGCCGCGCGCGCTGATCCAGAAGCGCGTCAGCAGATAATCTTTGCGAACCTGTTCGGCTTCCTCGGGTGATAGTTCGGGGTCGGGTTCGAGCAGCTCGGGAGGCGGCGGCGGTGCCACTTCATCGCCGTTCTCGCCTTTGATCTCGACAATGGGCGGCTTTTCGCCCTGTTCGCGCTTCACGGCGGGCTTGTGCATAGGCGGACAACGCGAAGGAAATCAACCGGTTCCATCCGGTTCCGATCGCCGAATCATTCGGCAGCGCCATCCCGGACGCGTCGCAGCCGTGCGGCCCGGTGCAGAACGCGCGACAACTCTTCGATCGAATAGGGCTTCTGCACGAGATCGAAGCCGGCAGTGCCATCCTGCGACAGGGCCTGGCTGTAGCCCGTGGTCAGCACGATCGGCACGCCGATGCCGCGCTCGCGGACCGCCTGCGCGAGATCGAGCCCGGTCATTCCGGGCATCACGACGTCCGAGAACACGACGTCGAAACGATTGGCGTCCACGACGAGCTCGGCAAGCGCATCGGTCGCATTGTCGACCAGCGTGATGCTGTAGCCGAGCTCGGTGAGGCCGTCGGCGGCAAAATTGGCGAGCTCGATGTTGTCCTCGACCACCAGCACCGACATGCCGCTGCCGGCCACCGCCGGCGCCGTGTTCGGCGCCTGCCGCTGCGACCGCAGGTCCGGCGGCACGCGCGGCAGATAGAGCGAGAAGGTGCTGCCTTGCCCCACCTCGCTCGTGACCGTCACCTCGCCGCCGGATTGCCGGGCGAAGCCGAACACCTGGGACAGGCCAAGACCGGTGCCGTGGCCGACCTGCTTGGTGGTGAAGAACGGCTCGAAGATGCGGCCGAGCCGCGCCGCAGGAATGCCGATTCCGGTGTCGCTGACGGTGACGCGGACGAAGCCATGGTTGCCGGAGACCGGCGTGTCCGGAATGG
>NZ_PSRT01000260.1 GCF_004212635.1 Bradyrhizobium genosp. SA-3 | reverse complement strand
GCGCCCGATGGCCGCGCCATGGTCGGCGCGCGCATCGTCCGCCTGCTGGTCGCGACCATGCTCAATGCCGAGCCGTCGGCCGACCCGCTGCATCAGCAGGTTGCGAAAGCGTGGGCGGCGGACAACAAGCATGCTCCCGATCTGATCCGCCGCGCGCTGGTGCTGCTCGCCGACCACGAATTGAACGCCTCGACCTTCACCGCGCGCTGTGCCGCCTCGACCGGCCTCAATCTCTATGACGCAGTGATCGCCGGCCTCGCCGCGCTGAAAGGGCCCAAGCATGGCGGCGCCGGCGTGCTGGCCTCGCAGCTCGTGAAGACGCTGATCGATCGCGACGTCGAGCCGATGGTGCGCGAGCGCGTCGCGCTCGGCGAGCGCTTTGCCGGCTTCGGCCATGGCGTCTACAAGCGCGGCGATCCCCGCGCGCAATCGCTGCTGAATGCCTTGTCGCGCGCCGGCGCACCGCGAAAATTCACTCGCGAAGTGCCGGAGCGGATCGCGGAGGCGACCGGCGAGTTCGTCAACATCGACTACGCACTCGCCGTGCTCGTGCACGCCCTGCGCCTGCCCGCCGGCAGCGAGCTCGCGCTGTTCGCCATGGCCCGCAGCGTCGGCTGGATCGCCCACGCCAGCGAGCAATTGCAGTTCGGCAAGCTGATCAGGCCGCGGGCGCGGTATGTCGGACCGGCGCCGGGGAGGCGAGTTGTAACCGGCTCCAAAGTGTGAGAGCGATAAAGCTAGTTTCTCAGCGTCGTCCCGGCGAAGGCCGGGACCCATACCGCGTGATCTATCGATTGCGAGCGGTAGGAGTACCGAACCGCTAATCTTCGCCAAACCGCTCTCTGTGGTTATGGGTCCCGGCCCCGTGCGCAATTGCGCACTAGGCCGGGACGACTCCTGTGATGTGATGGTGCTATCAACCCCGCTGCTTCGCCTCCGCGACACCGCTGCCGTTCCGGCGACGTATGAACCACAGGGTCACGCCCACCACGATCGCCACGGCCACCACGGTCAAAATCCAGATGTGCTTGCCGACATGCCCATGATGGTGCAGGCCGGCATATTCATGCAGTGCTGAGACCGCCAGCACGCCCGGCAGCACATGCGCGGGGGCCCAGGCCAGGATCGCGGGGATGTTCACCGCATAAAACTTCGCCGGCGGCATGCCGAGCGCACCGGCGGTAACAGGCACGAAGGCGCGGATCGGGGGCACGAAGCGGGCGAAGAACACCGCCCAGGTGCCGAAGCGATGGAAGAAGCTCTCGCTCTGCTCGACCACGCGCGGATAGTTGGTCAGCGGCCAGGTGTTGAGAATCTCCCGTTGCTGCCGGTGCCCGATCCAATAGGCCGATCCGTCCCCGAGCACCGCGCCGAGTGCGGCCGCCAGCAGCACCCATGGCAGCTTCAGCTCGCCGCCCGGAACCAGCGCGCTCAGCGCCAGGATGATGGTCGATCCGGGGATCACCGACCCGACGACCGGCACCGCTTCGAGCAGCGCCGCCAGGAACAGGGTCAGATAGGCCAGCCACGCATGGGCCGAGACGAAGGCGATGAGGGGATCGAGGAAGGATGTCACGTCGTCTCTGTGGTGGGCTGGAGCACTGGAATTCAGACCCTACATAGGTAGACACATGCGGCAACAGTGCCATCCGCGCAGGCAGAGGCGTCGACCGCCCGGAATTCGAGCGTGATTCGCAAGGCAGCCCTCCAAAAACTGCGTTCCTTGCCTATCTAAATGAAAAGACAATGGAACTTTGATTGGTGGGCGGGCTTCTGCCAGCCACTTGTCTCTGATAGGTTGATTTTCAGCACCCAGCCGCAGCCAACGTGCAAATAACCGGTTTCGGGACCGCCCGGGACCTCGGAGGATTGATGACGACCGCCGCCCTGTCCAAAGTTGAGGAAGTTTCCGGTCTGCCCGACATGAAGGTGTCGGTGCGCCAGGTGTTCGGGATCGACAGCGATCTCGAAGTCCCGGCCTATTCCGAAGTCGATCCTCATGTGCCCGAAGTGGATTCCGACTACCGGTTCGACCGCGCCACCACGCTCGCCATTCTTGCCGGCTTTGCCAAGAACCGCCGCGTGATGGTGACCGGCTATCACGGCACCGGCAAATCCACCCATATCGAGCAGGTCGCCGCGCGACTGAACTGGCCCTGCGTGCGCGTCAATCTCGACAGCCACATCAGCCGTATCGATCTGGTCGGCAAGGACTCGATCGTTGTCAAGGACGGCAAGCAGGTCACCGAATTCCGCGACGGCATTTTGCCCTGGGCGCTGCAGAACAACGTCGCGCTGGTGTTCGATGAATACGACGCCGGCCGCCCCGACGTGATGTTCGTGATCCAGCGCGTGCTGGAGGTCTCGGGACGCCTGACGCTGCTCGACCAGAACAAGGTGATCAAGCCGCATCCGGCGTTCCGCCTGTTCGCCACGGCGAACACCGTCGGCCTCGGCGACACCTCCGGCCTCTATCACGGCACCCAGCAGATCAACCAGGGCCAGATGGACCGCTGGTCGATCGTCACCACGCTGAATTATCTCAGCCATGACGAGGAAGTGGAGATCGTGCTGGCCAAGGCCAAGCATTATCGCTCCCAGGAGGGCCGCGACATCGTCAATAAGATGGTGCGCCTCGCCGACCTCACCCGCAACGCCTTCGCCAACGGCGATCTGTCGACGGTGATGAGCCCGCGCACGGTGATCACCTGGGCGGAGAATTCCGACATCTTCGGCGATATCGGCTTCGCCTTCCGCGTCACCTTCCTCAACAAATGCGACGAGCTCGAGCGTCCGCTGGTCGCCGAGTTCTACCAGCGCTGCTTCAACGCGGAGCTGCCGGAATCGGCGGTGAACGTGGCGCTGAGCTGATCTCTCTCGGTATGTCGTCCCGGCGAACGCCGGGACCCATACCGCGTGATGTCTCGATAGAACGTCACTGATAGTTTCCTGACACAAGAGCGGCCGGTGGTTATGGGTCCCGGCCTTCGCCGGGACGACAGATAGGGTCAGATGACCACCTCCAACTCCAAATTCCGCAGCAACAAGGAAGCGCCGACCGAGCCGTTCAAGCGCTCGGTCGCCTCCTGCCTGAAGGCGATCGCGAAATCGCCCGAGCTTGACGTCTCTTTCGCCGCCGAGCGCCCGGGCCTTGCGCCCGGCAAGGCGCGGCTGCCCGAGCCGGCGCGCAAGATGAGCAGACGTGATGCGGCGATCGTGCGCGGCCACGCCGATTCCATCGCGCTCAAGCTCGCCTGTCACGATCCGAAAGTTCATCGCAAGCTGATGCCCGGCAATCCGCAGGCGCGCGGCGTGTTCGAGGCGGTGGAGCAGGCCCGCGTCGAGGCGATCGGCGCGCGCCGCATGGCGGGCGTTGCCAAAAACCTCACCGCGATGCTCGACGATCACTTCCATCGTGGCAAGTTCGACGAGATCACCGACCGCGCCGACGCGCCGCTGGCCGATGCGCTGGCGATGCTGGTGCGCGAGCGCCTGACCGGCATGGCGCCGCCGGCGGCTGCGAAGAAGATGGTCGACCTCTGGCGGCCCATTCTCGAGGACAAGATCGGCAGGCGACTCGACCGGCTCGACGGCGTGGTCGAGGACCAGACCCGGTTCGGCGATGCCGTGCATGATCTGCTCTCGGCGCTCGAGCTCGGCGACGAGCGCAACGCCGACACCGAGGACAATGACGAGAACGACGAGAACCAGGACGGCGACAACGACCAGTCCGGCGCCGAGGGCTCGCCCGATTCCGACGCCGCACAGGAGATGAGCGCCGACCAGGCCCAGGCGACGTCGGAGGAGATGAGCGAAAGCGCGATGGAAAGCGCGCAGGCTTCGACCTCGGATACGTTCGACGACGGCGAGCTCGGCGACGACGAGACGCCGGGCGAGGCGACGCGGCCGCATTCGCGCGGGGCCAACGAGCCGCGTGGGCCGGAATATCACGCGTTCGCGCCGAAATTCGACGAGGTCATCGCGGCCGAAGACCTCTGCGACCATGACGAGCTGGAGCGCCTGCGCGCCTATCTCGACAAGCAGCTCGCGCATCTGCAGGGGATCGTCGCCCGCCTCGCCAACCGGCTGCAGCGCCGCCTGATGGCGCAGCAGAACCGCGCCTGGGAGTTCGATCTCGAAGAGGGCATCCTCGATCCCGCGCGGCTGTCGCGCGTCGTCACCGATCCCTATCACCCGCTGTCCTTCATGCACGAGAAGGAGGCGACGTTCCGCGACACCGTGGTGACGCTGCTGCTCGACAATTCCGGCTCGATGCGCGGGCGCCCCATCACGGTCGCCGCGACCTGCGCCGACATCCTCGCCCGCACGCTGGAGCGTTGTGGCGTCAAGGTCGAGATTTTGGGCTTTACCACCCGCGCCTGGAAGGGCGGGCAATCGCGCGAAGCCTGGCTTGCCGCCGGCAAGCCGGCCAATCCCGGCCGCCTCAACGATCTCCGCCACATCATCTACAAGTCGGCGGATGCGCCGTGGCGTCGTGCGCGCAAGAATCTCGGCCTGATGATGCGCGAGGGCCTCCTGAAGGAGAACATCGACGGCGAGGCGCTGGACTGGGCGCACAAGCGCCTGCTGGCGAGGGCCGAGCAGCGCAAGATCCTGATGATGATCTCGGACGGCGCGCCGGTCGACGATTCCACGCTGTCGGTCAATCCCGGCAACTATCTCGAGCGGCACCTGCGCCACATCATCGAGGAGATCGAGACCCGCTCGCCGGTCGAGCTGATCGCGATCGGCATCGGCCATGACGTGACGCGCTATTATCGCCGCGCCGTGACGATCGTGGATGCCGAGGAGCTCGGCGGCGCCATCACCGAGAAGCTCGCCGAACTCTTCAGCGAGACCAACACCGCGCCGAGCCAGCCGGCCGGCCGGCCGCGCCGCAAATTGCATTCGTGAGCAACCATCAATCCCGCCGCAGCTTTCTCGGCCACGCGGCGGCGGGATTTTCCCTACTGACGATGCCGCAATTGGCGCGGGCGCAGGCGCAGTTGCAGCCCGCG
>NZ_PSRT01000259.1 GCF_004212635.1 Bradyrhizobium genosp. SA-3 | reverse complement strand
CACCAGCGTCGCCGAGCGCGCCGCGATCCTCAACCGGATCGCCGACCGCATGGAGGAGAATCTCGAGCGTCTCGCCATCGCCGAGACCTGGGACAATGGCAAGCCGATCCGCGAGACCCGCGCCGCCGACCTGCCGCTCGCCATCGATCACTTCCGCTACTTCGCCGGCGTCGTGCGCGCCCAGGAAGGCTCGATCGGCGAGATCGACCACGACACCATCGCCTATCATTTCCACGAGCCGCTCGGCGTGGTCGGCCAGATCATTCCGTGGAACTTCCCGCTGCTGATGGCCTGCTGGAAGCTTGCGCCTGCGTTGGCTGCCGGCAATTGCGTGGTGCTCAAGCCCGCCGAGCAGACGCCGGCCTCGATCATGGTCTGGGCCGAGATCATCGCCGACATCCTGCCGCCCGGCGTCCTCAACATCGTCAACGGATTTGGCCTGGAAGCCGGCAAGCCGCTGGCCTCCAGCCCGCGCATCGCCAAGATTGCGTTCACCGGCGAGACCACGACGGGCCGGCTGATCATGCAATATGCCAGCCAGAACCTCATTCCCGTCACGCTGGAGCTCGGCGGCAAGTCGCCGAACATTTTCTTCAACGACGTCACCGCCGAGGACGACGACTTCTTTGACAAGGCGATCGAAGGCTTCGTCATGTTCGCGCTGAACCAGGGCGAGGTCTGCACCTGTCCGAGCCGGGCGCTGGTGCATGCGGATATCTATGACCGCTTCATGGAGCGGGCGCTGAAGCGCGTCGCCGCGATTAAGCAGGGCGATCCGCGCGACGCCACCACCATGATCGGCGCGCAGGCCTCAGGCGAGCAGCTGTCCAAGATCCTCTCCTATATCGACATCGGCAAGCAGGAGGGCGCGAAGGTGCTGGCCGGCGGCGGTCGTGCCGAGCTTGCGGGCGATCTCGCCGGCGGCTTCTACGTGCAGCCGACCGTGTTCGAGGGCCACAACAAGATGCGGATCTTCCAGGAGGAGATTTTTGGCCCCGTGGTCTCGGTCACGACCTTCAAGACCGACGAGGAGGCGCTCGCGATCGCCAATGACACGCTCTACGGTCTCGGGGCCGGCGTCTGGAGCCGCGATGCCAACCGCTGCTACCGCTTCGGCCGGGCGATTCAGGCCGGCCGGGTCTGGACCAACTGCTACCATGCCTATCCCGCACATGCGGCCTTCGGCGGCTACAAGCAGTCGGGCGTCGGGCGCGAGACCCACAAGATGATGCTCGATCACTACCAGCAGACCAAGAACCTCCTGGTCAGCTACAGCCCGAAGAAGCTCGGCTTCTTCTGATCGGGCAGGCGGAGAGGGCGGCGTCGTTTCGGCGCCGCCCATTCCGAATGTCAGGTCCAGGTCGCCTCTACGCTTCTTGACGCGGTCACGAATCTGCGCGTGCGGCAGCTTTGCATCGATTTGTTGCCCGATCGGCGCCAAAGATTTTCCAATATTACGATCACGTTGCAGTGCGGCATAATGAAAATCGTGCCATGCCGCCGCGGTGCTTTCCAACGGTGTTTGACTTGGGTTAGAGAGGGCGAAAGTTTTCTCTGACCCGGAATTCCCATGGCCGCACCCAAGAAAGCCGCCGCAAGCACTCCACAGGACAAGACCGACGGCGGTTCGCCCCCGGAATTCACCAGGGAGCAGGAGCTCAAGGCGCTCCGCGACATGCTTCTGATCCGGCGCTTCGAGGAGAAGGCTGGCCAGCTCTACGGCATGGGCGCAATCGGCGGCTTCTGCCACCTCTATATCGGCCAGGAGGCCGTGGTGGTCGGCATGCAGATGGCCCTGAAAGAGGGCGATCAGGTCATCACCGGCTATCGCGATCACGGTCACATGCTCGCCACCGGCATGGAGGCCAACGGCGTCATGGCCGAGCTCACGGGTCGCCGCGGCGGCTATTCCAAGGGCAAGGGCGGCTCCATGCACATGTTCAGCAAGGAGAAGCACTTTTACGGCGGCCACGGCATCGTCGGCGCGCAGGTCTCGCTCGGCACGGGTCTCGCCTTCGCCAATCACTATCGTGGCAACGGCAATGTGAGCGTCACCTATTTCGGCGACGGCGCGGCCAATCAGGGCCAGGTCTATGAGAGCTTCAACATGGCGGAGCTCTGGAAGCTGCCGGTGATCTTTGTCATCGAGAACAACCGCTACGCCATGGGCACCTCGGTCTCGCGCGCCTCGGCGCAGCAGGATTTTTCCAAGCGCGGCGCGTCCTTCAACATTCCCGGCAAGCAGGTCGATGGCATGGATGTCCGCGCCGTGAAGGCTGCGGGCGAGGAGGCGGCGGCCTGGTGCCGTGCCGGCAAGGGTCCCTACATCCTGGAGATGCAGACCTACCGCTATCGCGGCCACTCGATGTCCGATCCTGCAAAATATCGCACGCGTGAGGAGGTCGAGAAGGTCCGCCATGACCAGGACCCGATCGAGCAGGTGCGTAACCGCCTCTTGGCGGCCAAGGTCACCGAGCAGGATCTGAAGGCGATCGACGCCGAGGTGCGCGACGTCGTCAACGCATCCGCCGATTTCGCCCAACATGATCCCGAGCCGGATGCCGCCGAGCTCTGGACCGACGTTTACCGCTGAACGCGCGCAAGCTTTCTTTTGGAGTCGATATGCCAATTCAAGTGCTGATGCCCGCGTTGTCGCCCACGATGGAGAAGGGCAACCTCGCCAAATGGCTGAAGAAAGAGGGCGAGCCGATCAAGTCGGGCGACGTCATCGCCGAGATCGAGACCGACAAGGCGACGATGGAGGTCGAGGCTACCGATGAGGGCACGCTCGGCAAGATCCTGATCCCCGAGGGCACTGCCGATGTTGCGGTGAACACGCCGATCGCGACCATCCTCGCCGACGGCGAGAGCGCCGCCGATCTCGCGAAGGTACCTGCGCCCGCCAAGCAGGAGAAGGCTGCGGAGTCCGCTCCGCCCGCCGCTGCAAAGGCCGAAGCGCCTCAGCCCAAGGCCGCGCCAGCCGCGCCGCAGCCCGTGGCCGAGCCCGAT
This sequence comes from Bradyrhizobium genosp. SA-3, assembly GCF_004212635.1. GTDB lineage: Bacteria > Pseudomonadota > Alphaproteobacteria > Rhizobiales > Xanthobacteraceae > Bradyrhizobium. Next base: position 2,152 of record NZ_PSRT01000259.1, on the reverse strand, counting down.
CCGGAAGTGCCCGCCGGCACCGAGATGGTGACGCAGACCATCCGCGAAGCCTTGCGCGACGCCATGGCCGAAGAGATGCGCCGCGACGCGGACGTCTTCGTGATGGGCGAAGAGGTCGCCGAATATCAGGGCGCCTACAAGGTCACCCAGGGCCTGCTCCAGGAGTTCGGCGCCAAGCGCGTGATCGATACCCCAATCACAGAGCACGGTTTTGCCGGCGTCGGCGTCGGTGCCGCGATGACCGGCCTCAAGCCGATCGTCGAGTTCATGACCTTCAACTTCGCCATGCAGGCGATCGATCAGATCATCAACTCCGCGGCCAAGACGCTCTACATGTCCGGCGGACAGATGGGCTGCTCGATCGTGTTCCGCGGGCCCAACGGCGCCGCTGCGCGCGTCGCCGCCCAGCACAGCCAGGACTATTCGGCCTGGTACTCGCACATTCCCGGTCTCAAGGTGGTTGCGCCGTATTCGGCGGCCGATGCCAAGGGTCTGCTCAAGGCCGCGATCCGCGATCCCAACCCGGTGATCTTCCTCGAGAACGAGGTGCTCTACGGTCACACCGGCGAAGTGCCCAAGCTCGACGATTTCGTGATTCCGATCGGCAAGGCGCGCATCGTGCGCTCCGGCGGCCACGTCACCATCATCTCCTGGTCGAACGGCATGACCTATGCGCTGAAGGCCGCCGACGAGCTCGCCAAGGACGGCATCGAGGCCGAGGTGATCGACCTGCGCACGCTGCGCCCGATGGATACCGAGACCATCATCAACTCGGTCAAGAAGACCGGCCGGGCAGTGACGGTGGAGGAGGGCTGGGCCCAGAGCGGCGTCGGCGCCGAGATTGCCGCGCGCATCATGGAGAACGCCTTCGATTATCTCGATGCGCCGGTTGCGCGCGTCTCCGGCAAGGACGTGCCGATGCCCTATGCCGCGAACCTGGAGAAGCTCGCGCTGCCCTCGGCTGCGGAAGTCGTCGAGGCCGCCAAAGCCGTCTGCTACAGGTAGACCATGGCGGGCCCGAAGGAGCAGCCACTGCCGCCCGACGTCATGACCCGCGAGGACGCGGTCGAGATCCTGCGCGTGTTCGTGCTGGACGGCGGGCTGTCGATGGCGTTCCAGCGCGCCTTCGAGGAGCCCGACATGTGGGGCCTGCTGCTCGTCGATCTCGCCCGCCATGCCGCACGCGCCTATGCGCGCGAGAGCGAATATACAGAGGAGGACGCGCTGGACCGGATCCTGGAGATGTTCCAGGCCGAGATCGAGCGTCCCACCGACACCGGCACGACGACGCCACGCGGCAAGGGGCACTGACGTGGCGATCGAATCCTATCACTACGATTTCATGCTGGAGGCGATCCGCGAGGCGGAAGCCTCGATCGCGCAAGGTGGCCTGCCGATCGGCGCCGTGCTGACGCGCGACAACAAGATCATCGCCCGCGGCCATAACAACCGCGTGCAGGAGAACAACGTGATCCTGCACGGCGAGATGAGCTGCCTGCGCGAGGCCGGCGCAATCACGTTCCACGGCACCGTCATGTACACCACGCTGTCGCCATGCTCGATGTGCGCCGGCGCGCTGGCGCTGTTCAAGGTCAAGCTGGTGGTGATCGGAGAATCCGTCACCTTCGATGGCTCCAAGGACATCCTCGACAAGTTCGGCATCCCCTGGATCGACCTTGCCGACGACCGCTCCATCACCATGATGAAGACGTGGCGTTCCAATCCCGCCAATGAGCGCCTGTGGCAGGGCGACATCGGCAACTAAACCTGGTCTGTTCGTCTTCGCTTCCGGAGACGACGTTTTGAGAAGTTCTTCGTGAGGTCAGCATGCCCATCAACATCCTGATGCCCGCTCTCTCGCCGACAATGGAGAAGGGCAACCTCGCCAAGTGGCTGAAGAAGGAAGGCGACAAGGTCAAATCCGGCGATGTCATCGCCGAGATCGAGACCGACAAAGCGACCATGGAGGTCGAGGCGATCGACGAAGGCACGATCGCCAAGATCCTGGTGCCCGAGGGCACGCAGGACGTCCCGGTCAACGACGTGATCGCGGTGCTGGCCGGCGAGGGCGAGGACCTGAAGGCCGCGGGCACCGCGAAGCCGACCGCCTCGGCTGCACCGCCCAAGGCCGCTGAGGCACCTGCTGCTGCGC
>NZ_PSRT01000258.1 GCF_004212635.1 Bradyrhizobium genosp. SA-3 | reverse complement strand
CCGACACCGGGCCGGACGGCTTGTCCAAACTCCAGCAGATGATCCAACGCTGGAGCGGATGGGTTACACGCTAGTCGCAGATTGCGCATGAGCCCTTCGTCAAGGGGGTGAGCTCAGTAGCGCATCGACATGCAAGTTCTAGTCATCGGCCTTGCTCCTGTTGCTCTGACTGGAAGAGGCGAGCGTCGCGGTGGCGGCGACGACTTAAACCCCCTAAGCCGGTCTGCGCGCATCGCGGCCTGGGGGCGCGATCCGCGCAAGAAACGGGTTGCCGCCGATGCTCAGTGCGGCATCACGCGCTGCTCCATAAAAGGACGACGCCACTTGCCAACGGTCTGCCGGTCCAGCCCCAGCTTGGCCGCCACTTCCGTGTTCCGACCACCTTCCGCACAGGTCAGCACTATCCGGGCTCTCAGAGCCAGCGCCTGTGCCTATCCACCGTCGTCAGCGACGTCATTCGGCGCGCTCGTCGTCAAATATCAGGAGCGCACGTTGCTGGACCGCCTTGCCTCCATCCTTGGCACAGCGACGCGAATCTACGATTGCGAACTTATGAACTCGGGACACTAGCTAGCCACCGGCGCTCGCACCAAGATCGACGGTGATGCACTCGCCATTTACGCCGGAGGCACAAGGGCTCACAAGAAAGCCAATTGTTGCTGCAACCTCACGAACGTGAACAAAGCGATCACCTGGCTGCGACGCGCGGAAGCGCGCGATGACTTCGTCTGTGCTTATGCCTCGAGTCGCCGCCTGAGCTTCCAACTGACCACGCATCAGACTGGTATCCATCCAGCCCGGCGCGACGGCGTTGACAGTAACGCCATGTGCACCGCCCTCCAACGCGGCGGTGCGAACCAAGCCAAGAACCCCGTGCTTTGCGGCACAGTACGCAACCTTCTGGCGTCCACCGACGTAGCTGGCCACTGATGCCGTGACCACAACACGACCTCCGGGGGACTTCGTCAAAGCCGGCCACGCTGCTTTCAGTGCTTGGAATGGTCCGTCCAGCATCAAGGCATTGAGACGGTCCCATTCGGCGTCTGGAAATTGATCAAGCGGTGCGACGAACTGACATCCAGCATTCAATACAAGAATGTCGAGACGTCCCGCGGTCTCGAATACGTGAGCGACCATGTCCCGATTCCCGCTCGCAGTGGCGAGATCTGCGTGGAAGACACCCTCGCCAACGATATCCACACCATGTACGTCCGCTCCGCGTTCGGACAGCTCAGCCACAATGGCTTTTCCAAGCCCTCCCGCCGCTCCAGTCACGAGCGCGACGCGCCCCTCCAGCGACCATCCACGGCTGTAAAACTGCTGTCCGTGACTCCCACTGTCGAAGTCGGCCATTTCGTTTCTCTCTTCTGAGATGTGACACAAGCGAGCTGCCTTCGCTTCCTCTTGAAAGCTTAGAACGAGTTGTGCGCGGAAATTCTTCGATCCACGTCTTCTGCTCGCTGAAATTCTGCACCTGATCGATGAAGCAGGTTCTTATCACGCGTCCATGAGACGGCTTGGATCGATCGCATGGCAGCTCGGATGCCCGAAGCGGCTGAGCGCATGGGAATCGAGGCTGCCTTCGGGGCGTTTATGAAGTGGACTGGAATAACGAAGTGGGTACGCTGCCTCTCCCGAGCTTAATTGCCGTTCCACTGGCCATTCCTGATTAGCATCTACTCGGCGGCATGCGTCGCCCTCCGTCAAGTGTGCTTCGTCGAGTTGGCACTCCGGAAGATTCATCGGAATGCTAGAATCACTGAGGGCGGTTCAGCTAGAGCCTCATTAGCGCACCTTGATGACCTCGGCGACGCACGCCATTCCGAGCCGGCCGAAACGCGGAAGCCTGGAGCAGATCGCCGAGCACCTATCGTGCTGCTCAACGAGCCGCTCAGTGATCTTGACCGCAAGCTCCGTGAGCAGATGCCGGCTTGTCGAATACCATGAGGTCTCGCGAGCGTTCGGCGGATAGCACACTTCGGTGGCGCCTGCTCGACCAGCAAACACTAGCGAAAGAACTGGCTTGGTTTTGACGCTTGGAGCATTCAGAGGAGTCAGTCCGCTTGGCGGCAAGCGCTGTTGTATTCAGCGCCATCATCTTGGCCATTCGACGGGATGAGCTCGTTTGGTTGCGGATTTTGATCCGCGTGCGGCTGCAGTGAGCCCGAAGCTGGTCCGACCCGTCAGAGTCGGTTGTTATCCAGCAGGATGATCGCGCTCTAGCGGGCTGTTGAAGAACTCAGCCGCGTTCGCAAGCGAAGGCTGAATCGTCGCCATTATGGATGTAGAAGTGGCCGACGAGCCTGCCCGCAGTGCCGATCATAGCCCATCCGCGACCGCAGGACGGATCATTCTCGTGGTGTCCTTCCCATGAGAACTCGGCCCAGGCCGATCCGTCGCGGGTGCCGTAGCGCACGTCAAGGAAGCCCGTGAGAGCCCCATGGCGATCTCGCCATTGGACTTGCCTTGGAAGGTCAGATGCGCCTCTTCGACAAGATCGAGGAAGTCGCTGTCCCAGTTGTCCATTTCGACGATGCGCCAGCGGCCGGCAAAGGCCTTCGAAGCCGGGCACCTTGGCCATCAGCCGGCGTCCGCGATCGGCTTCGGCAGCCGCACCAGATTGTAGGTGGCGGCAGCGAAGGTAAAGGCCCATGCGACGCGATCACGGCAACGGAACCGGGTCTTCTCCTGCCCGGCGACCGTCTTGATCCAGCCGAATGCCTCCTCGATCCGCTTGCGGATGCGCTAGCTGACTGCATAGCCGCCGTGTCGGGTCGTTCGCCCGTTGATCACGGAGCGAACGGCCGCTGGTGTTCTGTGCAACATGCGGCGTCACGTTCATCGAGCGCAAACTCGTTGACGAAGTCTTATCGTAGGCTTTGTCGAAGCATGGGTGTCGTTCGAGCGCTTCTGACCATGGAACTCCGCATCGGCATTGCGCCCGTCGCCTTGGACCGGCGGCTCGCCAGAGCCGTTCTTCGGCTTGACGCTCTTCATCGAGGCCCATGCCTCGATCAGCGTGCCATCGACCGAGAAGTGATCGCTCGACAGAAGCTTCTTCACCTTGGGCTGCGCCAGCACCGCCGCCAGGAACTTGGCTGCGATCTCGCCTTCCAGCAGTCGGTCGCGGTTCTTCGAGAACACCGAACGGTCCCAGGCTGCGTCGTCGACGCCGATTCCGACGAACCAGCGAAACAGCAGGTCGTATTCCAGCCGCTCCATCAGAAGCCGCTCGGAGCGGATCGAATAAAACGCCTGCAACAGCATCGCCCGCAGCAGCTTCTCCGGCGGGATCGACGGCCGCCCAATCGGCGAATAGAGCGCGGCAAACTCCCGCTCCAGCGCCGCCAATGCCTTGTTCACGATTGTCCGGATTGCCCACAGCGGATGATCACGCCGCATCCGCGCCTCCAGATCAACGTAGCTGAACAGCTCGCCCGTTCAATTGTCGCCGCCGCGCACGCACCGTCTCCGAATCTCGTCGGAGACAATGAATCATGGTCGCCGCTCGGCGGCGAGCGTCTTTTTTGCTTCTAGGTGTTTAGGCCCGGCATTTGCTGGAGCGGCTTGAGTTTGAATCGTCGGGCTGGGAAGTCCAGCATTTGCAGATGTATTCGTAGGATTGTGTCGATCGTAATGGTAGCGCTGGACAGTCGCTTCCTTGATCGTGCGGTTCATGCGCTCGACCTGGCCATTGGTCCAGCCTTGATCTTGGTCAGCCGATGTTCGATGCCGTTTTCTTGGCTCGCATATCAAACATATGCGTCACGCATCTTGCAGTCGGGCCGTCCGCATAGCGCGGCGGGAAGGTGAACTGGATCCCATTGTCGGTGAGCACGGTGTGGATCTTGTAGGGACGGGTCGCGATCAGAGCTTCGAGGAAGGCCGAGGCTGAGGTCCTTCCCGTCTTCTTGACCAGTTGCACGAACGCGAACTTGCTGGTGCGATCGATTCGTAGAGGTGGAGCTTGCCTTCAGCTGTCTGGAGCTCAGCGACGTCGATGTGGAAATAGCCGATCGGACAGGCCTTGAACTTCTTCTTCGAGGGCTTGCCGCCTTCGACCTCCGGCAATCGGCTGATGCCGTGGCGCTGGAGGCAGCGATGCAGGGATAACGGCGTCAGATGCGGGATGGTCGGCTGCCGCGCATAGAGGCAATCGTCGAGTGGCAGCAGCTTGTGCCGCCGGAAAGCGACGATGATCGCCTCCTCCTCGATGGAGAGGACAGTCGACCTGGCTTCCTTGGGGCCAATCGACGATCGGCGACGGTCTCGCGCTGCTTCCACTTCGCCACGGTCTTCTGGTTGATCCCGTAGCGCTTGGCGAGGGCTCTCAAGCTCTTTTGACTATTTTGTATTGCTCGACGGACTGCCTCCGTGGTGGTGGCGCAGCCGTGTAAAACTTGTCCGATAGCGCATCCTTCGAATCGTGCGACAAGAATGCACCATCAAAGCTTGGGACTAAACACCTAGAACGAGTCGACAATGCTCGGCTACAGTGCTCGCATCATCCTCGGCGCTTTACCATGCGCATGATCTGCAAAGAACTGCGAAGCTGGCCCGCGAGACTTATCTACCCGGTGGATGAGCAGCTTGATGCCGGGAGGCTCAATCTGAAATTGCGCCAGATCTGCCTGCTCGCGCAAAAATGAAAATGGTGGCTTATGCGCCAAAAAACGTCTTGTGTTTGCGCCTACACGCAGGATTTCTGCGTAATCCCGCACAGATCAGAGCAATTCGACCACGCGAGCCTATAGCATTTGCCTGGGACAAGCTTCCGGAGGTTCAACAAGTGAGGAGGGGAACGTGAAGCATCTGGTTAACCGCAGGCGTTTTATGCAGGCAACGTCGTCCGCTATCGCGGTCGGCACGATATCGTCCGCGGCCAGGGTATCGGCGGCATCCGGCGAGCTGCGGCTGAACATGAGCGCCGGCAATTTCGCTGACGCTATTATCAGTGCCTTTGTGAAGCCTTTCGAGGCGGAGACGGGGATCAAGGTGACGCCCGTCTACCAGGATATCAGGGCGGCGCAGGTTGGGCTCATGGTGAAAACCAACAGCGTCACCATCGACACGATTCTCATAAGTCAGCCCAACGCGCTTAGTCTGGCTGCGAGCGACTATCTTGAGAAGATCGATTATTCGATCCATAAGCAGCAGGAGT
>NZ_PSRT01000257.1 GCF_004212635.1 Bradyrhizobium genosp. SA-3 | reverse complement strand
CCTTTGCGGAAGCCGCTCCGCCGCCGCCTGCACCTGAGCCGCCGCGCGCACCTGAGCCGGCGGCTGCGGCCGAGCAGGCGCCCGTCACGGTGCTCAAGTCCGGCGTCGTCGATGGCATGGCCTATTCGCTCTATTCCGACGGTTCCATCGAAGCGCAGATGCCGGAGGGCATGATGCGCTTTGCCTCAATCGACGAGCTCCGCGCACATCTCGACCAGCGGGGCTGAGGCTGCGCGTAGAAAGTAAAGCGCCGCCGTTCGCCAGTAATCAGCTCTTCCTCGACAGTTGTCGTGGTTCCGCCGAACGTATTGTTTGACAGGGAATACTCTGGCGTCGTCAATCCCGTGAGAAGGATGGCGGAGAAAGGGCGGGCGCATGTCGGATGCGGGGAACAAGAATTTCATCGAGCTGACGGCGAGCATCGTGTCGGCCTATCTCAGCAACAATCCGACGCCGTCGGCGGAGATTCCGAACCTGATCAGCCAGGTGCATGGCGCGCTGCTGCGGGTCTCGTCGGGTCGCACCGAGACCGCGCCGCTCGAGCCGGCCAAGCCGGCGGTCTCGCTGAAGAAGTCGATCGCGCCGGACTATCTGGTGTGCCTGGAAGACGGCAAGCGCTTCAAGTCGCTGAAGCGCCACCTGCGCACCCAGTACAACATGACGCCGGAGCAATATCGCGAGAAATGGGGCTTGCCGGCCGACTATCCCATGGTCGCGCCGAACTACGCGGTGGCGCGCTCGCAGCTGGCGAAGCAGATGGGCCTCGGACAGCAGCAGCGGAAGCGGAAATAGTGAAGGTTCTCAGGACGCTTCCACGAGCGCCTCTTTGGCGTCGGTCTTGATGCGCTCGACCATCGAGCGCAGGCCATTGGAACGCTGCGGCGTCAGATGATCGCGAAAGCCGAACTCGTTGAATACGGCGATCGCGTCGGTGTCGAGGATCTCCTGCGGCGTGCGGCCGGAATAGAGCGCGAACACGATCGCAACCAGCCCGCGCACGATATGCGCATCACTGTCGCCGCGATATTTGAGGATCGGCGCGCCATTGCCGCGCTCGACCAGCTTCTGGAGCCAGACTTGGCTGACGCAGCCTTGCACCTTGTTCGCGGCAGAATGTTCCGCCTCCGGCAACGGTTCCAGGGTGCGGCCGAGCTCGATGACGTACCGGTAGCGGTCGTCCCACTCGTCGAGAAGTTCGAAATTGTCCCTGATTTCGTTGATCGTCGTCATGCTGGCCCATGTTCCCTTTCAGGCCAATATAGGGACGCGAAGCCGTGAAATCGATAGGGTTTGGGCGCTAATTCGCGGCTGCAGGTCCGCGCCAGTCCAGCGCGAGGTCGTCCTGGGTCAGGGTGTCGCGCGGCGCCTCGCTCGCAACGGCATCGCCTTCGCCGGCCAGCGCGATCGAGCCGGTATGGTCGGGCGCCTTCTTGTCCGCCTTGTCGTTCTTGTCGTTCTTGTCGTTCTTCTCGTTGGTGATCTGCTCTTTCTTGTCGTTGATGATCTGGTAGATCTTGCGCGCGCCGTCCTGGGCGCGCTGGCCGATGATGGTCGCGGCCTGTCCGCCGACCTCGCAGGCCGCCGGCTGGCGCTTGCAGAACTGGGTCACGTCGGAGACGGCCGCGGTCGCAGCCTGCACCGCATCGGCGGCGCCGATCTGCGGCAGCTTCTCCGATTCGGGCGTCTTGTCCCGCGGCAGCAGCACCAGCACCAGCCCGAGCCAGAATGTGATGCGGATCAGAAAGCGCATCTTGCGACCTGTACGTTCGATCCCGCCGCGGCGATCTCCGCGGATGTCGGACCTAGCAACCCTCGATAAATCGCAAGTGATTGCCTTGAGCTTAATTCGCGGAAAATTTACGCAAAAATCTTCGGGATCGACGGTCTCGTAAATTTTCGATTGACGCCCGCGCTCGTGATTCTGCTGGCGCCCCGCATCCACCAATTCGAAACCATGCCGAGGAGAGTGAAACTCCGTGTTCACCATCCGCAGCGAAGACGTCGCCAAATCGTCTAAAAAGCTCCGCGATGACGCGGTGTCCGGCCGCACGCCGCGCCGCCTTAGCACTCGTTTAAGGTCGCTCTGACACGGTGGCTCAACGATAAGGAGGCGTTCCGGCGCGTCTTCTAAAGACGATTGAGCCGAAGCGCGAGACCCGTGACCGTTTTGAGTATCATCCGCGATTGTCTCGATGCGCTGCTGCATCCCTCCGCGCGTTACGATGCGCTGACGCGAGCGCGCCATCGTGCCTTCATGGCGCCACGGCTGCTTGGCAGCCTGGCCGCCTTTGCCGCATTCCCGATCTATCTCGTCCTGCGCGGCGCGCCGAGCGCGATCGAGGTCGCCGCCTTTGCCTGGCTGATCGCGCCGATCCTGTTGTCCTGGTTCCTGTCGCGCACCGGCCGATATGAAGGCGCGCATGTGCTGTCGTCGCTGGCGCTTGCCGGCCTGATCATGGCGGTGGCGGCCACCACCGGCGGCATCGAATCCTTCGCCGCGATCTGGCTGGTCGTGGTTCCGCTCGAAGCCGCGCTGTCGGCCTCGCGCCGCGTCGCGGCCTTCGCCTCGCTGCTCGCGCTGTCCTGTGCCGGGATCCTGATCCTCGTCAGCCAGCTCGGCTGGCTGCCGATCGACCTGCCGAGCGCCACAGAACGCGGCGTGCTGATGGCGCTTGGCGTCGCCTCGGCGACGCTCTACGCCGCGGGCCTCGCCTTCGGCGCGGAATCGCTGGCGCGCACCAGCGTTGCGCTGCTGTCGCGCGAGGAGGAGCGCTATCGCCTGCTCGCGCGCAACATGAGCGACGTCATCTCGCGGCATCAGCGCAACGGCGCGGTGCAGTTCATCTCGCCGGCGGCGGAGGCCACGCTCGGCATGCCGGTCACGCAACTGCTTGGCCACGGCCTGTTCGACCGTGTGCACGTCGCCGATCGCCCGGCCTATCTCACGGCTTTATCAGACGCGGCGCGCGGCGACGTGTGCAGCGTCGAGTTCCGGTTGCGGCGGGAACCTGCCGGCTCCGAGCGCGGCCAGATCGACTTCATCTGGGTCGAGATGCGTTGCCGCCCGCTCGAACGAGACAGAGCTCGTGACGTCGCGGGCGAGGCTGAAGTCGTCGCCGTGATGCGCGATGTCACCGACCGCAAGCTTGCCGAGCAGGCGCTCGATCAGGCCCGCAGCGCCGCCGAAGCGGCCGACGCCGCCAAGACGCGCTTCCTCGCCACCATGAGCCACGAGCTGCGCACGCCGCTCAATGCCATCATCGGCTTCTCCGAGATGATCGCGCAGGAGCAGACCTTGATGCTGGGTGCGGCCCAGCGCAAGGAATACGCCCAGCTCATCAACGATTCCGGCCAGCATCTGCTGTCGGTCGTCAACGGCATCCTGGACATGTCCAAGATGGAATCGGGCAATTTCGAGATTGCGTCGGAGCCATTCGCGCCGCGCGCCTCGCTGATGCATTGCTGCAATTTGCTGGCGCTGAAGGCGCGGGAGAACGGCATCGACCTCATCACCGATGCGCCGCAGGATCTGCCGGTCATGACCGGCGATCCCAGAGCCTTCAAGCAGATCGTGCTCAACCTCGTCGCCAACGCCATCAAGTTCACCGAGCGCGGCGGTCAGGTCACCGTGACGGCGGCGGTGTCGGGTTCGCAGCTTGCGCTGCGCATCAGCGACACCGGCGTCGGCATCGCGCCCGACGATCTCAAGCGCATCGGCGCGCCGTTCTTCCAGGCTGGCAAGACCTATCAGCGCCGTCACGAAGGCACCGGCCTCGGACTTTCGATCGTGAAGAGCCTCATAGCGTTGCATCTCGGCGAATTGACGGTACAAAGCAGGTTAGGCGAGGGCACCGCGGTCACCGTCAAGCTGCCGCTCGTCTACACGCCGCCGCAGGCCAAGCCGGCGGAGAGCAAGATCGCGACGCTGACGCCGGTGCTGCGCCAGGAATCTCACGACCAATCTCACGACCAACTTCACGAAGAATCTCACGACCAACCTGCGCTGGTGAAGAAAAGTGCCTAAGAAGTCTGCAAAGGGCGAAGCCGCTCCGCGCCGTCGTGGTGCCAAGGCCGCGGTCATCGACGTCGAGACCGAGCGCAACCTCGTCATGCGCGTGCTGCTGCACAGCCCCAAGGATACGTTGGCCGGCCTCGTCGCCGTCGCTGCGATCGGTGCGATCGTTGCCAATGCGCTGTTCCTGCAGACCGGCCGGCATCCCGCGCCGATGTTCGGCACGGTGATCAATCTACCCGCGCCGTCGTCCGTGCCGCTGGCGAACCCCTTGCCGCGTCCGCGTCCCGTCGGCGCCGAGACGTCGCCGCTCGAGCCGCGCGCGACGGAGTTTCGCACCGAGCCCAAACCTGCCGAGCGCGCCGCCGAGAAGCCGCCCGAAAGGCCGGTCGAGGCGACCGCCTCGACGCGCTCGAACGATCCGATGACCAATCTGGTCAAGGCGACGACCTCGACGCCGCCCTCGGCCCTGCGTCCGCCGGCGCCGATCCCGGTGCAGAGCCCGGCCGCGCGACGTATCGCCGGCGTGCAGCGCGCGCTGTCCGAATATGGCTACGGGAATTTGAAGATCACGGGCACGATGAGCGGCGAGACCCAGTCCGCGATCCAGAAATTCGAGCGCGAGCACAAGATGCAGGTCACCGGCCAGGTATCAGACCGCCTGCTGCGCGAGCTCGCGGCCGCGATCGGCCATCCCGTCGAATAATTTTGGCGCTTGCACGGAGGCTGGTGCTGATTGCAGCCCTGGCCTATCGTTCGACTCATGCGTTTGAAATCCAACATTTGGGTGGCGGCCTATTTGCGCCGCTGCCAGACCGAGGGCGTGTTCGGCGCGGTGCGCCGGCGCGGCGCCGAGGAGGCGGGCGCGGTGTTCGTGAAGGTGTCGCTACTCGACGGCAATGCGATGCTGTACACGCCGGCGCCGCAGACCGTCTATGACGACGGCCGTCCCGTCGATCGCTTCTTCGTGCCGGTCGCGCCGCAGCCTCTGCCGGAGCACACCATCGAGGAGCGGCTGACCAAGGAAATCCGCTTCGATCCGGACGCCTGGATCGTCGAGACCGAGGACCGCGCGGGCCGGCATTTTCTCGAGCTGGCGCGGGCGTGATGCGGGCGCGATAGCCGTTGTTTGCCACGATCAGGCCGCAGGCTCTTAACCTCTCCCGCTTGCGGGGGAGGTCGGCGCGAAGCGCCGGGTGGGGGCTCTCTCCACTGGGAGAGTCCCTCTGTTGAGGCACCCTCACCCCGACCCTGTCCCACAAGCGGGAGAGGGAGCGCACCGCCTTCTCGGCGACAAACCAATCTAAATCTTCTACCGATCCGACGATCCGCCGGTGCCCCTGCGCACCGTCGGGCTCGTGCCCGGCTGCACGCCCGGCCGCGTCTGGCTTGCGCCCGCGCGGGCGCGCTGG
>NZ_PSRT01000256.1 GCF_004212635.1 Bradyrhizobium genosp. SA-3 | reverse complement strand
CCGCAAGGGCGAGCGCTTCGCTGGCGCGCGCCAGCAGCGCCTGGCCCGCCTCGGTGAGGTCCATGCCGCGCGTGCCGCGGCGGAACAGCGGCGCACCGATTTCGGCCTCTAACTTGCGGATCTGGACCGAGAGCGGCGGCTGCGCCATACGGAGCCGCTCAGCGGCCTTGCCGATGCTGCGCGCCTCGGCGACGGCGACGAAATAGCGGAGCCGGCGAAGATCCATTGGCATACCGAAAATGTATGGGTTGGACATGAAAATCGTATTGGACGGAGAGTTAACAAAACTGTCATTCTCGCTGTCAATGTCTTTGGGCCAACGGCGGCCCCGCTTCGGAGCGCAACGTGACGATGAACGGCGATCCCTGTCTGCTGTCCGCAACCGAATTGCGCGGCCTCGTTGCCGGAAAGCGGATTTCGCCGGTCGAGATCGTCCGTGCGGTGCTTGCGCGCGCCGAGGCGCTTCAGGGCGAATTGAACTGCTTCATCACGCTGTGTGGTGACGAGGCGATCGCGGCGGCGCGCGAAGCCGAGCGCAAGGTGATGGCCGGCGAGCCGCTCGGCCTGCTGCACGGCATCCCTGTCAGCGTCAAGGACATCGTCAACACCAGGGGTGTGAAGACCACCTTCGGCGCCGTTCCCTACAAGGACAACGTGCCGATCGAGGATGCCGTCGCGGTGGCGCGGCTGCGCAGCGAAGGCGCGATCCTGATCGGCAAGACCACGACGCCGGAATTCGGTAGCAAGTGCCTGACGGACTCGCCCTTGTTCGGCCGCACCCGCAATGCGTGGAGCGCAGAGCGTTCCTCCGGCGGCTCCAGCGGTGGCGCGGCGGTGGCGGTGGCGAGCGGCATCGCGCCGCTCGCAATCGCGACTGACGGCGGCGGCTCGACGCGGATTCCGGCCGCCTGCAATGGCGTGGTCGGGCTGAAGCAGAGCAACGGCATCGTCCCGCACAGTCAGGCGCTGGATGTGTTTGGCAACCAGACCTATGTCACGCCGACCACCCGCACCGTCGCCGACACCGCGCTGATGATGCAGGCGATGGCCGGTGAGGATTCTTGCGACCCCTGGTCGATCGGCGTCCCGGTGCCTGATTTCATCGGCACCGCCGCCCCGCGCGGCGATCTGCGCGGGCAGAAGATCCTGTTCTGCGCTTCGCCGCCCGGACGCCCGGTGTCTTCGGACGTCGCGGCCAGCTTCAAGGCGGGCCTTGATCGGCTGGCGGAGCTCGGTGCCGAGCTCGAAGAGTTCTCTGGCGACGGTTTTGACATCGAGCCGATCTGGCGCGCCATCAACCACACGGTCTGGCGCACGCGCTTTGCAAAGCTCGCGGCCGAGCACAAGGACGAGCTGAGCGAGGCCTTTCTCAAGCAGCTTGCGCTCGCAACCGAGGTCAGCGGCGTCGACTACCAGGAGGCGATGTTCGCGCGCACCGCGCTGTTCCGCCGGGTGCAATCGCTGCTTGCGCGCGGGCACCTGCTGGCGATGCCGACCCTGACGCGCACCGCGCTGCCGATCGAGCAGGATTTGTTCGGCACCATCGAGATCGACGGGGCGCATTTCGACAGCGTCCGCCCGCATTGGTTCCCCTGGACCATGCCGTTCAACATGACCGGGCATCCCGCCGTCAGCCTGCCCTGCGGCTTCGGCCGCGACGGCCTGCCGATCGGGCTCCAGCTCGTCAGCCGCTTCCGCGGCGATGCCGAATTGCTCCGCGCGAGCGCGCTGTTCGAGGCTTCAAGCGACCTTCTGTCCCGCTGGCCGGCGTGAGGAGATGGGCATGCAGCAAAGAGCTTGCCTCCAGCGTCCAGACATGTTGATCGTGCCGCGGGTGAGCCCTGAAGCCGAGCACGCATGAGCGTCTTTGTCCTCCGACGTCTGTTGACCTTGCTGGCGACGCTGGTCGGCGCCTCGCTGATCATCTTCCTGGTGCTCGACGCACTTCCCGGCAACGCCGCGCAGATGCTGATGGGTGCCGATGCCTCGCCGGACGCGGTCCGCGCGCTCACTGTCAAGCTCGGGCTCGATCAGCCGCTGGCGGTTCGCTATCTGCAATGGATCAAAGGCCTCCTCGCCGGCGATCTCGGCAACTCCTATGTCTACGGCACGCCGGTCGCGAGCCTGATCGCGGAGCGGTTGGTGCTGACCATTCCGCTCGCGATCATGGCCATGACGGTCACGGTGACGCTGGCGCTCTCCGCCGGCATCTATACCGCCGCCAACCACAACAAGCTCGGCGATGTCGGCGTGATGTCGCTGACGCAGGTGGGCATCGCGCTGCCGAACTTCTGGTTCGCGATCCTCCTCGTCTTATTATTCTCGGTCAGGCTGCAATGGCTCTCGGCGGGCGGCTTTGCCGGCTGGGACGACGGCGTCTGGCCTGGCGTCAAGTCGCTGCTGTTGCCGGCGATCTCGCTCGCGGTGGTGCAGGCCGCGATCCTCGCGCGGGTCACCCGCTCGGCCGTGCTCGAGGTGCTGCGTGAGGACTTCGTCCGCACGGCGCGCGCGAAAGGGCTCGGCAAGCGCGAGGTGCTGTGGCGTCATGTGCTGCGCAACGCCATGATCCCCGTGATGACCGTGATGGGGCTGCAATTCGCTAATCTGCTCGCCGGCACCATCGTGATCGAGAACGTGTTCTACCTGCCGGGCCTCGGCCGCTTGATCTTCCAATCGATCGCCAACCGCGACCTGATCGTGGTGCGCAACTGCGTGATGCTGCTCGCTGCCATGGTCGTCATCGTCAATTTCGTGGTCGATGTGCTCTATGCCTTCATCGATCCCCGCATCAAGGTCCACGACCTGTGAGCGCGCCCCTGACCATTGACACGCCGATTGCAACGCGGCCGCTGCCGGCCCGTACGTTCTGGCGCCGCGCACTGCGCCATCGCAGCTTCGTGCTCGGCGGTGCACTGAGCCTGCTGGTGCTTGCCTCGGCGGTGCTGTCGCTGGTGTGGACGCCGTGGTCGCCCTATGAGATCGACATCGCCTCGAAACTCCGGCCGCCGTCGGCATCGCACTGGCTCGGCACCGATTCCTTCGGTCGTGATATCGTCTCGCTGCTGCTTGCCGGCGCGCGTTCGACGATCATGGTCGGCATCATCGCGGTGAGCATCGGTCTCAGCTTCGGCGTCTGCCTCGGCTTGATCGCCTCGGCCAGGCGCGGCTGGACCGAGGAGATCATCATGCGCTTCGCCGATTTCAGCTTCGCCTTTCCGGCCGTGCTCTCTGCGATCATGCTCGCCGCGGTGGTGGGCCCGGGCATGGTGACCTCGATCGTCGCGATCGGCATCTTCCAGATCCCGACGCTGACGCGGCTGACGCGCGGTTCGGCCAACGCGATCTGGGCGCGCGAATTCGTGCTGGCCGCGCGCGCGGCGGGCAAGGGACGCTTCCGCATCACCATCGAGCACGTCCTGCCCAACATCTTGTCGATCCTGATCGTGCAGGTCACCATCCAGTTCGCGCTCGCCATTCTCGCCGAAGCCGCTTTGTCCTATCTCGGCCTCGGCACGCAGCCGCCGCAGCCGTCATGGGGCCGCATGCTGAACGATGCGCAGACACTGCTGTTCCAGTCGCCGATGCTCGCGGTGTATCCGGGCGCTGCGATCGCCATCGCAGTGCTCGGTCTCAACCTCCTTGGTGATGGATTGCGCGACCTGCTCGATCCCAGACTGGCGCGGGAGCGGTGACAATGGCTGATCCCGCAACCATGCCACTGATCGAGGTCGCCAATCTCGGCGTGCGTCTCAACACCAGCCGCGGGCCGGCGCAGGCAGTGCGTGGCGTCAGCTTTGCCCTCAAGCGCGGCGAGACGCTCGGGCTCGTCGGCGAGTCCGGCTGCGGCAAGTCGGTCACGGCGTTGTCGCTGATGGGGCTGCTGCCGGACAGCGCGGTCGTCAGCGGCAGCATCAAGCTTGATGGCAACGAGCTCGTCGGGCTCTCGGATGCCGATTATTGCCGCCTGCGGGGCAACCGCATCAGCATGATCTTCCAGGAGCCGATGACCGCGCTCAATCCGATGCACACGATCGGCAACCAAGTCGCCGAGCCGCTGCGGCGTCACAAGAAATATACGACGTCGCAGGCGCGGCGCGAGACGATCGCCTTGCTCGACCGCGTCGGGCTGCCGGATCCCGCACGGCGCGTCGACGCCTATCCGCACCAGTTCTCCGGCGGCCAGCGCCAGCGCATCACCATCGCCATGGCGCTCGCCTGCGAGCCGGACCTGTTGATCGCGGACGAGCCGACCACCGCGCTCGACGTCACCATCCAGGGCCAGATCCTCGACCTCATCGCCGATCTCGTCGAAGAGCGCGGCATGTCGATGATCCTGATCTCGCACGATCTCGGTGTCATCGCCGAGAACGTGCAGCGCATGATGGTGATGTATGGCGGCACCGTCGTCGAGAGTGGGCCGACCGACGAGGTGTTTCGGCGTATGGGGCATCCCTATACGCAGGGCCTGTTCCGCGCCCGGCCGAAGCTCGGTGCGCGCAAGGGGACGCGGCTGAAGACGATCTCGGGCACGGTGCCGGAGCTTGCCGACCTGCCGTCCGGCTGCACTTTCTCCGATCGGTGCCCGCTGGTGATCGATCAGTGCCGCGCCGCGCTGCCGCCGATGGTGGACGTCGGGCCAGGCCACTTCGTGCGCTGCATCAGGACGGACGTCTCGATGGCTGAACGCGTCGGAGCGCTGACTGCATGACCACCGCAGCCGAGCCGCTTCTCGACGTGAAGGATCTGGTGCAGCGTTACACGCTGCCGCGTGAAAGCCTGTTCCGGCCGCCGGGGCAGGTGCGCGCGCTCAATGGCGTGAACGTGCGGGTCGCCGCTGGCAAGAGCCTTGGCGTCGTCGGCGAGTCCGGATCGGGCAAGTCGACCTTCGCACGGCTGGTGATGGCGCTGGAGCGGCCCACCTCGGGCCAGGTCGCGCTGCTCGGCCGCGATCTCAACCGCATCTCTGCCGACGAACTGCGCCGTGCCAGGCGTGATTTCCAGATGGTGTTCCAGGACCCTTACGGCTCGCTCGATCCACGCCAGACCATCGCCCGTATCGTCGCCGAGCCCCTCACCGTGCTGGAGGAGGCAGATCGCACCAAATTCCGCGAACGCGTCGCCGCGGTGCTGCGCCAGGTCGGCTTGCGCGATGCGGACATGGACAAGTATCCACATGAATTCTCAGGCGGCCAACGCCAGCGCATCGCGATTGCGCGTGCGCTGATCACGCAGCCGAAGCTCATCGTGGCCGACGAGCCGGTCTCCGCGCTCGACGTCTCCGTGCAGGCACAGGTGCTGAACCTGATGCAGGATCTCCAGGAGCAGTTCGGCCTCAGCTACATCCTGATCAGCCACGATCTCGCGGTCGTCGACTATCTCTGCGACGAGGTCGCGGTGATGTATCTCGGCCGGATCGTCGAGCAGGGGCGGCCGGAGGATCTGTTCGAGCGCTGTGCTCACCCCTACACGCGGGCGCTGCTGGATGCCGTGCCGCGGGCGCGCGCCAGCGGC
>NZ_PSRT01000255.1 GCF_004212635.1 Bradyrhizobium genosp. SA-3 | reverse complement strand
AGACCGCGGAGCGGTCGTCTCGAAGGACGAGGCGCTTGCTCAGCCGCTCCAAGAGATCCTATGCGATAGCCCTGCCGCAAGCGGGGAGAGGGAGAGATCACCCGCCGAACACATACGATGCCATCGCGACGCCCGCGACCTCGTCGACGAAGACGCGGCGGCCGACGTCGCTGCCGGCGGCGCCGGCTGCGACCATCAGCGGCAGCAGATGGTCCTCGCGCGGATGCGCAAGGCGCGCGCTCGGTGCGTTCTCCCAGTCGACCAGCATCGCGTTGCGGCGGGCCGCATCCGGATTGCTGATGGCCTCGTTCAAATAGGCCTCGAAATCGTACGAGACCGGCTTGGACTCCGGTCGATTGAAGCCGCGCATGTTGTGATAGGTCAGCCCGCTGCCGACGATCAGAATGCCTTGGTCGCGCAAGGGCGCGATCGCCTGCCCGACCTTGATGTGCTCGGCCGCGTCATAGCTCGACTTCAGCGACAGCAGCACGATCGGCATGTCCGCGTTCGGATACATCAGGCCGAGCGGCACGAAGGTGCCGTGGTCAAAACCCTGATTGGGATCCTCCCGACAATCGAGGCCGGCGCGCGCGAGCAGCGCCTTCACCTCTGCGGCAAGCTCGGGCTGGCCCGGCGCCGGATATTTGAGGTGATAGGTATGCTCGGGGAAACCGTAATAGTCGTACACCATCGGCGGATGCGCCGAGGTCGACACGGTGAAGGCGTCGGCCTCCCAATGTCCCGTGATGACGAGCACGGCCTTGGGCCTTTCGGGGAGCAGCTGCGGCAGCCGGCCGAACTCCGCGGCGGTCTTCGCGTATTGCACCCGCCTGTCCTCCATGAACGGCCAGGGGCCGCCACCATGCGACAGGAACAAGGTCGGAAATCGCGTCATGGGCTCGTGTCTCGTTGGCAACAGGCGCGTGCGAGCTGCCCGCGCGATCGGCGGCGAGCATAGGCAAACCGGCATGGTTAGCAAGCCGTTAACGATTTGCCTTCCAAAATCTCCGGCGTGGCCGAAGCAGTCGGCCAGAAGACGAGGACGGAAGATGAGGAAGTTTGCGCTGGGGGACGTCGTCAACAGTGACAAGGGCCGCCGCGGCGTCGTTCGCGCCGCCTTCAAGTCACGCGAAGGCCAGCAGTTCTATGCCGTCGAGAAGGACGGCGCGATGGACTACCTGGAGGAAGACCGGCTGAGCCCGGCGCCGCGCGTCGAGCTCGCGGCATAATCCAATTCATTTCCTGCCCTCACCTGCCAGCCGATCGAGACGCTCCGCGAAGGGGTCGTCTCCGCTCGCGATGCGGTCGTCCGTGATCAGCAACAGGCGATCACGGTCTGCGGCCGCGTCCCAATGGGGCAAACCGGGACCATTGGGATCGCCGCTTCTTGCAAAGTTGATCCAGTAGCCGCGAATCCGACTCGCGACCTCGCGATCGCCTCGCGAGAAGATTCCTGCACCGGGCACGCCTTCCGCACCGAAGATGAACTGCAATTCGCGTCCATGCCCGCGATCGGGATTTGCGCGCCGCGCCTCGGGCACATAGCCGAAGCGATAGCGAAAGGTCGGCGCGCCGGTGGCCGCGTGAAGACGGGCCAGCAGTCTGACCGGCTCAGAGAAGACCTTGTCGGTATAGAACCGAGCCTTCAGCTCCGAAGGTTTCGAAAGATTGGGATAGAGCTCGCGCAGCCCATCGACCGTGCGGCCTGACGATGCAAGGTCGTCTTGGTCGTCGAGTTCATCGCCGAAACGCGTCTCGTCGTCATTCGAGCCGATGATGAGGGGAATGCGGCTCTCGTGCCCCGCCGTGAATCCCGCAGCGATGTCCTCCGTCACCAGGCTCCCATCCTTGACCGGCACAAAGGCGCGCGCGAACTTCGCCAGCAGGCGATCTTCGGCAGCCAGCAATCGTGCCGGCGGGACCGCCCGCAAATCCGGCTCGGAAGCGAGGCCCGCGGCGAAATACGCGCTCACGACCTCCGCCTCCTGCGGCGAGTGCAGAGCTGCGCGGCCGGGCACCGATTGCAAAATGGCTTTCTGGAATAAACCGCGCGCCTGTCCGCACAGCATCAGCAGTGCGATCGACGTCGCGCCCGCGCCGTTGCCGAACAGAGTGACGTTGTTTGGATCGCCGCCGAACGCCGGGATATTGTCGTGCACCCAATGCAGCGCCGCAATCTGGTCCATCAGGCCGTAATTGCCGGAGCCGCCCTCCGACAGCGCCGGGTGAGTGAGCCAGCCGAGCACACCGAGGCGATAATTCACGGTGACGACGATGAGGCCGGCCTGCGCCAGTCTGGCGCCGTCGAACACCGCATCGTTCGCGGTGCCCGTGACGAAGACGCCGCCATGGATGAACATCATCACCGGCAGCGGACCGTCGACCCCGAAGGGACGAAACACGTTCAGCGTGAGGCAATCCTCGCGCGCGGCAGGCAGCGACGGTTGAAGGCACGGCGCGCCGTAGTCGTAGGCGGTGTGCATCTCCGAACTCTCGGCCGTCGGCTGCGGCGGGCGCCAGCGCAGCGCGCCGACCGGCGGCGCCGCGTAAGCCAGCCCCTTGAAGGAGGCCACCTCGCCTTCGACGGCGCCAAGCATCTGTCCTTCACGCGTCAGCGCAAATGGAAACTGTCCGACCGGCTGGGCCGCGGCCGAGCCGGCGCAACACAGGACAATGGAAGCCGCAACAAGCGCGAGCACGGATCGCATCTTCGGAGCATCTCGATGCGCGGAACGGTTCCAGCAGGTTACGTCCGCGGCCGCCAGCGAGGCAAGCCTCGCGGCAGTCGTACCTATTGGGGGCAATTTCATTGAGAGCGATTCCCTTGCGGCGCATCCTTCGAGACGCCCGCTGTAGGCGGGCTCCTCAGGATGCGGAGGGGATGCATCGCAGCAGTTTCAACAGGCACGATGCCGCTTAGCCTCATCCTGAGGAGGCCGCGGGGCGGTCGTCTCGAAGGACGAGGCGCGTGCTCCGGCCGTGCCAAACCGTTATGGGATCTTCCCTGTCGGCAAGCGCGGGGCGAGGGAGCGCACCTTCGATGCGGCCGGACGCTTGGCTCAATCGCGCTCGCGACCTAACTGCCCTTGGCGAGGAGCTCCGCCAGCGCGCGGCGCGCGATGATGCCGAGCTCACCGAGCGTGGAGTGCCCCGACTGTGCCGCCTCGATCAGGCGCTCGGCGATGAACCTGCGGCTGTCGTGATCGCCGCCATGTGGCAATTGGCGGCACGTCTCCTCCAGGACGACATCCATGTTCGCTTTGGTTCGCTCACTCAACTCTGTCATGACGCCCGGTCGGTACGCGTGGCTTGTAAGCGCAAGCATACACAGAAGGATGTGGTCTGATTAGCCCGGACAATCCCGGCGATTGTGCATCGCGGTGCGTGTATCGCCATAACCTTCGCGCGGCCACGATGCCGCCGCAAACGACTACCGAAGATTGCACTTGTCCTGATGACAAGCCGAACCTGCAGCGATAGCCTGCCGGCAAAACAAATACACGGGAGGAATGCCATGCCTGACGCAATGGTCGCCGCACGTGAATCCCAAGCGGCGAGCGGAACAGCCCAGCAGGTCGACGTCGCCGTGGTGGGCGCCGGATTTGCCGGGCTCTATCTCCTGCATCGCCTGCGCAAGGCCGGCTTCAAGGCGGTCGCCCTCGATGAGGCCGGCGACGTCGGCGGCACCTGGTACTGGAACCGCTATCCCGGCGCGCGCTGCGACATCCAGACCATCGATTACAGCTACACCTTCGATCCTGACCTCGAGACCGCCTGGACCTGGTCGGAGAAATACGCGACCCAGCCCGAGATCCTGCGCTATCTCGGCTTCGTCGCCGATCGCTATGACCTCAGGCGCGACATCCGCTTCAAGACCAAGGTGACCGAAGCCAAATGGGACGAGGCGACGGAGCGCTGGCAGCTCACGACCGATAACGGCGCGCCGGTCTCCTGCCGCCATTACATCATGGCGACCGGCTGCCTTTCGGCGCCAAAGCCGCCCGAGATCGACGGCGTCAAGGACTTCAAGGGGGAGGTCTATTTCACCGGACGCTGGCCGCATGACGGCGTCAATCTCGCGGGAAAACGCGTCGCCGTGATCGGCACGGGCTCCTCGGCCATCCAGTCGATCCCGCTGATCGCCGAGCAGGCCGCGCATCTGACCGTGTTCCAGCGCACGCCGAATTTCGCGCTGCCTGCACACAATGGCCCGGCGCCAGCAGACCGCGTGAGCCTGCTGCAAGGCGATCGCGCGGCCTATCGCGAGCAGGCGCGCCAGTCGATGGCCGGCGTCCCCTACCCGCAGCAGACCGTCGTGAGCTGGCAGTTGAGCGATGCCGAGCGTCGCGAGCGGTTCGAACGCGCCTGGGCAGCCGGCGACCTCGTCCACATCCTGACGCAGCTCTGGGCTGACCAGGCCGTCGATGTCGACGGCAACAAGATCGTCCAGGACCTGATCCGCGAGAAGATCCGCGCAGCCGTCAACGACCCCGAAACCGCTGCGGCGCTGACGCCGCACGATCATCCGTTCGGCGCCAAGCGTCCCTGCCTCGATACCAACTACTACGCCACTTACAACCGGCCGAACGTCACGCTGGTCAATCTGCGCCAGGAGCCGATCAAGGCGATCACGGCGGGCGGCATCTCCACGAACGGCCGCAGCTTCGATCTCGACGTCATCGTGTTCGCGACCGGCTTCGACGCCATGACCGGCGCGATCCGTGCCGTGCATCCGATCACCGGGCGGGGCGGCCGGTCGCTCTCCGACGTCTGGGCGCAGGGACCGCAGACCTATCTCGGCCTCACGGTCGAAGGCTTCCCGAACTTCTTCATGATCACCGGCCCCGGCAGCCCGTCGGTGCTCTCGAACATGGCGGTGTCGATCGAGCAGCATGTCGACTGGGTCGTCGATCGCCTTGCCGCGCTGCGCGATGCCGGTTTCAACACGATCGAGCCGACCGAGACGGCGCAGGCCGCCTGGGGCCGGCACATGGCCGATTGCTCGATGCTGACGCTGCACCGGCTCGCCAACACCTGGTACACGGGCGCCAACGTGCCCGGCAAGGTTCAGGGCTTGATGCCCTATACCGGCGGCGTCGGCCCCTATCGCAGCATCTGCGACGAGGTGGTCAGCCGCGGCATGCTCGGCTTCAGGCTCACCGGCCCCAACAGCGCCGCGCAATGCAATGACGGCGAGGTGGTGCGCCTGCAGCCGGACGTGCGGCTGGTGCTGAACCTGCTCGTGTCGCTGAACCTGCCGCCGATCGAGTCGATGGGCGCGCTCGGCGCACGCGCCTTCGTCGACGAGTTCAACAAGGGCCGGCCTGCGGGGCGGCCGATCGGGGACATCGTCGACGGCACCCTGCCAGTTGCCGACGGCGCGCTGCCTTACCGCGTCTACAAGCCGGCAGCGCCGGGACCACATCCGATCGTGGTCTATTTCCACGGCGGCGGCTGGGTGCTCGGTGACGAGGAGTCGGACGAGCCGTTCTGCCGCGACATGGTGCGGCGGACCGGCATGATCTTCGTCAGCGTCGGCTATCGCCATGCGCCGGAGCATCGCTTCCCCACCGCGGCCGAGGACGGCTATGCGGCGACGCGCTGGATCGCCGAGCACGCCGC
>NZ_PSRT01000254.1 GCF_004212635.1 Bradyrhizobium genosp. SA-3 | reverse complement strand
CGGAGGCCCGGATGTCCCGCGCCTCGATCTGCCACAGCCCGGCGGCCAGCGCCCGGCCGGCCAAGCTCACGCCGAGAGGCCCCGGAAACATCTCCGGAAACAGCGTCAGCACCGTCGCGCGCCAGGGTGAGGGGTTGGTCATTGCATCTCAGTTGCCGTCGTCCCGGCGAAGGCCGGGACCCATAGCCACCGCAGTCCGTTTTGCGATGGCTGGAGCGACCAGCTTAGCCAAAACCACCGCCTGTGGTTATGGGTCCCGGCTTTCGCCGGGACGACTCGCGGAGGGGGAATCGTCCTCGTTCTCGCCCTCGATCTCCCGCGGCAGCGCGATCACGACGCGGCCGCCGGCGATATCGACCTCCGGCACCACCGCGTTGGAGAACGGCAGCAGCAGCGTCGGGCCCTTTGTTGCTTCCTTGGGCGGGGCGATCTCGATGATGTCACCGGCGCCGAAATTCTGGATCGCGACGACGCGGCCGAGCGGCTCGCCATCAGTGGTGACGGCAGCGAGCCCGATCAGGTCGGTGTGGTAATATTCGCCCTCGTCGGTCGCTGGCAGCTTTTCGCGCGGAACGTAGAGCTCGATGCCGTTGAGGCGCTCGGCCTCATCGCGGGTCGTGACGCCCTTGAAGGTCGCGACCAGATGACCTTTGGCCTCGCGCGCCTGCGCGACTTCGAATTGGCGCTTGCCGTCCTTGGACAGCAGCGGACCGTAGCGCCTGATGGCAAAGGGATCCTCGGTGAAGGTCCACAATTTGACCGCACCGCGCACCCCATGCGCGGCGCCGATCCGCGCGACGCAGACCAGCGCCGACATGGTCTGGCCTTACGCCTTCGCGGCAGCTTCGGCCTGCGCCTTGCGCTCCTTGCGCGGCACGGCCTTCTGCGGGTTGTTGCGCGCTTCGCGCTTCTTGACGCCGGCAGCGTCGAGGAAACGCGCCACGCGGTCCGACGGCTGCGCGCCCTTGGCGACCCAGGCCTTCACCTTCTCCATGTCGAGCTTGAGGCGCGCCTCGTTGTCCTTCGGCAGCAGCGGGTTGAAATAGCCGAGGCGCTCGATGAAGCGGCCATCGCGCGGAAAGCGCGAGTCGGCGACGACGACGTGATAGACGGGACGCTTCTTGGTGCCTGCGCGGGCGAGGCGGATAACGACGGACATATTGGTCTCCTGAGTAGCTGTTAATTCAAAGGTTGGTTGGTTCGTCATTGCGAGGAGCCCGCGACAAAATTGCGAAGCAATTTTGCGCTGGCGACGAAGCAATCCAGACTGTTTCGGTGGAAGCATTTCTGGATTGCTTCGCTTCGCTCGCAATGACGGGCGAGGTCACTTCTTCTTCCCCAGTCCAGGGAAGCCGCCGAGCCCGGGCAGGGTCGGCTTGTTGCTGAGGCCCGTGAGCCCCGGCACATTCGGTAGGCCCTGGCGCAAGCCCGCGGGCAGATCCTTCGGCAGATTGGGCAGGCCCTGTCCGCCGCCGCTCTGCATCTTCTCCTGCAAGGCCTTCATCTCTTCTGGCGAGGGCATCTTCATGCCGCCGCCAAAGCCCATGGCCTGTGCGATGCCGGCGAGCGGACCGCGCTTGCCCGAGCCCATGGCCTTCATCACATCGGCCATGTTCCGGTGCATCTTCAGGAGCTTGTTGACGTGCTCGACGCTCTGACCCGAGCCCGCGGCGATGCGCTTCTTGCGGCTGGCCTTGAGCAAGTCGGGATGACGGCGCTCGTCGCGCGTCATGGAATCGATGATCGCGACCTGGCGCTTCAGGATCTTGTCATCGATGCCGGCGGCCGCGATCTGGTTCTTCATCTTGGAGATGCCGGGCATCATGCCCATCAGCCCGCTGATGCCGCCCATGTTCGACATCTGCAACAGCTGCTCGCGCATGTCGTTGAGGTCGAACTGACCCTTGCGCATGCGTTCGGCGGTGCGCGCGGCCTTCTCGGCGTCGATGTTGGCGGCGGCACGCTCGACCAGCGAGACGACGTCGCCCATGCCGAGGATGCGGCCGGCGATACGATCAGGATGGAAGTCCTCCAGCGCATCGGTCTTTTCGCCGGTGCCGATCAGCTTGATCGGCTTGCCGGTCACCGCGCGCATCGACAGCGCGGCGCCGCCGCGGCCGTCGCCGTCGACGCGGGTCAGCACGATGCCGGTGAGACCGACGCGCTGATCGAACGAGCGCGCGAGATTCACGGCGTCCTGGCCGGTGAGGCTGTCTGCAACCAGCAGCACTTCATGCGGATTGGCCGCGGCTTTGATCGCGGCTGCCTCCGCCATCATCTCTTCGTCGAGCGTGGTGCGGCCGGCGGTGTCGAGCAGCACGATGTCGTAGCCGCCGAGTTTGCCGGCCTCCAGCGCGCGCTTCGCGATCTGCGGCGGCTGCTGGCCCGTCACGATCGGCAGAGTCGGAATGTCGAGGTCGCGGCCGAGCACCGCCAGCTGCTCCATCGCCGCCGGGCGGTAGACGTCGAGCGAGGCCATCAGCACTTTGCGCTTGTCGCGCTGGACCAGGCGGCGGGCGAGCTTGGCAGTGGTGGTGGTCTTGCCCGAGCCTTGCAGGCCGACCATCATGATCGGCACCGGCGGCACGGAATTGACGTCGATGGTCTGGCCTTCGGCGCCGAGCGTGTTGATCAGCTCGTCATGGACGATCTTGACCACCATCTGGCCGGGTGTGACCGACTTGACGACGGTGGCGCCGATCGCCTGCTCGCGCACGCGCTCGGTGAAGCTGCGCACCACCTCCAGCGCGACGTCGGCCTCCAGCAGCGCGCGGCGCACCTCGCGCATCGCGGCGTCGACGTCCTTTTCGGTCAGCGCACCGCGCCCCGTCAGACGATCGAGAATTCCGCCAAGCCGTTCCGACAGATTGTCGAACAATGCCGTTGTCCTTTTTACCTCTCCCCGCGCCCGCGGGGAGAGGTCGCCGCGCACTTGCGCGGCGGGTGAGGGGGTACGGGACCATCTACGCGCATCACACGCGGAGAGAGCCCCTCACCCCGACTCTCTCCCCGCAAGAGCGGGGCGAGGGAGAAGAAAGTCCAAACACCTTTGCGCCCGAGGGCGCACAGCGCTGTCGGGCGTTGACCTCCGGCCTCCAGGGCCGGTCGGCGGGTCGAAAAGAAAGCCTTTCCGAGAAAGTGGCGGGGTTAAACGCCGCTCACGCCCAAAAGTCAAGGAAAGTTAGGGTGCCGGGGCGCCCCTGCCAGGGCAAGGTCCTGAAAATGTGACCCTTTTGCCGGCCGGTTCCTTTTCCCAGGGCTTCGCCCATATAGAAGGTGATGACCTTTCTCCGCTACCATCCCTAAAAGCCCGCCGTGCCGATCACTCGCCGTCGCGTGTTCGGACTGCTTGCCGGTGCTGGCGCGCTGGTTGGTGTCCCGTCCCTTTGGATGTTCCACATGAAAACCTATGACGGTCCCGCCTCCGACCATTTCAATGGTCTGCACTTCTTCGATCCCGACGGCGCACCGCCGAAATCGCTTCGAGAGGTGCTGCGCTGGCAATTCGGCGGCAAGCGGCAGCGCGCGAAATGGCCGGATTGGGTTCCCAGTCCACACGCCGATTCGCCGCCGGCGCGTGTCGACGGCGACAAGGTGCGGCTCTCCTTCGTCGGCCACGCCAGCTGGCTGATCCAGGCCGGCGGCCTGAACATCCTGGTCGATCCCGTCTGGTCGATGCGGGTCTCGCCGGTCGCCTGGGCCGGGCCGAAGCGGCACAACGATCCCGGCATTTCGTTCGACGAGCTGCCGAAGATCGACGTCGTGCTGGTCTCGCACGGGCACTACGATCATCTGGACATTGCGACGCTGTCGCGGCTCGCCAAGAATTTTGCCCCGCGCGTCGTCACCCCGCTCGGCAACGACGTCACGATGCGCAGCTCCGATCCCACGATCAAGGTGGAAGGGTTCGACTGGCACGACCGCGTCGAGCTCGGTGGCGGCATCGCCGTGCATCTGGTCCCGACCCGGCACTGGACGGCGCGCGGCGTGTTCGATCGCAACAAGGCGCTGTGGGCGAGCTTCGTGCTGGAGACGCCGGCCGGCAAGATCTACGTCGTCTGCGATTCCGGCTATGGCGATGGCAGGCATTTTCGACGCGTCGCGGAGAAGCATGGGCCACTGCGGCTCGCGATCCTCCCCATCGGTGCCTACGAGCCGCGCTGGTTCATGCGTGACCAGCACATGAATCCGGAAGATGCCGTGCAGGCGCTCGCGGATTGCGGCGCGCAGGAAGCGCTCGGGCATCATCACGGCACGTTCCAGCTGACGGATGAGGCGATCGATGCGCCGGCAAAGGCGCTGGTCGACGCGCTGGATGCTGCGAAGATCCCACAACAGCGGTTCGTGGCGATGATGCCGGGGCAGGTGGTGGAGATTTAGCTCTCTCCGCCGTTGCGGCACATAACAGTTCGTCGTCCCGGACAAGCGCGCCTCAAGCGCGCGCCGATCCGGGACCCATAACCACAAGAAGATGTTTGGCGGAGACTCGTGGTTACCAGCGTCGCGTCATAACCACTCCCTGTGGTTATGGGTCCCGGCCTTCGCCGGGACGACACCGTTGTTGTAGCGAACAGTGTGCGCTTTACTGCCCCGGCTTGATCGCCCAGCTCACATTGACCGTCACCGTCAGCGTCTCCTCGCCCGGCGCGACGGCGGCGGGTGCGGCCATCGGAGCCGCCGCCATGCGGCCCTTGAACAGTGGCACCGGGCCGCCGCCCTCGGTGACGCTGAGCGGCGCCCCTAGTGTGGCGCCAGTGGCCTTGGCGTAGATCTCCGCCTTGCGGCGGGCATCGGCGACCGCCTGCTCGCGCGCATCATCGAGCAGTTTTGAGGCCTGCGTCACCTCGAACGAGATATTTCCGATGTCGTTGGCGCCGGCGCTGACCAGCGTGTCGATGATGCCGGCGACCTTGGTCACGTCGCGAATTTTCACGGTGACACGATTGCTGGCGCGGAATCCGACCACGGGCGAGGCGCCGGTGGATTTGTTCTGGCCGTATTGCGGCTGCAGCGACAGGCGCGAGGTCTGATAGTCCTTCTCGGCGATGCCGGCGCCCTTCAGCGCCAGCAGCACCTTGCCCATCGCCGCGTTGTTGGCGTCGGAAGCTTCCTTCGCCGACTTGGCGTCGTTGGCGACGCCGGCGTCGATCTGCGCGAGATCGGGTGCCGCGGAAATCCTGGCTTCGCCGCTCACCGAAATCGCGGACGGAAAATCGTCGGCGCGTGCGGGGTCCGCCAGCGTGATGGCGAAGATGGCGGCAAGTGAAGTCAAAAGGAGGGCAGGCTTTTTCATCATTCTCACTTCAGCGGCACGAAAACGTTGATCACGAGCTTGTCCTCGGCCGTCTTCAGGGGATCGGTGAGGTACTCCTCGATGAAGGTGTCCTTGGCTTCCAGCCTCTTGTCGTCGAGGTGATTGGTGATCGCCTCATAGGTGTTGTCCATGTTGTCGTAGGAGCCGCGATGGACGAATTTCAACGCCTTGCCCTCCGGCGATTTGCCGATGCTCATGTCCTTGGGCAGGTTCTTCGGATCCTGCTCGACCGGGATCTCGGCGAGGAAGGTGAAGCCGGTGTCGTCGGTGGAGGTGTAGACGATCATCGAATTGCCTGATGGCTTGATGGCCTGCTTGTCCAGCAGCGCGTTCAGCGCCTTGAAGGCGTCGATCAGCGTGTCGAAGGCCGAATCCCAATTGGCAGTGCCCTTGACCATCACGACCTTCTTGGGCTCGAGCATGGTCTCGAGGCCAAAGGGATCGGCGGTCTGTACCGGGGCGGGGGTGGCGGCTGCCGCGGGCGGGGGCGCC
>NZ_PSRT01000253.1 GCF_004212635.1 Bradyrhizobium genosp. SA-3 | reverse complement strand
CGCGCGCGCGGCGGCGCTGGAGCAGGCCGCGCATCTGCTGGAGAGCCGCAGCACCCATTTCATCGCGCTGCTGCAAGCCGAGGGCGGCAAGACGCTGGACGACGCGCTGTCCGAGCTGCGCGAGGCCGCCGATTTCTGCCGCTACTACGCCGCGCAGGGCCGCAAGCTGTTCGGCGTTGATGCCGCCATGCCGGGCCCGACCGGCGAGAGCAATGCGCTCGCCATGCGCGGCCGCGGCGTCTTCGTCGCGATCTCGCCGTGGAATTTTCCGCTCGCGATCTTCCTCGGCCAGGTCACGGCGGCGCTGATGGCCGGCAACAGCGTTGTGGCCAAACCTGCCGAACAGACGCCGCGCATCGCGCGCGAGGCCGTCGCCCTGCTGCACGAGGCCGGCATTCCCAAGAGCGCGCTGCATCTCGTCACCGGCGACGGCCGTATCGGCGCCGTGCTGACCGCGCATGCCGACATCGCCGGAATCGTCTTCACCGGCTCGACCGAGGTGGCGCGCGCCATCAACCGCGCGCTTGCCGCCAAGGACGGGCCGATCGTGCCACTGATCGCGGAGACCGGCGGCATCAACGCCATGATCGCGGATGCGACCGCGCTGCCCGAGCAGGTCGCCGACGACGTCGTGACCTCGGCATTCCGTTCCGCCGGCCAGCGCTGCTCGGCGCTGCGGCTCTTGTTCGTGCAGGACGATGTCGCCGACCGCATGATCGAGATGATCGCAGGCGCAGCGCGCGAGTTGAAGATCGGCGATCCCAGCGACGTTGCAACCCATGTCGGACCGGTAATTGATCGCGAGGCCAAGCAGCGTCTCGATGCCCACATCGCGCGGATGAAGACGGAAGCGCGGCTGCACTTTGCAGGCCACGCACCGGATGGCTGCTTCGTCGCGCCGCACATCTTCGAGCTCAAGGACGCCGGCCAGCTCACCGAGGAGGTGTTTGGCCCGATCCTCCACGTCGTCCGTTATCGGCCCGAGACCCTCGAACGTGTCTTGCAAGCGATCGAGCGCACCGGCTACGGGCTCACGCTCGGCGTCCACTCCCGCATCGACGACACCATCGAGGCGATCATCGATCGCGTCCAGGTCGGCAACATCTACGTCAACCGCAACATGATCGGCGCCGTGGTCGGCGTGCAGCCGTTCGGCGGCAACGGCCTCTCAGGAACCGGCCCCAAGGCCGGCGGTCCGCACTACCTCGCGCGCTTTGCCACCGAGCAGACCGTGACCATCAACACCGCGGCGGCCGGTGGCAATGCTGCGTTGCTTGCGGGGGAGGAGTGAGGCCCTGCGCCCGGCGCCGTTGCATCCCGCGGAAACATCGGTCTAATGCTCCCATGATGGGCTCGCGCCAATTCCAGCGCGCGGGAAACGACAAGAGCGAGGGAGCAACGCCGCGATGGAAAAGGGCATTTTTGCGGGGCTGAAGGTTCTGGATTGTGCGAGCTTCATCGCAGCGCCCGCGGCCGCGACCGTGCTGTCGGACTTCGGCGCCGACGTCGTCAAGATCGAGCCGCCCGGCACCGGGGATCCCTACCGCAATCTGCCGAACCTTCCGGGCTATCCGACCGGCGAGCACAATTTCGCCTGGCTGCTGGAGGCCCGCAACAAGAAGAGCATCGCGCTCGACCTCTCCAAGCCGGAAGCGCAGGCCGTGCTTTACAAGCTGGTGGCGGAGGCCGACGTCTTCATCACCAACATGCCGCCACCGGTGCGCGCCAAGCTCGGCATCACCTATGACCACCTCGCCCATCTCAACGACCGACTGATCTACGCCTCCTTCACCGGCTATGGCGAAAAGGGCGAAGAGGCCAACAAACCCGGCTTCGACAGCAATGCCTATTGGGCGCGCTCCGGCCTGATGGACCTCGTCCGCGCCGATACCCACACGACACCCGCCCGCTCGGTCGCCGGCATGGGCGACCACCCCTGCGCGATGGCGTTCTACGGCGCCATCGTCACCGCGCTCTATCAGCGCGAAAAGACCGGCAAGGGCTCGCATGTCGCGTCCAACCTGATGGCGAACGGGGTGTGGGCGGCGAGCGTGCTGGCGCAGGCGAAACTCTGCGGCTCCAAGTTCGGCGAGCGGCGGCCGCGCGAGCGCGCGCTGAACGCGGTCGCCAACCACTACCAGTGCAAGGACGGCCGCTGGCTGATCCTGTCCCTGCTCAACGAGGAGCGGCAATGGCCGACGCTGGCGCGCTGCCTCGGGCGCGAGGATCTGGTCGACGATCCCCGCTTCGTCACCAAGGCCGACCGCCACGCCCGCTCGGTCGAGCTGATCAAGATTCTGGATGACACTTTCGCAACCAAGGATCTCGCCGAATGGCGCAAGATCCTCGACGGCAACGGCCTCGTGTTCGGCGTCGTCGCCATTCTCGACGACATCCCGAGCGACAAGCAGATGCTCGACAACGAGGTGCTGGTGCCGTTCGAGAACGACACCATGCTCACCATCAACAGCCCGATCTGGATCGATGGCGCCAGGAAGGTCCAGCCGCGCAAGCCACCCGGCGTCGGCGAGCACAGTGACGAGATTTTGCGCGGGGCGGGATACGACGAGGCGGCGATCAAGCAGCTGCGGGCGAAGGGGGCAGTGGGGTAAGGTCGCAGCGCGCGCGTCACGCTCGCCTGTCGTCCCGGCGAAGGCCGGGACCCATATTCCAGAGAGGGTATTATCGCGTAAGCTGGTCACTCCGAGTCTTCGCCAAACCACATTCGGTGGTTATGGGTCCCGGCCTTCGCCGGGACGACGATGAGGTGATAGCTTGCCTCCACAACATCCGTCATCGCGAGGCCCCCATGCCCAGCTATCGCCTGCACTACTTCCCCGAATCCGGCAACAGCTACAAGCTGGCGCTGATGCTCACGCTTTGCGGCGAGACGTTCGAGCCGGTCTGGACCGATTTCGGCGGCGGCGTCACGCGCACGGCGGAATGGCGCAAGGCCGTCAACGAGATGGGTGAAATACCGGTGCTCGAAATCGACGGCGTGAAGATGACCCAGACCGCACCGCTCCTGCTCAAGCTTGCCGATCAGTACAGGCGTTTCGGCGCCGATACTGACGAGGAAAAGTTCGAGCTGTTGCGCTGGCTGTTCTGGGACAACCACAAGCTCACCGGCTACATGGCGACCTACCGCTTCATGCGCGCCTTCACCGAGAAAAACGATCCGCAGGTGCTGAAGCATTTTCGCCGGCGGCTCGAGGACTTCCTCGGCATCCTCGACGGACACCTCCAGCACAATGAATTCGCGATCGGCGCAAAGCCGACGGTCGCCGATATTTCGATGATGGCCTATCTGCACTATCCGAGCGACGAGCACGGCTTCGAATTCGCCGCGAGCCATCCCGCCATCCACGCCTGGCTCGGCCGCATGGCGGCCCTGCCCGGCTGGAAGCCGGCCTATGAGCTGCTGCCGGGCAAACGGATGACGAATTACGCGAAGTGAGAGAGCTCCTCTTCTTCCTCCCCTCTCCCCCGCTTGCGGGGCCGGGACGAGCTTCGCTCGCCCTGAGAGGGTCGGGGTGAGGGGGAGTCTCCGCGAGGACGGTGGCAGCGAGACTCGCGGAGAGTCCCCCCTCACCCGCGCGCTCAGGCGCGCAAGTGCGCTGCCGAGCGCGTCGGCCTCTCCCCGCAAGCGGGGCGAGGCGAACCTGCGGCTCGCTCCGAATTTCAGTCGAGAGAGCTCTTACCGCAACGCCAGCCAGCCGAGCGTGAACAGGATCCCGCCGATGATGACCGCCATCGCGACCGCCCAGGTGCTGACGCGGATGCTGCCGGTGACCTGCTTGGCTTCCTCATTGCGCGCGATCTCGCGATTACGCTGCTTGTTGGCCTCGCTCGTATCCGTCATGGGTCATCCAAATCGCTTGGTTGCTTTATCTTGGCATGATCTTTTCGAAAAACCGCTACACACTTTTTCGGATCACGCGCTAGCGCGTCTTGATGAAGCACATGCCAATGCGGCGCGAGGCCGCGGCAGCCTGACAGGTGAGACCTTTAGCACAGCTCCATGACGTAAAACTCTTGTCAGCCGTTCCCGATCCCGCAGTTTGCAGGGAACAATGCGCGCCCCAGCCGTCCTGATATTCGGTCCCGGCCAACTCGCGGCTACCGCGGGTCTGCGGCCGGCTGGCAAATCCGCGTGAGAAATCAGGGCGTTTGCCCGCGGCCAATGCGGTCAGGATGTCGCGGCGGCGGACCTGGTCGCCGAAGAAATGCGGCGAAGCCAGCACGATGGTGGAATTGGACGGCTTGTCTGCGAGCCAGTCGACGCCCGGGAAATGGAAGCCGCCGATGCCGCGAGTCTGGTGGCAGCCGGCGCAGGTGACGTCGTTGAGGCGGCGCTGAAAGCCCGCGACCGAGCGGACGTTCTGCAGATCGATGCCGCGCGCGGCAGCCTGCTTCAAGGCACCGACCACGTCGTCATCGCTGAAAACGGGATCGTCCCTGCCCTCCGCTTTTCCTTCTCCCTGCATCATGCCGAACTCCGGCTGCAAGGCGGAGGCATCGAGCCCGGCGGGTGTCGGCACCACCGCAGATGTCGCCAGGAATTTCTCGGGGATCAGCACCGTGCCGCGATCGAACTCGCGCAGATTTTCGGGCGCGAGCAGCCAATCCCTGAAGTCGCGCCGCAACGCGTCGTCGCCAAGGATCCGGTCGCGATCGATCTGGTTCTCCAGCGTCGATTCCTCGAACTGCTTGGTGGCAGCGTC
This sequence comes from Bradyrhizobium genosp. SA-3, assembly GCF_004212635.1. Lineage (GTDB taxonomy): Bacteria > Pseudomonadota > Alphaproteobacteria > Rhizobiales > Xanthobacteraceae > Bradyrhizobium. The sequence goes on along the minus strand of NZ_PSRT01000253.1, from coordinate 1,095 downwards.
GTACTTGAACACCTTGAGCAGATAGTCGGAGCGGAAATCGTGCAGCGCCGATTTCGGCGCGACGGAGACCTGGATGTTGGTCTCGATACGATCGAGCATGGCGTCATCAGGGGAGAAGCGACTACCGATCAAATCTTGCCAGTCGCCATTGTAGAGCCAGCGCCGCGCGATCTCGGCGCAGCTGATGGGATTGTCGTTCCCGTCCGTCTGGCGCGCGTCGCGCGCCCTCATCACCAGATTGAGCGTCATCGGCAGGCGCGTTGCGGTCTTGCCGCCGTCCGGCCCGCTCTCGAAACGCGCGAGACGGTAGATCAAGCGGATCTCGCCGCAGGACTCGTCCGAGACATAGGCGCGGTCCATGCGGTTGACAATGCCGACGAGCACGAAACGCGTGTCGCGGGATTTCAGATTGGCGAGGTCGAACAACTGCGCGTCAAGACCGTCGCCGACGCCAATCGTCTCGCCCGGATATGTCGCCTTGTACCGAGAGATGTAGCGGTCGAATTCCGCATCGATCGCCGGCGGAATCGCTTTGAGCTGCGGCAGCGACGAGAACAGCAGATCGGTCGTGAGCGGAACGTCGGCGCTCCGCTCCGGCCATAGCAGACGCGCGATCGTGAGCGCGTCGCTCTGATCGAGCCGGCGCAACAGATCAGGATCGGTGATCGCGGTGCCGCGCGCCAGTTGCGCGTTCTCCGCCGCCGAAAGCGAAACGACGCCGCCTAACAATGCGGCGACAGCAACGAGAATTCGCAACGCGCGGCTCATGCCTCCAGTAACACCGCGCGGGGATGCCTATTCAAGCAAAAAGGCGCTTCACATGGTGGTGAAGCGCCTCTTCGAAAGTCGAATATCGGACGCTCAGCGCGCGACGATCAGGCCCTTGCTGGTGACGACCACCCAGCGGCCGTCTTGGCGGCGGATCGCATCGACGCGGCCGACGCCGGGGATGGGATCGCCGGGATAGACTTCGTAGAGGCCGTCGCGGCCCTCGATCAGCGCACCGCCATTGGCGGCGTTGCGCAGCCTCCAGCCTTCGATCGTCGGCAGGCGGCCGACTTCGGTCTTGGGCGCGGCGGGCGCGGGAGCCGGTGC
>NZ_PSRT01000252.1 GCF_004212635.1 Bradyrhizobium genosp. SA-3 | reverse complement strand
GGCCGCGGCCGGCCTCGTCGCAACCTGCGACCGGCCAGATGCCGCGCTTGATCAGCGCGCGCTCGCGGCGGAAGCTCGGCGGCGCCACGGCGATGATGCCTTTCGGGCCGGCGCTCTTGCCGGCTAAAACCTCAAGCTCCGACGCCTTGGCTTCCGACGTCTTCGCTTGCGACGGCTTGGCTTGCGACGGCCTGGCTTCCGGCGTCTTGGCTTCCGAGGCCTTGGCAGGCGCGGCCTTCTTCGCACCGTTCTTTTTTGGCGCGTCTTTGGCCGGCTTCTTGGCGGACTTGTCCCGAATCATGGCCGGGATCGTGCGCAAGGGACTTCGCCAGCGCAACTGGGAACCCCAGATAATTCCCGTTATTCAGGTCGCCCTCTACTCCCCCAGATGCACCCGCCGATCGTCACCGACATCGATGCCGGGCGCGACCACGACCTCCCAGGGATGGCCGTCGGGGTCCGTGAAATAGCCGGAATAGCCGCCGTAATCGGTCTCGTGCGCCGCTTTCAACAGCTTTGCACCCTTGTCGACAGCGAAGGCCAGCACCGCATCGACCTCCGCGCGCGTCCGGCAGTTCCAGGCGAGCGTCATCCCACGAAAGGCCGACGGCCTCGGATTGTCCGGCAACGCCGCGTCGGCGGCGAGCTGATCCCAGGGATACAAGGCAAGCACCGGACCACCGGTATCATAGAAGGCGACCGCTTCGCCGGTCGCCTTCAGCCGGCGCGAGAAACCGAGCGCGTCGTAAAAGGCGATGCTGGCGCGGATGTCGCTGACGCCGAGCGTGATGACGGTCAGCCGCGGCACCGGCACGGTAAGTTCCTCGCTCATGCTACGCCTCGTCCACTTCCCGATCAGAACAGGCTGAGCTGATCGCCGTTCCGCTTCGGTCGCGCGAAGTGATCCGTGGTCAGCTTGGAGCGCCGTTTGTTGAGGCCGAGCCTGTCGCAGGCGATCTCGAAGCGGCGGCCGATGGTCCAGGCCATCGGGCCGGTTCCCTTCATCCGCTCGCCCCATTTCGCATCGTAGTCGCGGCCGCCGCGCATGTCGCGGATCAGCGTGAAGACGTGGCGGTAGCGGTCCGGATAGTTCGCCATCAGCCATTCGCGGAACAGATCGCGCACCTCGAGCGGCAGCCGCAGCAGCACGTAGGAGGCTTCCTTGACGCCGGCATGGGCTGCGGCATCGAGGATGCGCTCGATCTCGGAATCGTTCAGCGCAGGGATCACGGGCGCGACCATCACCGTGGTCGGAATGCCGGCTTCCGAGAGCTGCTTGAGCGCCTCCAGCCGCTTCGGCGGCGTCGCGGCGCGCGGCTCCATGGTGCGCGCGAGCTTCGGATCGAGCGAGGTGACCGAGATCGCGACCTTGGCGAGATTGCGCTTGGCCATCTGCGCGAGAATGTCGATGTCGCGCACCACCAGCGCCGACTTGGTAACGATGCCGACGGGATGGCCGGTGCGCTCCAGCACCTCGAGGATGCCGCGCATGATCTTTCGCTCGCGCTCAATCGGCTGATAGGGATCGGTGTTGGTGCCGATCGCGATCATCCGCGGCTCGTAGCCGCTTGCTGCGAGCTCCTTCTCCAGCAGCGCCGGCGCCTCGGGCTTGGCAAACAGTTTTGACTCGAAGTCGAGCCCGGGCGACAGGCCGAGATAGGCGTGGGTCGGCCGCGCGAAGCAATAGACGCAGCCGTGCTCGCAGCCGCGATAGGGATTGATCGAGCGGTCGAAGCCGATGTCGGGGGAGTCGTTGCGGGTGATCACCTTGCGCGAGGTGTCGACGGCAACCGTGGTCTTGAACGGCGGCAGCTCCTCCAGGCTCTGCCAGCCGTCGTCGAAGGCGACGCGCGCCTCGGCCTCGTAACGGCCGCTGGCATTGGACTGGGCGCCCCGCCCTCGCCTTCGCGCGCGGTCGATGGCGACGCCAAGCTCGGGAAAATCGGCAGGAAAATCAGAAGGCGCACCCGCCGGCTCGGAGGGCGCCGTGACCGGCGGGTGCTTGAGGGCACGAGAAGATGCTCGACTCATGCAGCCAAAATAGCATCCGAACGGAACAAATCAAGAACAAGAACAAAAAACGCGAAAACAACCCCATGCACAGGCTGCCCAACCTTCGGGCGCGCGCCCTTGACCTCACGCAACACCGGCGCCGCGGCGATCCGGTTTCATGGCGAAGGGATCAATCGCGCCGGAACAATGTTGGTGACGATCGCTGGGTGAAGGTCGGCAAGAACATGACAAATCAACGACAATTGCGTGCGGCGAGCAGCGAACTCGATCTCCTCGATCGCTACTGGCGTGCCGCCAACTATCTCTCCGTCGGGCAAATCTATCTCCTCGACAATCCGCTGCTGCGCGAGCCGCTGCGGCCCGAGCACATCAAGCCGCGCCTGCTCGGCCATTGGGGCACGACGCCCGGTTTGAACTTCATCTATGCCCATCTCAATCGCGTCATCGGTGCGCTTGACCTCAACGTGATCTACGTCTGCGGCCCCGGCCATGGCGGCCCGGGCATGGTCGCCAACACCTATCTGGAAGGCAGCTACAGCGAGATCTATCCCGACATCGCGTGCGATGCGGACGGATTGCGCAAGCTGTTCAGGCAGTTCTCCTTCCCCGGCGGCATTCCGAGCCACGCGGCGCCGGAAACGCCGGGCTCGATCCACGAGGGCGGCGAGCTCGGCTATGCGCTGGTGCACGCCTATGGCGCGGCATTCGACAATCCCGACCTGATCGTCGCCTGCGTCGTCGGCGACGGCGAGGCCGAAACCGGCCCGCTCGCGGCGTCCTGGCACTCCAACAAGTTCCTCAACCCTGCCCATGACGGCGCGGTGCTGCCGATCCTGCATCTCAACGGCTACAAGATCGCCAACCCGACCGTGCTCGGGCGGATGCGCGACGAAGAGATCCGCGATCTCTTCCGCGGCCTCGGCCACGAGCCGCTGTTCGTCGCGGGCGACGATCCCAAATTGATGCACCAGGCCATGGCGGATGCGCTCGACGTCGCGCTCGCCAGCATCCGCTCGATCCAGCAGCACGCCCGCGACGGGCGCAGAAACGTCGAGCGACCGCGCTGGCCGATGATCGTGCTGCGCAGCCCCAAGGGCTGGACCGGCCCGAAGGAGGTCGACGGCAAGAAGGTCGAGGGTTTTTGGCGCGCGCATCAGGTCCCCGTTGCGAGCTGCCGCGAGAACCCGGCGCATTTGAAGGTGCTCGAAGACTGGATGCGCAGCTATGAGCCGGACAAGCTGTTCGACGCCGGTGGCGCGCTCATTCCCGAGCTTCAGGCGCTGGCGCCCGAAGGCCAGCGGCGGATGGGCGCCAATCCGCATGCCAATGGCGGGCTGTTGAAGAAAGAGCTGAAGCTGCCGGACTTCCGCGGCTTCGCGGTCGAGGTGCCACAGCCCGGCGGCGTCGTGGCGGAAGCCACACGCGAGCTCGGCAAATTCCTGCGCGACGTCATCCGCCTCAATGCCGATGCGCGCAACTTCCGCATCGTGGGCCCGGACGAGACGGCATCAAACCGGCTCGATGCGGTGTTCGAGGCCACCGAACGCGTCTGGATGGAGCCAACCGAATCTTACGACGTGCATCTCGCGCAAGACGGCCGCGTGATGGAGGTATTGAGCGAGCATCTCTGCCAGGGCTGGCTCGAAGGCTACCTGCTCACCGGCCGGCACGGCTTGTTCTCCTGCTATGAGGCCTTCATCCACATCGTCGATTCCATGTTCAACCAGCACGCCAAATGGCTGAAGGTGACGCGCGATCTGCCGTGGCGGCGCCCGATCGCTTCGCTCAACTATCTCCTGACCTCGCACGTCTGGCGCCAGGACCATAACGGCTTCAGCCATCAGGACCCTGGTTTCGTCGATCTCGTCGCCAACAAGAAGGCCGATATCGTCCGGATCTATTTCCCGCCTGATACCAACACGCTGCTGTGGATCGCCGATCATTGCCTGCGCACCTACAACCGCATCAATGTGATCGTCGCCGGCAAGCAGCCGGCGCCGCAATGGCTGTCGATGCAGGAGGCGGCCACGCATTGCGATGCCGGCATCGGCATCTGGATCTGGGCGGGCACGGAGGACGCAAACGCAGAGCCCGACGTGGTGATGGCCTGCGCCGGCGACGTGCCGACGCTGGAGACGCTCGCGGCCGTCGACCTCTTGCGCAAGGCGCTGCCTGACTTGAAGATCCGCGTCGTCAACGTCGTCGACCTCATGACGCTGCAGCCGAAGGAGCAGCATCCGCACGGTCTGTCCGACCGCGACTTCGACAGCCTGTTCACATCAGACAAGCCGGTGATCTTCGCCTATCACGGCTATCCTTATCTCATTCACCGGCTGACCTATAACCGCACCAACCATGGCGGCATGCATGTGCGCGGATTTGCCGAGGAAGGCACCACGACGACGCCGTTCGACATGGTCGTGCTCAACGAGCTCGACCGCTACCATCTCGCGATCGAGGCGATCGAGCGCGTCCCCGGGCTTGCGACCAGGGCTGCGCAGGTCAAGCAACAGTTCCGCGACAAGCTGATCGAACACTCCCGCTATGTCCGCGAGCATGGCGAGGACATGCCTGAGGTCCGCGATTGGGTCTGGCCGAACAGCGCCGGCGGCAACACGCCGGCCAAAGCCGGCGACTGAAGCCATGTCGGACACTGTCCTTGTGCTCAACTCGGGATCATCGAGCATCAAGTTCGGCCTGTTCGAGCTGGCGGCGTCAGGCCCCGACCTGCTCTGCAACGGCTTGCTCGACGAGCACGAGGCAACGCCCCGGCTCGTGGTGAAGGGGCCGACGGGCGAAACTCTGTTCGAGACGCGGAGGGACGCCGCGGATGCGGACAGCGGTCATCTGTTCGCCGATGTGCTGACGTTCATCGACGAGCGTTTTGGCGAGCACCGCTTGCGCGCCATCGGTCACCGCATCGTCCACGGCGGTCGGGATTACTCCGGCCCGGTCGAACTGACGGACGACGTCTATGCCAAGCTGGCGGCGCTGACGCCGCTGGCCCCGCTGCACCAGCCGCGGTGCCTCGAGCCGGTCCGCACCATGCAGGCGATCCGCCCCGATCTGACGCAGATCGCGTGCTTCGACACCGCCTTCCACCACGGCTTGCCGCCGCCCGCGGGCCGCTTCGCGATTCCGAGACGCTATGAGGAGCGCGGCGTCCGGCGCTGCGGGTTTCACGGCCTCTCCTTCGAATATGTCGCGGGGCGACTCGCGGCAATCGCGCCGCAGCTCGTCGCAAAGCGCACCGTCATCGCGCACCTCGGCAATGGTGCGAGCCTGTGCGCGCTGCGCGATGGCCGCAGCGTCGACACCACGATGGGACTGACACCGCTCGACGGCCTCGTGATGGGCACGCGCTGCGGCGCCATCGATCCCGGCGTGCTGCTCTATCTGCAACAGCACGAGCACATGTCGGTCGAGGCCATCCAGCACCTGCTCTATCTCGAGTCGGGCCTGCTCGGCGTCTCCGGCATCTCCGCGGACATGCGCACGCTGCTCGCGAGCAGCGCGGCCGCGGCGCGGGAGGCGGTCGATCTGTTCGTTTTCCGGTCGGCGCAGGAGATCGCGATGATGGCGACCACGCTTGCCGGGCTCGATTGCCTGATCTTCACCGGCGGCATCGGCGAGCATGCGAAGAAGATCCGCAGCGCGATCGGCGAACGCCTCGCCTGGCTCGGCGTACGGATCGATGCCGCGGCGAACGAGGACGCGCGCGAACGCATCAACGCTGACGATAGCGCCGTTGAGGTGTTCATCATTCCAACGAATGAGGAACTGACGATCGCTGGGCATTGTGCGGCGGTGCTGCAGACAATAGAGGCTCATCGGATTAGCCCGTGATGGCCGCCAATCCGTCATTGCGAGCGAAGCGAAGCAATCCAGACTGGCGCTGCGGCGGGACTCTGGA
>NZ_PSRT01000251.1 GCF_004212635.1 Bradyrhizobium genosp. SA-3 | reverse complement strand
GGCAGCGAGATATTTCGTCTCCTCGTCCGCGGCGGCCGCGCGGCCTCGGTGCTGGCGATGGGGGGCCACTACATCGGCGCAACCAGCTTTGCTGCGATCCGCACAAAATGGTCGGCCCGACGATTCCGGGCGCTCGCGGCGCAGGCGCCGTTGCAGAATCTGGTCGCCGAACTCGATCGGTTCTGCCCGGCTCTGCTCATCGGATACGCCAGCGTCATGGCACTCTTGGCCGCCGAGCAGGATGCCGGTCGCCTGCATGTTCGGCCGGTGCTGGTTCTTCCGACTTCGGAAGGGCTTTCGCCGGACGGATACGACCGGATCGCAAGGGCATTCCACGCCAAGGTCCGGACTATTTACGTCGCGACGGAATGCCTGTTCATGGCCATTGGCTGTGAACACGGTTGGCATCACGTCAACAGCGATTGGGCGATCCTCGAACCCGTCGATGCGAGTTATCGGCCGGTTCCGCCCGGCGAGGAGGCGCATACGGTCTTCGTGAGCAACCTCGCCAATCGCGTGCAGCCGATCCTCCGCTACGATCTCGGCGACCGCATCCTGCAACGACCTGATCCCTGTCCTTGCGGCAACCCACTTCCGGCGATCCGCGTGCGGGGCCGCGCTGCCGATATCCTCACGTTTCCAACCGAACGCGGCGAGAAAGTCGCAGTGCCATCGCTCGCGCTTGAGATCGATCATGTACCCGGCGTGGAGTTGTTTCAGATCGTGCAGACTGCGCCAACACAATTGCGCGTTCGCCTCCATCCCGCAGCCGACGCTGACCCAAGCCGGGTTTGGCGGGCGGTCCATTCCGAATTGACCAAGCTGCTGAATGAGCATGGGCTTGGTCAGGTGTCTGTTGAGTTGGCCCCCGAACCGCCAGTTCCATCTTCCGCCGGAAAATACCGCACCGTAATCCCACTGGTTCTGAGTGCTTGAAGACGCCGATGGGTGGACAACGATTATCGCCTCCGCCTCAGCGCACGACCCTCGCCGCCTCAAGCAGACGCTCACTCGCGGTTGCAGTCGCAAGCAGCGTGCCGTCTTGGGCTGTCAGCTTGGCCTCGACGAAGGCGATGGTCTTGCCGAGCTGGGTGACTCTGGCTTCGGAAATAATCGACCCTGGCTTTGCGGGGCTGAGGAAATTCACGGTCATGCTGATGGTGGTGGTGTAGAGCCGGCCCTCGCTCATCACCAGCACGGCCGGGCCCATGGTGTCGTCGAGCATGGCCGAGAGCATGCCGCCCTGGATGAAGCCTGCTGGATTGCAGAATTCCGGCTGGCCTTCGAAGCCGAGCTTGATCCAGCCCTCCTGCGGGCGGGCATCGAGCAGGCCCCAGCCCAATAGCTCGGCGCAGGGCGGCTTTCGAAAGTTATCGAGCGCAGTCCTGACCATACGAACCTCCGTTGCCGTCGATGGGATTAACGCAGGCCTGCTGCCAGCATGATGTCAGCAGGGTGAGCGCTAGAGATCCAATCCATGCGCGATGACCTTGCGCATGACGTTGGGCAGCGCTTCGCCGGCAAGCGTGGCGATCGGCACCCAGCGCATGCCCTCGGGCGCGCGGGTGCGGGCCTCCGCCTTCGCCGTGTAGACGATCAGCTCCAGCGGAAAATGCGTGAAGATGTGGGTGACGGCGCCCACCTTGCGCTGCCAGCGCGATAGCCCCTTCAGCTCCGGCGCCTGCTGCTTCGCCGCCGCGTCGTCCTGGCCGGCGAGCCAATCCGAGCCGGGCACTTCGGTCATGCCGCCGAGCAGACCCTTTTCGGGCCTTGAGCGGACGAGAAGCTCATCGCCGCGCGTGACGACGAAGGCGGCGCCCCTCCGGAGCGTTCCACTCTTCTTCGGCGCCTTGCGCGGAAATGTTTCCTGCGTGCCCTGCGCACGCGCCGTGCAGTCGTCGCTCAGCGGACATAGCGAGCAGGCCTGCTTCTTCGGCGTGCAGATCGAGGCGCCGAGGTCCATCAGCGCCTGCGCACTGTCGCCGGCACGAGAATCCGCCAGCAGCATCGCGGCGAGCTGCTGGATCAGCGGCTTGGCCTGCGGCAGCTCCTCCTCGACCGCGAACAGGCGCGAGACCACCCGCTCGATGTTGCCGTCGACCGGCATGGTGCGGCGTTCGAATGCGATTGCGGCGATCGCGGCCGCCGTGTAGGGCCCGATGCCCGGCAGTGCGCGCAGGCCTTCCTCGGTGTCGGGAAAGACGCCGCTATGCTCGCGCGTCACCGCGACCGCGCAGGCATGGAGGTTGCGCGCCCGCGAGTAGTAGCCGAGCCCAGCCCACATCCGCAGCACGTCGTCGAGCGAGGCCCGGCCCAGCGCCGTGACGTCCGGCCAGCGCGCGACGAATTTTTCGAAATAAGGCCCGACCGCCTTCACCGTCGTCTGCTGGAGCATGATCTCCGACAGCCAGACGCGGTAAGGGTCCGATGCCTCGCCGGGCGCAGCCCGCCAGGGCAGTCGGCGGCGGTGGCGGTCGTACCAGGCGAGCAGGAGTTTCGGGCGCGATGAGGCTTTCGACTGAACTGGTTCCGACTTGGCCTTGAGGGCAGATCTGGGGCTCATGCCGACACTGTAGCGGCAACGCGCCGGTCTCTCCACGTCATGCCCGCGCCTGTCGCGGGCATCCACGTCTTTCTTCGCGGCAAGACGTGAATGGTCGGGACAAGGCCCGGCCATGACGGCAGCAGTTCCTGACGCGTCGCGCACGGTGCTATAAGGTCCGCATGTCCAAATTCCCTCCCAAGCCCGGTCCCATCAGCGCCAAGCCGCTGTCGCTCCTGCTCAACGACGTCTTTGCCGAGGCCTATGCCAAGCAGGGCTTTGCGGCGCGCGAGCTGGTGACGCGGTGGGCGGAGATCGCCGGGCCGGAGATCGCGGCCCATGCCGAGCCCTTGAAGATGCAATGGCCGCGGCCGGTGGAGGGCCAGCCGCAGCAGCCGGCGACGCTGGTGCTGCGGGTCGAAGGGCCGATGGCGCTGGAGATCCAGCATTCGGCCGATGTGATCCTGGAACGGGTCAACCGCTTCTTCGGCTGGAGCGCCGTCGGCAAGCTCGCCTTCCGCCAGGCTCCCCTGTCGCGCGCCCGGCGGCCGGCACGGCCAGGCCCGCCGGATCCCAAATCGGTAGCCAAGATGGCGGAGAGTCTGGGCGACATCGAAGATGAACAGCTCAAGACGGCGCTGGCGCGGCTCGGGGCCGCCATCAAGCGAAATTGAGCCTCATTCAGCTGCTAATCTGGACCCTGACTTGCCGCTCGCCATTGCCTCAATCGACGTTTCAAGCTAGCGACAGGCCGCCGGGGCGGGAACTCGATGGACCCCGGGACGACCCTTGCCAATCCGGGAGCCGACCTTGATCATCACCCGCCGCGCCTTCACCACGATGCTGTCGCTGACCGGGCTTGCCGCGCTCGCCGGGCTCTCGCCGCTGCGGTTCATCTCCGAGGCCATGATCCCTGAAGCAATGGCGCAATCCGCCGCTGATGTGGCCAAGCCGGTGTCGCTGCCCGACATGGCGCTCGGCCCGAAGGATGCCGCCGTCACCATCACCGAATACGCCTCGATGACCTGCCCGCACTGCGCGGCCTTCAACGAGCAGGTGTTCCCCAAGATCAAGAAGGAATACATCGACACCGGCAAGGTGCGTTACATCTTCCGCGAGTTCCCGCTCGACATCAAAGCCGCCGCCGGATCGATGCTGTCGCGCTGCATCGCCAAGGACGACGCGCCGAAATATTTCGCCGTCACCGACATGCTGTTCCGCCAGCAGAGCGACTGGGTGATGAAGAACACCACCGAGACCCTGACGCGGATCGGCAAGCAGGCCGGCCTCACCCAGCAGCAGGTCGAGGCCTGCCTGAAGGACCAGGCGTTGCTCGACAAGATCGCCGCGGACCAGAAATACGCCAGCGACGTTCTGAAGGTGGATTCGACGCCGACCTTCTTCATCAACGGCGAGAAGATCAAGGGCGAGGCCTCGTTCGAGGAGTTCGCCAAGAAGATCAATCCGCTGCTGAAGAGCTGATTCGCAACGCCACAATCCTGATTCGCGCATCTAAAGCCGTATCATTCCCGGCATAAATCCCTTGGGAAAAGCGGCTTTCGCCGGTTGCCCTCGCGGCGCACCGCGGCCATTGTCCGCCGCACGAGCCGCCTCGCGCGACTCGCCCAGACAGCGACAATGCCTTCCATGGTGTTGTCCCGGCAGGGGATTCGCGCCTGCCAACAGAGATGCGTGCTTATGAAAATCACCCGCCTGCGCCTTCACGGTTTCAAGTCCTTCGTTGAGCCCACGGACTTCGTTATCGAGCCCGGCCTGACCGGCGTGGTCGGACCCAATGGCTGCGGCAAGTCGAATCTCGTCGAGGCGCTGCGCTGGGCGATGGGTGAGACCTCGTACAAGTCGCTGCGCGCCGCCGACATGGACGCGGTGATCTTCGCCGGCTCCGGCAACCGTCCTGCGCGCAACCATGCCGAAGTGACGATGACGATCGACAATGCCGATCGCACCGCGCCGGCGGCGATGAACGACAGCCAGCTTCTCGAAATCTCCCGGCGCATCGAGCGTGAGGCCGGCTCGGTCTATCGCATCAACGGCCGCGACGTGCGCGCCCGCGACGTGCAGATCCTGTTCGCCGACGCCGCCACGGGCGCGCGCTCGCCGGCGCTCGTCCACCAGGGCAAGATCGGCGAAATCATCCAGGCCAAGCCCGAGCAGCGCCGCCGCGTGCTGGAAGACGCCGCGGGCGTCGCCGGCCTGCACGCCCGCCGTCACGAGGCCGAGCTGCGGCTGAAGGCGGCCGAAACCAACCTCACCCGCGTCGAGGACGTGATCGGCCAGCTCTCCGGCCAGATGGAAGGCCTGAAGAAGCAGGCCCGCCAGGCCGTGCGCTATCGCGAGGTCGCCGCCAAGGTGCGCAAGGCCGAAGCCACGCTGTTCCACCTGCGCTGGATCGGCGCCCACGCCGACGTCAACGAGTCCGGGCAGACGCACGATCTCGCGGTCCGCGAGATGGCCGAGCGCACCCAGCACCAAGCCGAAGCCGCCCGCATCCAGGCCATCCGCGCCGCCGAGATGCCGGCGCTGCGCGACGCCGAAGCGCGTGCCGCGGCCGGGCTGCAGCGCCTCACCAATGCTCGCGAGCAGCTCGACCGCGAGGAAGAGCGCGCCAAGGAGCGCGTCGCCGAGCTCGAGCGGCGCCTCGCCCAGTTCGAAGGCGACATCTCGCGCGCCCAGCAGCAGACCATGGACGCCGACGTCGCGCTGCAGCGGCTCGACGCTGAGGACGCCGAGCTGAAGGAAGAGATCAAGTCGCGCGTCGAGAAGCGCTCCGGCGTCGACGAGCGCGTCGCGGAAGCCGAGGCGGTGCTGACCGAAACCGAGCAGCGCTTCGCCGAGCTCACCACCGCGCTCGCCGACCTCACCGCCAAGCGCAACCAGCTTGAAGCCAATGTTCGCACCCATCGCGACAAGCTCGCCCGGCTCGACCAGGAGATCGCGAATGTCACGGCGGAAGAGCAGAAGCTTGCGCAGGAGACCGGCGGCTTCGGCGATCTCGACGAGCTGACCGCTCTGGTCGAGACTGCGGAGCAGACGCTGGCCGCTTCGGAAGCCGCAGCGCAGGCGAGCGAAGCCGCCCATGTCGCCGCGCGGCAGACGCTGGAATCCTCGCGCTCGCCGCTGGTCGAAGCCGACAAGCGCGTGCAGCGGCTCGAGACCGAGGCGCGCACGATCTCCAAGATCGTCAACGGCGAGACCAAGAATCTGTGGCCGCCGATCATCGACGGCATCACCGTCGACAAGGGATTTGAGAAGGCGATCGGCGCTGCCCTCGGCGACGATCTCGACGCGCCGGTCGATCCGTCGGCGCCGATGCGCTGGACCAATGCCGGCGTCACCGACGGCGATCCGGAGCTGCCCGAGGGCGTCGTGCCGCTCGCCAACCATGTGCAGGCGCCGGCAGAGCTGGCGCGCCGCCTGGCGCAGATCG
>NZ_PSRT01000250.1 GCF_004212635.1 Bradyrhizobium genosp. SA-3 | reverse complement strand
CCGAGGTGATCGCGAGCAGGCCGACGTCGCGGCGGCTCTCGCCGATGAAGCCGGTCGCCTCGATCGCCTCCGGCGCGACCGCGCCGGTATAGGCGATCACGACTTCGGCATTCGGGCCCGGCTTGCGCAGCCAATAGGCGCCGTCGGTGATGCCCTGCCTCAGCTCCGGCGTCATGATGCGCTGCGCCTGCTCGATGCTGCGCGTCGAGAGCCGCAAATAGACCGAGCCGCCCTCGCCGGCCTCGCGCTGCATGTGCTCAAAACCGAAAGCCATGATCACGGCGAGCTCGTCGACGAAGGTCGGCTCGAACGAGGCCAGGCCATCCTGCGCCATGCCGATCAACGGCGTTGCGATCGACTGGTGCGCGCCGCCTTCGGGCGCGAGCGTGACGCCCGACGGCGTTGCCGCCACCATGAAACGCGCATCCTGGTAACAGGCATAATTCAGCGCATCGAGGCCGCGCTCGATGAAGGGATCGTAGAGCGTGCCGACCGGCAGCAGCCGCTCGCCGTTGAGCTGGTGCGATAGGCCGAGCGCCGAGAGCATGATGAACAGGTTCATCTCGGCGATGCCGAGCTCGAGATGCTGCCCTTTGGGGGACGCATCCCAATTGTAGGTCGAGGGAATTTTCTCGCTGCGGAATAAGTCCGCCTTCTCGGCGCGCGCGAACAGCCCGCGGCGATTGACCCAGGGACCGAGATTGGTGGAGACGGTAACGTCAGGCGAGGTCGTGACGATGCGCCTCGCGAGCTCGCTGTCGCTGCGCGCGATCTCGTTCAGCACGAGGCCAAAGCCCTGCTGGGTCGACATCTGCGGCGACGGCTTGAAAGCGAGTTGTTGCGGCACCTCGACGACAGGCGCGCTCAAGCGGCGGCCGTCCTGATTGAACGGCACGCGCGCGAGGAAGGCCTCCAACTCGGCCGCATCCTGCGCGAGGCCCTCGAACTTGTCCCATTCATGCCCGGGGCGGATGTTCTGGCTGTCGCGATATTTCTCCATCTGCGCGATCGTCATCAGGCCGGCGTGGTTGTCCTTGTGGCCCTGGAACGGCAGGCCGACGCCTTTGATGGTGTAGGCGATGAAGCAGACCGGGCGGTCGTGGTCGATGGACTCGAATGCCTCCAGCATGCTCGCCATGTCGTGGCCGCCGAGATTCGACATCAGTGCGAGCAGCTCGTCATCGTTGCGCTTGTCGATCAGCTTGGTGATCGGGCCCTGGTCGCCGATCTCGTCGTGCAGATGCTTGCGGAAGGCGGCGCCGCCCTGAAAACACAGCGCGGCATAGAGCGCGTTCGGACAATTGTCGATCCAGCGCTTCAGCGCCTCGCCGCCGGGCTCGGCAAAGGCCTCGCGCATCAGCCGGCCGTATTTCACGATCACCACGTCCCAGCCGAAATTGCGGAACATGGTCTCGAATTTTTCCCAGAGACCTTCGCGGACGACGGCATCGAGCGACTGGCGGTTATAGTCCACCACCCACCAGGTGTTGCGCAGGCCGTGCTTCCAGCCCTCTGCCAGGGCTTCGAAGATGTTGCCCTCGTCCATCTCGGCATCGCCGACGAGGGCGATCATCCGCCCTTCGCCGCGGTCCTTCATCCAGCCATGCGCCTTGACGTAGTCCTGCACCAGCGAAGAGAACAGCGTCTGCGCGACGCCGAGGCCGACCGAGCCGGTGGAGAAATCGACGTCGTCGACGTCCTTGATGCGCGAGGGATAGGACTGCGCACCCTTGAAGCCGCGAAAGTTCTCGAGCTTCTCGCGGCTCTGCCGGCCGAACAGATACTGGATGGCATGGAACACCGGGCTCGCATGCGGCTTCACCGCGACGCGATCCTCAGGGCGCAACACGTGGAAGTACAGCGCGGACATAATGGTCGCGAGCGAGGCGGACGAGGCTTGGTGGCCGCCGACCTTGAGGCCGTCCGCGCTCGGGCGGATATGGTTGGCATGGTGGATCGTCCATGACGACAGCCACAGCGCCTTGCGGCTAAGGGCGGTGAGTGTGTCGAGGCGGGCGGAATCAACGGGCATGGCAATGCTCCCGGAAACAGGTCGGCCGATGATACGCCTGCCGGCCGCGCCAGACTTCTCAATTTTTCGCGCCACACCCGCTCATCTTGGGATATTTTACCAACAGAAGGCCAAGATATACAGGTTTCATCCCAATGCCCGAGCTCGATGCCATCGACCGAAAAATCCTCGCGCTGCTCCAGACCGACAGCCGCCTGACCATGCAGGAGCTCGCCGACAAGGTCGGGCTCTCGGTCTCGCCCTGCCATCGCCGCGTCAAGCTCCTGGAAGAGCGCGGCGTCATCTCGCGCTACGTTGCGACCGTCGACCAGAAGGCGCTGGGGCTGCATGTCAGCGTCTTCATCTCGATCAAGTTGGCGCGGCAGAAGGAGGAGGACCTCAACCGCTTCGCGCGTGCGATCTCGAAATGGGACGAGGTGCTGGAGTGCTATCTGATGACCGGCAACCGCGACTACCTGCTGCGGGTCGTCGCCGCCGACCTGGCCTCCTATGAGACCTTCCTCAAGACCAAGCTGACCCGGCTCGACGGCATCGCCTCGATCGAGTCCAGCTTCGCGCTGAGCCAGGTCAAGTATTCGATCGCGCTGCCGGTATGACGTTGATGTTCGCGAACGGAGGCAGTCGGTCGGCGCTGAGTTAACCTCTCCCGCTTGCGGCAGTCTCGTAGGGTGGGCAAAGCGTAGCGTGCCCACCATTCCCACCACGAACGCGGACGCATGGTGGGCACGGCTCTACGCGCCTTTGCCCACCCTACGAGACTGTCACCGCCACGGCTGCACGATGATCTTGGTGTGGACTTCAGGATTGGCCAAATCCGCGAAGGCCTTTGCGACGCCATCGATGCCGACTTCCGCCGTCACCATCGCTGCCGCATCCACCTGCCCCTCGGCAATCAGCCGAAGTGACGCCGCGAATTCCTCCGGTGCGTAGCCGAGCACGTATTGCACGTTGAGCTCCTTCATGATGCCCAGCATCGGCTCGCTTCTGTCGGTTTCCATGCAGACGCCGACCACGACAATGCGCGCGTCACGCGGCGCGCCTTCGAACACCTGCTGCAACAGGCCGGGCACGCCGACACATTCGAAGATGATCGCAGGCTTCAGCGCCGGCAGCATGGCTTGGAACGGCGGCCGCGCCGCCTTCTCCGCGTCCGACATCTGCGCGTGCTCGGCCCATGTCGCATAAGGCTGCGACACCTTGGGGTCGACGACGATATCGGCGCCGAGCCTGGCCGCAAGCGCGCGCCGCGCCGGCGAATAGTCGGCGGCGACGATCGGATGCAGGCCCTTGAGCTTCAGCGCCGTGATCACCGCGAGCCCGACCGGGCCGCAGCCGATCACGAGCGGCACCTCGCCACCACGGATATTGGCTTTTGCGACGGCGTGAACCCCGACCGCGAGCGGTTCGGTCAGCGCGGCATGTTCCGGCGCAAGACCGTTGGGCACTTCGAGCAGCAGCGCTTCGCTCAGCAGCATCGCCTCGGCATAACCGCCGATATTGTCGTTGGAATAGCCGATGCCTTCGATGCCCTCAGGCGTCACCAGCGCCGGCAACGAGCAGACGCGCGTACCCGGCTTAAACTTGCGCGCTGTGCCAGGGCCGTAATCGACGATCTCGCAGCAGAACTCATGACCGAACACGACGTCGCGGCTGAGGTCCATCGGCTTGCGCCCGGTCTTCCGCGCCATCTCCACCATGCGGTGGGCGTGCTGGCGCGCGTGCAGATCGGAACCGCAAATGCCGCAGGCGAGCGTCTTGACCAGAACCTGACCGGGACCCGGCGTCGGCTCCGCCATCCGGTCGACGACAATCTCACCGTTCCTGAAAATCGCAGCGCGCATCCGGCTCCTCCCGTGGTGTTGGGGCCGTTGATAGCACGAAGCGGGACGCCCGATCTTGCGTCAGGGGTTCGGGGAACGCTCTTCCAGCACCAGGAGCTGGGCGCGGCGCACCCGCTCGCGATGGGCGATGTAAAGGCCGCTCGCGACAATGAAGGCCGCGCCGATGATGGTCCAGAGATCAGGCACCTCACCGAAGATGAAGAAGCCCAAAATGCTGACCCAGAGCAATTGCGTGTAGGAGAACGGCGCCAGCACCGAGGCATCGCCATAGCGATAGGCCAGCACGATGATCCACTGGCCGACGGTGGAGGCAACGCCGATCACAATGCCGAGCCTGATCGCGGTCCAGCTCGGCGTGACCCAGACGAACGGCACCATCACGGAAAGGATCGCAACGCCCGTCAACGCCGAATAGGCCATCGTCGTGAGCACCGCTTCGCGGCCGCTCATCATGCGCGTCAGGATCAGCGCGGCAGCCCAGCAGAACGCCGAGATGATCGGGAAGAACGCGGCGGCATGAAACGCGCTGGAGCCCGGGCGCAGAATGATCATCACGCCCGTCAGGCCGATCGCGGTGGCGATCCAGCGGCGCAGGCCGACCTTCTCGCTCAGGAAGATGATCGACAGCGCGGTGACGAACAGCGGCGAGACGAAGCCGGTGGCCGAGGCTTCCGCAATGGGAAGGAAACGGAGACCGGTGATAAAGAACAGCGAGGAGCCGAGCAGCGCGGCGCCGCGCATCAGCTGCAGGCCGAGGCGTTCGGTGCGCATCGCATGCAGCGGCGAGCCCGGCAGCATCACCGGTGTGAACATCAGCGCGAAGGTGACGAAGCGGATCCAGGTAATCTCGATCGACGGCAGGCTGGTCGAGAGATATTTCGCGGTCACGTCGGAGGTGCCGAGAAACACCGTCGACAGCAACACCAGCGCAATGCCCTTGAAGGGATGATCGACGCGCGCGGGCGCACGGCGAGCCGCCTGCTTCTTCTCCGGCACGGGCATGGGAATACTGTCGAGCCTTGCGGCTGCGGCGGGCGGCGGTGTCACGGCTGGAACCCGGAAATAATGCGAATCGAGAACGCTCGTAAAAAACGACAAATGCGCCGCGTTCACAACTTCCGAAAACAGGATGCCGATATGCGCTGAGGTCCGCGCGCATCAATATTCCATTAATAATGGACGTTTTTGCACTACAACATGGGCAGGCTGCGCGGCTTCGTGCCGCGCGGAAACGCCGCATCGAGCGCAGCGATCTCGTCTTTCGTCAGGATGAGATCGCCAGCGGCCGCATTTTCGGCGGCATGTTCCGCGGATGAGGCCTTCGGAATCGCGAACACCGTAGTTGCACGGGTGAGGAAGTTCAGCGCGACCTGCCGCGGTGTCGCGCGACGCGCCTCCGCGATCTTCACCAGCACAGCGCCGCCCTTGCTGCGCGCATCCGGAAAATCATCGTGTCCGAACGGCGAATAGGCGACCACAGCGACACCATGCCGCTCACACCAGGGAACCACGGCGTGCTCGATCGCACGTTCCTTGAGATGATAGAGCACCTGATTGCACGCGATCCGGCCCTCGCCCGCAACGTCGAGAATGTCGTCGAGATCGTCGGCATCGAAGTTGGAGACGCCCCAGGACTTGATCTTGCCGGCCTTCACCAGCTCCTCGAACGCAGCGACGGTGTCTTCGAGCGGATAGGAGCCGCGCCAGTGCAACAGATAGCAGTCGAGCCGATCGGTCTTCAGCCGCTTCAGCGAACGCTCACACGCCGTGATCGTGCCGCGGCGCGAGGCGTTGCTCGGCAGCACTTTTGAAACGAGAAACACCTCATCGCGACGGCCCGCAATCGCGTCCGCAATGACGAGCTCGGCGTCACCGTACATCTCGGCGGTGTCGATGTGGGTCATGCCGAGATCGAGCCCGCGCTGAAGCGCGGCAATGGCGCGCTTGCGGTCGCCGTGGTCGAGATACCAGGTGCCCTGCCCGATGACGGAGACGCTGGCGCCGGTCTTGCCGAAGGGGTTAGTGTTCATGTTCTTCTCCAGAGGCGAGATCCAGAATGCCCCCTCGCCCCGCTTGCGGGGAGAGGGTCGGGGTGAGGGGGAGCCTCCGCAACGACGGTAGCAGTTGGACTCGCGGAGGC
>NZ_PSRT01000249.1 GCF_004212635.1 Bradyrhizobium genosp. SA-3 | reverse complement strand
AGCTTGCGAAGCAAGCGTCTCGAAGGACGAGGCGCGCGCTCAGGCCGCTCAAAATACCATATGCGATTGCCCTGGCTGCGATCCTGTGCCCGCGCGGACAGCGTGACAGGGCACATCAGCGCGGCCGGTGGCCATGATCGTCGCCACCGCGAGTCCCTTCGCGGATGCATACAGCGTTCCCTGCATCCTTCTGGCGAGCGGAAACGAAAAGCTCCGGTAGAACATGCCGTGACAGCGATGCGCCGCGCTTGATCGCGGCAGCGTCTGCCAGGAGGCGCGAAGTCCCCCAAATCCCGCTGGCGAAGGCGCGGTTAGTGGCATACCATTTGCACGCCAATGGGCTCTGGTTTCACCTGCCCTTGGCCAATGATGGCCGGCATCACGGCAATACTGGGAGGACTTCATGGATCGCAGGACCGTATTGAAGGGACTGGCCGGCGCGGGCGGTCTGGCGTTGACGGGTGGCCTCTCGGCCCCTGCGCTGTCGCAAGGCGCGGCGGCGCGCACGTTGCGCTTCGTGCCGCAAGCGAATCTCGCCAATTTCGATCCGATCTGGGGCACCCAATACGTCGTGCGCAATGCTGCCGCGATGGTCTGGGACACGCTCTACGGCATCGATTCCTCCCTGCAGCCGCAGCGGCAGATGGTCGAGTCCGAGGAGACCTCCGACGACGGCAAGACCTGGACATTCCGCTTAAGGTCTGGCCTCAAGTTCCATGACGGCGAGCCGGTGCTGAGCAAGGACGTCGTCGCGAGCCTTTCCCGCTGGGCGGCCCGCGATCCGATGGGCCTTATGATCAAGGCGCTCCAGCAGGAATTGACCGCTGTTGACGACCGCACCTTCAAATGGGTGCTGAAACAGCCCTATCCGAAGATGCTTTACGCGCTGGCGAAGAACAATTCGCCTTGCTCGTTCATCATGCCGGAGCGCATCGCACAGACCGATCCGTTCAAGCAGATCACCGACTATGTCGGCTCCGGTCCGATGAAGTTCGTCAAGGGCGAATGGGTGCCCGGCGCGAAAGCGGTGTTCGAGAAGTTCGCCGATTACGTGCCGCGGCAGGAGAAGGCATCCTGGCTTGCCGGCGGCAAGCAGATCCTGATTGATCGCGTGGAGTGGGTGGTGATGCCGGACCCGGCGACCGCGGCGGCTGCGTTGCAGAACGGCGAGGTCGACTGGTGGGAGAACCCGATCGCCGATCTTGTGCCCGTGCTGAAGAAGAACAAGAACATCAGCGTCGATATCGGTGATCCCCTCGGCAATATCGGCTCGTTCCGCATGAACCACCTGTTCGCGCCGTTCAACGACGTGCGGGCGCGGCGCGCGGTGCTGATGGCGCTGAGCCAGGAAGATTATATGCGCGCGATCGTCGGCGACGACACCGCGCTGTGGAAGCCGCTGCCCGGCTTCTTCACGCCCGATACGCCGCTCTACAGCGAACTGGGCGGTGAGATCCTGAAGGGCAAGCGCGACTTCGATGCCGCCAAGAAGCTGCTGGCCGAGAGCGGCTATTCCGGCCAGCCGGTGACGTGTTTGGTGGCGCAGGACCAGCCGATCACGAAGGCGCAAGGCGACGTCACCGCGGACCTCCTGAAACGGCTTGGCATGAATGTCGACTTCGTCGCGACCGATTGGGGCACGGTTGGTTCTCGCCGGGCGCAGAAGACGCCGCCCGGGCAGGGCGGCTGGAACATGTTCCACAGCTGGCATGCCGGCGCCGACTGCATCACGCCCGCCGCCTACACCGCCATTCGCGCCAATGGCGACAAGGCCTGGTTCGGCTGGCCCAATAGCCCGAATACCGAGAAGGAAATCACGGCCTGGTTCGAGGCCAAGAATCTCGAGGAAGAAAAGGCGGCGATCGGGCGGGTCAATAAGGCGGCGCTCGAGGATGTCGTCTACGCGCCGACGGGCTTCTTCCTGACCTATACGGCCTGGCGCAAGAACGTCTCCGGCATCACCAAGGGGCCGCTGCCGTTCTTCTGGGGCGTATCGAAGTCCGCATGATCGTGCGCTGAAGCCAGATGCTCTCTTACATCCTCCGTCGCATCGTCGCGACCTTGCCGGTGATGGCGATCGTCGCGCTGTTCGTGTTCAGCCTGCTCTACATCGCGCCGGGCGATCCCGCCGTGGTGATCGCGGGCGACCAGGCGAGCCCGGAGGATGTGGAGCGCATCCGCCAGAGCCTAGGCCTCGATCGTCCCTTCCTGGTCCAGTTCGGAAGCTGGGTCTGGCGCATCCTGCACGGCGATCTCGGCACCTCGATCTTCACCAATCTGCCGGTATCGGCGATGATCGGCCAGCGTCTCGGACCGACGCTGTCGCTGATGATCGTCACGCTCCTGCTCACGATCGTGGTCGCGGTGCCGCTCGGGGTGGTGGCGGCCTGGAAGGCCGGCAGCCTGATCGACCGCGTCATCATGGGCTTTGCCGTGTTCGGCTTTTCGCTGCCCGTCTTCGTGGTCGGCTACATGCTCGCCTACGTCTTCGCGCTCGAATTGGAATGGCTTCCGGTGCAGGGCTATACGCCGCTCACGGCAGGCTTCTGGCCATGGCTCGAGAACCTGATTCTGCCGGCAATCGCGCTCGGGTGCGTCTATATCGCGCTGGTCGCGCGCATCACCCGCGCGGCCATGCTCGAAGTGTTGCAGCAGGACTATATTCGCACCGCGCGCGCCAAGGGCCTCGGGCAGGGCGGCATTCTGTTCATTCACGCGCTGAAGAATGCGGCAGTTCCGATCGTGACCGTGATCGGGATCGGCATCGCGCTCCTGATCGGCGGCGCGGTGGTCACGGAGAGCGTGTTCGCGATCCCCGGCCTCGGCCGGCTCACGATCGATGCGATCCTGCGCCGCGACTATCCCGTCATCCAGGGCATCGTGCTGCTATTCAGCTTCGTCTACGTCCTCGTCAATTTGATGATCGACGTCATCTACACGCTCGTTGACCCGAGGATCCGCTATTGACCGATACGACCGTCAATTCGCAATCGCTTCCCGCCGGCCTCGTCGTCGCGCCGCAACTGCCCGAGATCCTCCGGCCGGTCACGATCAGGCGCGGCTTCATCGGGCTCTTGCGCGGCCATCCCACCGTCGCGATCGGTGGCGCGCTGCTGCTGACGCTGGTCCTGATCGCGATCTTCGCAGCCCATCTCGGAACGGTCGACCCGACCGCGCTCGCACCGGCCAAGCGTACGCGGGCGCCGTCGGCCGATTTCTGGTTCGGCACCGACGTGCTCGGCCGCGACATCTATTCGCGCGTGCTGTTTGGTGCGCGGGTCTCGCTCACGGTCGGGCTTTCAGTTGCGATCATCGCATCCGCGGCGGGCCTTGCCATCGGCATGGTCTCGGGCTTCATCCGCTGGGCCGACGGCATCCTGATGCGCTTCATGGACGGGCTGATGTCGATCCCGCCGATCCTGCTCGCCATCGCGCTGATGGCGTTGACCCGCGGCAGCGTCGGCAACGTCATTCTGGCCATCACCATCGCGGAAATCCCGCGCGTCTCACGCCTCGTGCGCAGCGTGGTGCTGTCGCTGCGCGAGCAGCCCTATGTAGACGCAGCGGTCGCCTGCGGCACACGCACGCCGATGATCATTTTGCGCCACATCCTGCCCAACACGGTGGCGCCGATGCTGGTGCAGGCGACCTATATCTGCGCCAGCGCCATGATCACGGAGGCGATCCTGTCCTTCATCGGCGCCGGCACGCCGCCGACCATTCCGTCCTGGGGCAACATCATGGCCGAGGGCCGCGCGTTGTGGCAGGTCAAGCCCTACATCGTGTTCTTTCCGGCGGCGTTCCTGTCCGTCACGGTGCTCGCCGTGAACCTGCTTGGCGATGGCCTTCGCGATGCGCTCGATCCGCGCATGGCCAAGAGCCTCTGATGTATCGAGGCTGATCGCGATGGCGCTGCTCGAAGTCGAAAACCTCCAGACCCATTTCCGCACCCCCGGCGGCATCAACCGCGCCGTCGATGGCGTGTCCTTCCATGTCAACGAAGGCGAGACGCTCGCCATCGTCGGCGAATCCGGCTGCGGCAAGTCGGTGACCTCGATGTCGCTGATGCGCTTGGTCCCGGAGCCGCCGGGCAGGATCGCTGGCGCCATCCGCTTTGCGGGCAGGGACCTGCTGCAACTGTCCGATCGCGAGATGCGCGCCATCCGCGGCAACGACATCTCGATGATCTTCCAGGAGCCGATGACGAGCCTGAACCCGGTGCTCACCGTCGGCCGCCAAATCCGCGAGACCTTGATGATCCATCAGGGCCTCGACAAGCAGGCTGCGGAAGCGCACGCGATCGAGATGCTGACGCTGGTCGGCATTCCCGAGCCGAAGCGGCGCGTGCGCGAATATCCGCACCAGCTCTCCGGCGGCATGCGCCAGCGCGTCATGATCGCCATCGCGCTCGCCTGCAATCCGAAGCTCCTCATTGCGGACGAGCCGACCACCGCCCTCGACGTGACCATCCAGGCGCAAATTCTCAAGCTGATGCTGGACCTCAAGCGCCGGGTTGGGGCCGCCATCATCCTGATCACCCACGATCTCGGCGTCGTCGCCGAAATCGCCGAGCGCGTGATGGTGATGTATGCCGGCCGCAAGGTCGAGGAAGCGCCGGTCGCCGAGCTGTTTCGCTCGCCGCGCCATCCCTATACGCAGGGGCTGCTCGGCGCGGTGCCGAAGCTTGGCTCCTCGCTCGCCGGGACGGCAACGCGGCTCGCCGAGATCCCGGGGCAGGTGCCTGACCTCCGCAAGCCCATCACCGGCTGCGTCTTTGCCGGGCGCTGTGCGCTTGCGACCGATCTCTGCCGGCAATATGCGCCGGGGCTCGAAGAGAAGGGACCCCGTCACATCGCCGCCTGCCACTATGCGGCCAAGGGAGCTGTCGCGGCATGAGTCCTCCGCTGCTCCAGGTCAACGACCTCAAGAAGCACTTTCCGGTCAAGACCGGCCTGTTCGGCCGCAAGTCCGAATTCGTCTATGCAGTCGACGGCGTGTCGTTCGAGATCGCGCGCGGCGAGACACTGTCGCTGGTCGGCGAGTCCGGCTGCGGCAAGTCGACGGTCGGCCGCGCCATCCTGCGGCTGTTCGACATCACTGCGGGGCAGGTCATCCTCGATGGTCAGCGGATCGACGACGCCGCGCCGAGCACGATGCGTCAGATGCGCCGCCGCGTGCAGGTCGTGTTCCAGGATCCGTTCTCGAGCCTCAATCCGCGCATGCGCGTGCGCGACATCCTGGCCGAGCCGATCCGCAATTTCGGTCTCGCCAAGTCGGCGGAAGACCTCGAGGTGCGCGTCACCGCGTTGATGGATACCGTGCGCCTGCCGCGCGAGGCGCTGAACCGCCGGCCACACGAGTTCTCCGGCGGCCAGCGCCAGCGCATCGGGATCGCGCGGGCGCTGGCGGCCGAGCCCGAGCTGATCGTGTGCGACGAGGCTGTCTCCGCGCTCGACGTCTCGGTCAAGGCGCAGATCGTCAACCTGCTCCAGGATCTCCAGCGCGAGTTCGGCCTCGCGCTCTTGTTCATCAGCCATGATCTCGCGATCGTCGAGCACATGACCCACCGCGTCGCGGTGATGTATCTCGGCAAGATCGTTGAGGTCGCCCCGCGCCGCGAGATCTTTGCGGCACCGAGACACCCTTACACCAAGGCGCTGCTCTCAGCGGTGCCGCTGCCCGAGCCCGGCGCCCAGCGCCA
Organism: Bradyrhizobium genosp. SA-3; assembly: GCF_004212635.1. Classification (GTDB taxonomy): domain Bacteria; phylum Pseudomonadota; class Alphaproteobacteria; order Rhizobiales; family Xanthobacteraceae; genus Bradyrhizobium. Next base: position 340 of record NZ_PSRT01000249.1, on the reverse strand, counting down.
TCCCATCATCCTCAAAGGCGACGTGCCGAGCCCGATCAATCCGCCGCGCGGATGCCGCTTCCACACCCGCTGCCCCTTCGTCTTCGATCGCTGCCGGACCGAGGAGCCGGCGCTTCGTGCGATTGGAGCCGAGCAGTGGGTGGCCTGTCATCTCGAAGAGGGCGTTGCCGCGACGAGCAGCTAAAGCGTGATGAGATCAGGCTTGTTTGCTGCACCGAAGGTGCGCTCCCTCTCCCGCTTGCGGGAGAGGGTTGGGGAGAGGGTGTCTCCGCAATGGGACAGTCCCCTAGAGGAGAAAGCCCTCACCCGGCGCTGCGCGCCGACCTCTCCCGCGAGCGGG
>NZ_PSRT01000248.1 GCF_004212635.1 Bradyrhizobium genosp. SA-3 | reverse complement strand
GGCTCGAGCCGCAGCCGAAATTGTCGCCGGCGACCAGCACCTTGGCGTTGCGATAGGCCGGCTGGTTCAGCACGAAGTCGGGGTTCTCGCTGCCGTCGTCCTTGTAGCGCTGCTCGGAGAAGAGCCCCTTGCCAAGGCCGGTGCGCTTGATGGTCTTGAGGTACTGCTTCGGAATGATCATGTCGGTGTCGACATTGATGATCTTCAGCGGCGCCGCGACGCCTTCCAGCGTGGTGAACTTGTCCATGGTTGCGCTTTCCCGGGTGGGTCTAGGGGAGCAGGTGTTTATCGCGATCGGAGCGGGAATCCTAGGCCGAATTGGGCAGGTCTGCCTTACCTCTCCCGCTTGCGGCGATTGAGCCGGGGCTGGTGCGGCATCGGGACTTCACCTCTCCCGCTTGCTTGCGGGAGAGGTCGCGCCGGAGGCGCGGGTGAGGGTTCTCTCCTCTGGGGGAGTGTCCCGTTGAGGAGAGAGACCCTCTCCCCAGCCCTCCCCCGCAAGCGGGGGAGGAAGCGCACCGTCTTCGCGGCGCCCGTTCTACTCCGCCTTCGCCTCGATCGCCGCCATATCGTCGTCCGACAGACCGAAATGATGGCCGATTTCGTGGATCAGGACATGGCGGACGATGTGGCCGAGGGTCTCGTCGTGCTCGGCCCAATAGTCCAGGATCGGCCGGCGGTAGAGCCAGACCATATTGGGCAGCCGCGCCACGTCGCCAAAGCTCTGCTGCGGCAGGCCGATGCCCTGGAACAGGCCGAGCAGGTCGAACTCGCTCTCGCATTGCATCTCGTCCAGGACCTCCTCGGTCGGGAAGTCGTCGACGCGGATGATGACGCCCTCGCAGAGCCTGCGAAACTCCGCCGGCAGGCGTTCGAAGATGTCATGTGCCGTCGCTTCCATCTCGGCCAGCGAGGGCGCTTTCAATTCCGTCCACATGGGCCTCTTCTAAAGCGTTTTCGAGCGAAGTGGGTACCGGTTCGCGTAAACTAGCGCGGGTTCCGCAGCGATGCATCCCGCTTTATAAGCGCGGCGAGGTTGACGAGCGCCGTCAAAACGGGGAGCGTGGGGCCTCGAATGGGAATGTTTCGGGTGGGCGGAAAAATGCGAGCGAAAACAGCGCTGACGCTACTGTGCATGGGGTTGTTTTTGCAGTTTTGCGTTGGCGCCCAAGCCCAAACTCAAGCCCAAACTCAAGCCCAAACTCAAGTCCAGACCGCCGGCCCCGAGATCCGTCTCGCTCAGGCGGCCTCACCGGACGACGTTCCCCCGCCACGCAAGCGGCCCCCGGCGCGCTTGCGCGTCACGCCCTATTACAGCCCGGACGGCGTCTATCCGCGCTACAATCCCGGTCCCAACGCAGTCCGCGTGTGCAACGCCACCTATGTGCAGGAGTACCGGCCGAGCGGCACGGTGATCGTGCCGCGTGTGAGCTGCTACTGGCGCCGCGGCTGAAGCCCGCGCCGGCGAACAACGCGGTGCCTTGTAGGATCGTCATGGCGAGATGGATCATATTCGTTGTTGCCGTTGCGCTCGCCGCCGGGCTGCCTCGCACTTCCGCGGCGCCAAGGGTGACGGTGCCGGAGGCCTCGGCGGGGATCGCGGTTTTCGATGTGCGACGACACGCGCGAGCCCGTGGCATGGCGGGGCCTGCTGCGCGCCATGATCCACGCTATTACGCGCGGCCGGTCTACTACCGTCCCTATCCCTACGGCGTGCCTGCACCGTTCGTGTTCGGCTACGGACCCTTTTGGTGACGCCGGCGCATTAGCCGCCGGGCGCAAATCCCCTGACCAGCAGCACGGTCGCCTGCGCACCCGCTTTGCGATCGCGCGAGATGTCCTCGTAGTCGGGCGCGTTCGAGAAGGCGAGAAACGCAGCCTCATCGGGGAACGACATCATGACAAGCTTGTCATGCGGCCATACGCCTTCGAGCACGCGCGGATGTTCGTCGGCGGCGAGCAGCTTGCCGCCATACTTCTTGAACACGTCGAAGAACCGCGCCTGATAGCGGTCATAGGCCGCGCGGTCCGTCATCTTCAATTGCGCAATCGCATAGACAGTCATTTCCAAAAACTCCTTACCTCGCGGCACTGCGTCGCATCGCGAAGCCCAGCGTCGTTCATTCATGGGGCGTTCACATCGGTCTCCTCAGTTTAATCCAGGGAGCGACCGCAATTGAACAGCGATGGCGCGGCCAAGACGTCGCGTCGCAACTGCGCTGTCCAGATTCAGGGAGGATTCCATGCTGAGGATATTGGGTCTCAAGGCAAGCCCGATGCGCTTGCTCGGGATCGCGGCCGCCACGACTTTGATGCTGTCGGCCGGCAGCGCGCGTCGTGCCGAAGCACTCACCTTGATCAATCCGGCGACGTCGCCTGCGACGAAGGCTGCGGCCGACGATCTCGTCACGCAGGTTCGCCACGGCGGCGGCGGGCACGGCGGACATGGTGGCGGTTTTCACGGCGGAGGTTTCCGCGGTGGCGGCTTCCATGGCGGCGGCGGACATATCGGCGGTTTCCGCGGTGGTGGATTTCGTGGCGGCCATATCGGCGGCTTCCGCGCCGCGCCGGCCTTTCACGGCGGTGGCTATCGCTACGGCGGATTTCGTCACTATGGCGGCTATCATCGCTACGGGATCTATCGTCCCCATTACGGCTATCGTCACTTCCACCGGCGCTATTATTACGGCGGCTATTATCCCTACTACCACTATCCGCGCCGCTGCCGGATCATCTGGACCTATTACGGCCCGCGCCGCGTCTGCCGCTGGCCCCGCTGGCACTATCCGTACCGCTATTGGTGAGCACGATCGAAATGCAAAGGGCGCCTCAGAGGCGCCCTTTGTTCATGTGGCCCATAGCGTTTTCGAGCGAAGTGGAGACCGGTTCGCGTCAAGAAAACGCGTCAAAATCTAAAGCCAATCCTTCAGCTTCCACGACGCCGATTTCCATCGCATCAAATTCTCGAGCTTCCACTGCTTGAACATCGCCGGCGGCCAGCGGCTGAGCTTTGAGGTTCCCTCGACCTCGGGCTTGGCGACGACGCGCAGCGGCGTCGCGCGCCGGCGGTGCTGGCGCGTGGCCTCGCTGATCAGATCGACATATTCCGGCTTGTTGGCCATGAGCTGCGTCCTCGCGAAACCGTCGCGAGGACGAGAATGTGGGCGGCGCGGATTAACGGCGGTTTGCCGTAATCGCTACAATTGCAGGGAGCAGCTTACCGCCAATCCCTGACGTCGACGAAGTGACCGGCGATCGCGGCCGCCGCGGCCATCGCCGGCGAGACGAGATGCGTGCGGCCCTTGAAGCCTTGGCGGCCCTCGAAATTGCGGTTCGAGGTCGAGGCGCAGCGCTCTTCCGGCCTCAGCTTGTCCGGGTTCATGGCAAGGCACATCGAGCAGCCCGGCTCGCGCCATTCGAAGCCGGCCTTGATGAAGATCTTGTCGAGACCCTCGGCTTCCGCCTGCTCCTTCACGATGCCGGAGCCCGGCACCACCATGGCGTTGACGTTCGCTGAAACGGTCTTGCCTTCAGCAATCTTCGCTGCCGCGCGCAAATCCTCGATGCGGCCGTTGGTGCAGGAGCCGATGAAGACGCGGTCGAGCTTGATGTCGGTGATCTTCGTGCCCGCGGTCAGGCCCATGTACTTGAGCGCGCGGTGCTTGGAGATGCGCTTAGCTTCGTCCGCGATCTTGTCGGGGTCGGGCACGATGCCGGTCACGGAGATGACGTCCTCGGGGCTGGTGCCCCAGGTCACGATCGGCGGCAGCTTTGCGGCGTCGAGGCGCAGTTCATGGTCGAAATGCGCACCCTCGTCGGAACGCAGTTTCTCCCAATAGCGCATCGCCTCGTCCCAGGCCGCGCCCTTCGGCGCCTTCGGACGATCGCGCAGGAAGTCGTAGGCCTTCTGGTCGGGTGCGACGAGACCGGCGCGCGCGCCGCCTTCGATCGACATGTTGCAGACCGTCATGCGGCCTTCCATGCTGAGCGCGCGGATCGCTTCGCCCGCATATTCCAGCACGTAGCCGGTGCCGCCCGCGGTGCCGATCTCGCCGATGATGGCCAGAATGATGTCCTTGCCCGTCACGCCGTCAGGCAATTTGCCATCGACGGTGACGCGCATGTTCTTCGCCTTCTTCTGGATCAGCGTCTGCGTCGCCAGCACGTGCTCGACCTCGCTGGTGCCGATGCCGTGCGCGAGCGCGCCGAACGCGCCATGCGTCGAGGTGTGGCTGTCACCGCAGACGATGGTGGTGCCGGGCAGCGTAAAGCCCTGCTCGGGGCCGATGACGTGGACGATGCCCTGGCGCTTGTCGAACTCGTTGTAATATTCGATGCCGAATTCCTTGGCGTTCTCGGCCAGCGCCTTGATCTGCTCGATGCTTTCAGGATCAGGATTCGGCTTGGTGCGATCGGTGGTCGGCACGTTGTGGTCGACGACGGCGAGCGTCTTCTCGGGCGCGTGCACCTTGCGGCCCGTGGCGCGCAGGCCTTCGAACGCCTGCGGCGAGGTCACCTCGTGCACCAGGTGGCGATCGATATAGAGCAGGCAGGTGCCGTCCTCGGCTTCGTGCACCAGATGGTCGTTCCAGATCTTGTCATACAATGTGGTCGGCTTGGACATGAGCTTAAGCTCCGAAGAATGTGTGTAAGCGGATGTGCGCGCCTGGCGCGCGGGCAACAAATCGTCAGCGCAGCTTTTAAGCTGCGCGCGTAAGCTCTGACGTTGCCGAGGTCGCGAAGCGTCCGAAGAACCGGCCAGGCAGCCGCGAGCGATCGTCGATGACGATGCGCTTGACGGGGGCGAGGCTGGTCAGATCTGGAAACATTCTAGAAGCTATATAGCATGCAGCGGTAAAAGCGCGAGAGCCTTCCACCGCGGCCGTCATTGCGAGGAGCTCTTGCGACGAAGCAATCCAGACTGTCTCTGCGGAAAGATTCTGGATTGCTTCGCGGAGCCTGTCATCGGGCCGCGCTTTGCGCGGACCCGGTGGCTCGCAATGACGAGGACAGACAGCCGGGCAAAACAAAAAAGCGCGGAGCCGAGCCCCGCGCTTTCGAGAATTTGCCTGGTGGCGGAGCTTACTCGCCGACGGCAGCCTGGCGGTCCTGCTTCTCGACGATGCGGGCCGACTTGCCGCGAAGGTTGCGGAGGTAATAGAGCTTGGCGCGACGCACCTTGCCGCGGCGCACCACCTTGATCGAGTCGATCATCGGGGAGAGCAGCGGGAACACGCGCTCGACGCCCTCGCCATAGGAAATCTTGCGCACGGTGAAGCTCTCGTTGAGGCCACCGCCGGAACGGCCGATGCAAACGCCCTCATAGGCCTGCACGCGGGTGCGGTCGCCTTCGACGACCTTCACATTGACGATCACGGTGTCGCCGGGGGCGAATTCCGGAATGTCCTTGCCGGCGGACAGCTTGTCGAATTGCTCTTGCTCGAGCTGCTTGATCAGGTTCATGGGTAAATCTCCATCGGCGCGCCCAGCCTTCGAAACGGGGGCTGCGCGAAATTCGTCTATCCAGCCATTGCGGATGTGGCCGCTCCTATAAGGCAAGCCGGAGCGTTTGTCACCCGTCTGTCTTGTTTTTTGGCGTTTTTTGGCGGCCGGCCCGATTCGGGGCCTTGCTCGGGATCTGGGCCCATAAATCCGGCCGCCGGGCCGCCGTCAGGGCCTCGGATTGAGCGCGCCGCCAACTCGCGACCTTGGCGTGGTCGCCGGAGGTCAGGATCTCCGGAATCGGAGCTCCCTCGAACAGCTGCGGGCGGGTGTATTGGGGGTATTCGAGCAGGCCGTCCGAAAAGCTCTCCTCGCTTCCCGACGCCTCCTTGCCCATCACCCCCGGCAGCAGCCGGACGCAGGCGTCAATCAGGGCCATGGCTGCGATTTCGCCCCCGGACAGCACGTAATCGCCGATCGAGACCTCCTCCAGGCCGCGCCCGTCGATCACCCGCTGGTCCACCCCCTCGAACCGCCCGCAGACGATCAGGGGGCCGGGGGCCCTAGCCAGCTCTACAACCCGGGCCTGGGTCAATGGCCGACCGCGCGGGCTCATCAGCAAGCGCGGCCGCTCCGGGCTGATTTCGGCGGCATCGA
>NZ_PSRT01000247.1 GCF_004212635.1 Bradyrhizobium genosp. SA-3 | reverse complement strand
ACGAGCATACGCTACGACCCGAAATCCTTTGGGCTGAACGGCAAATCCAACACCTTCCATTCCCCGTACAAGGCGGCTGGCAGCATCTTGTAGGGCTGGCAGTTCTGGAGCGCGCTCATTGCGGACTTCACCAGGGCCACGCCCTTCGCCGATGGCGGGGCCGCCATCAGGACCGGCTCGCGCGCCAGCGTACCATCCGTGGCGAGCACCGTGCGCAGCTTGATGTGGACGTTGTCGCTCGGCGCGACCCCGGCCGGCAGCTTGGCGCAGCTTTTGAGGTGACGGCGCAGCTCGGCGATGACCTCGGGTGGAAGCTTGGCGGCGATCGAATCCTTGGCGTCGCCGCCGTCGTCCTTGGGAGTGTCCTTGGGCAGCTCCGTCGGCAATTCAGGCGGCAGGCCCAGCATGACGCCGTATTTGACGGTGACGTCGGGCTCCGGCGCCTGGTAGGCCGGCGGTGGCGCAGCCTGGGGCTGCTGCATCGCCTGTGACGGTGGCGGCTGTATCGGTGGCTGTGGCATCGCCGGTGGCAGCGATTGCGGCATCGGCTGAGGCTGGGCTTGCGGCGGAGGCTGTTGCGGCTGTGCGTTGGCCTCGCGCGACTTCGGTGACGGCGAAGGTTGCTGCTGCGCGGAACGTTGCGGCTCGGGCGAAGCCTGCGGTGATGGCGATGGCGCGACCTGCTGCTTGGCCGCCGCATCCGACTTGTCGGTGAAATCCAGCTTCGGCAGTTTCAGATCGGGCGTCGGCTCCGGCGGCTTCTCCTTTGCCGTCTCCTTGGTCTCCTGCTCCTTGATCTCTTCCTTCACCTGCTCCGGCGTGACGATGTCGACCGAAACAGTCTCGGGCGCCGCGGCGTGGAACGGATGGACCTCGCTGATCAGGATGATCAGCGCCACCAGCGTCAGATGCGCGATCGCCGACGCCGCGATGTCCGTCCGTATGATCTTCCGCAGTTCCATCGACTGATCTTGGGTTGCCGTCGCGGTCCTAGCATACCCCAGGCCCCCCTCAATCCCATTTCGGCGCGAAGCCGAAATCGGTCAGTCGGCCCTTGGGTTGGGCCAGCGCGGCGATCCGGCTCATCTCGTCCTCCGACAGCTCGAAATCGAAGATCTCAATGTTTTCCGACAGGCGCTCGACGCGCGAGGTGCGCGGGATCGCAGCGACATTCTGCTGCACCAGCCAGCGCAGGCACACCTGCGCCGGCGTCTTGCGATGGGCGCGGCCGATCTCCGCGAGCGTCTGGTCGGTCTTGATGCGACCCTTGGCGATGGGACTGTAGGCGACGAGTGCAAGACCATGCTGGTCGCAGGCCGCCCTCACCTTCGCCTGGTCGAGATAAGGGTGATATTCGACCTGATTGCAGGCGAGCGGCTCGGGCGATAACGCCACCGCCTGCTCGATCAGCGCCACCGTGAAATTGGAAACGCCGATGTGGCGGGTCAGGCCCATGCGCTTCGCGTGCGACAGCGCTCCAAGCGTCTCCGCCAGCGGCACGTGCGAATTCGGCCAGTGCAGCAGCAACAGGTCGACGGAGGGAAGCCGCAGGCGGGCGAGACTCTCCTTGACCGAGCGCTCGAGATCGTGGGGCGCGAAATGGTTGGTCCAGACCTTCGTCGTGAGGAAGATGTCGTCGCGGCGCACGCCCGAGGATCGCAAGCCGTCGCCGACCTCGCGCTCGTTGTCATAGACCTGCGCGGTGTCGATGTGGCGATAGCCGAGCCGCAGCGCCTGCTCGACCACGCGCGCGGCCGGCCGGCCGTCCAATTCCCAGGTCCCGAGCCCGATCGCCGGGATCCTTGCACCATTGGCCTCGACGAACAGCATGAGGAATCCTCTCTGTTGCGGCAGCCGCAAATCATCCAGGCGTCATTATGGACCCGGCCCATGCCACTGCCAACGGAAGCCCGCGGCAGTTCGGCCGGATATTCGGGGCAATGCTAACGGGACGTTCGCGTCGAGCTCTTGGCGTCAGGCCTTGGCCGTCAGACCTTGGCGAGCGCCTGGAACACCGTATCCGGCGCGTGCGCGATCACGGCGAGCAGCGCGCGGGCCGGTCCCCGCGGGGCGCGCTTGCCCTGCTCCCAATTGCGGATGGTCTCGACGGGAACGCCGAGTTTTGCGGCGAACTCCATCTGGGTGAGACAGGCGCGGCGGCGCAAATCGCGGACCGCGAGCGGGCCGGTGTCGCCGAACGCGGCATTGGCCGCCGGCTGGACCGGAAACTCCTGCCCGTCCCGCAATTCGACGATCCGCCCGTCCGCCTTCAGCCGCAACCGCATGCTCATTCCCCCAAGCACGGACGATGATGCGGCAGGTGGCTTAAGTTCGGATTAAAGAGAGCGGCTCGGTGGCGCTGCGACGACGCCTCGTGCCGTCATTCCGGGGCGCGCGGAGCGCGAACCCGGAATCCATCGTGCGCCAGGGTACGTCGACAAATGGATTCCGGGCTCGCGCCAAGTGGCGCGCCCCGGAATGACGGAACGGAGGCGCCTCCTACTTCAACCCGAACCAGAGCGTCGCAATACCGAGGAAGGAGAAGAAGCCGACGACGTCGGTCACGGTGGTGACGAAGGTGCCGGACGCCACCGCCGGGTCTGCCCTGACACGGTCGAGCGCCATCGGGATCAGGATGCCGCCGAGCGCGCCGGCGATGAGGTTGCAGACCATCGCAAGCCCGATGACGATGCCGAGGCCGGGGATCTTGAACCAGGCCACGGCCGCGATCCCCGTGATCACGGCGAAGGCGAGACCGTTGACGAGGCCGACCAAGCTCTCGCGGATCACCACGCGCCAGGCGTTGAAGGAGCCGAGCTCGCGGGTCGCCAGCGCCCGCACCGCCACCGTCATGGTCTGGGTCGCGGCATTGCCGCCCTGGCTCGCCACGATCGGCGCCAGCACGGCGAGCGCGACCATCTTCTCGAGCTGGCCCTCGAACAGGCCGAGCACGGAGGATGCCAGGAACGCGGTGGCGAGGTTGACCAGCAGCCAGTTGAAGCGGCCGCGGGCGATGGTGAGAAACGTGTCCGACAGCTCTTCGTCGCTGGTGACGCCGCCGAGCGCCTTGAGGTCCTCGTCCGCCTCCTCCTCGATGACGTCGACGACGTCGTCGACGGTGATGACGCCGACCAGGCGGTCCTGGGTGTCGAGCACGGGCGCTGCGACGAGATTGTACTTGCCGAACATGCGCGCTACCTCCTCCTGGTCCTCCAGGACGGAGACGCGGCGGCGATCCTCGTCGGTCAGCTCGGTGAGCGGCACCGGACGGCGCGCGCGCAGCAGCACGTCGAGCGGCACCGCGCCCTGCCAGTGCTGGTCCTTGTCGACGACGTAGATCTCGTAGAAGCGGTCGGGCAGGTCCGGCGTCTCGCGCATGTAGTCGATCGCCTGGCCCACGGTGAAGTCCTGGGGCACCGCGATGAACTCGGTCTGCATCCGGCGGCCGGCGGAATTCTCCGGGTAGAGCAGGCTGCGCTCGAGCGCGACGCGCTCGCGCAGCGGCAGCTTCTCGAGAATTTCCTCCTGATCCTCGGCGTCGAGGGTTTCCAACAGCTCGACCGCGTCGTCGGATTCGAGCTCGCGGACACCTTCTGCGACCGTCTCCGGCGGCAGTTCCTCGAGGATCTCCTCGCGCACGGCCTCGTCGACCTCGTTCAGCGCGGAGAAGTCGAAGGCGCGCCCGGTCAGCTCGACCAGGCGGACGCGGTCGACGGGCTGCAATGCGCCGATCAGGTCGCCGAGGTCGGCCTCGTGCAGCTCGGCGACGATCGCGCGCAGCTGTGCGGAGTCTGCGGCCTCGATCGCATGCGCGATCTCCTCGACGAATTCGTGCCGAATTTCGCCGTCTTCATTGCGCATCGGCACGTGCTCGAGTACCGAATCCGCAGCGGGAGGGGCAACGTCCATTTGTTCATCCATGGCGCGCCTCGCCGTTTGACAGGTTGGATCAGATGGTCTGGGCTGACGGCTCAGGCAATACCCACAAGCGAACTGCGAGCGCAATGACAAAGATGCATCGGCCGGAATGGACCTCGATGGCGCTGGGCGCGGTGCTGGCCGGCCTCGTCGGCGCGACCTCGCTTGAAGCCGCCGAGTGCCCGCGCAAGGACGCGCTCGGCACCTCGCGCGTTCTGAGCGTCGACGCCAAGACCACCCCGCGCGTGGGCCTGAAGAGCTTTCCGCAGACGCTGCCGCTCGCCGATCGTGAGGTCGTGTTGACCTTCGATGACGGCCCGCATCCGCCGACCACCTCGAAGGTGCTGGCGGCGCTGGCGCAGGAATGCGTTCGTGCGACCTTCTTCCTGATCGGCCTGCACGCCTCCCAGCATCCAGACATGGTCAAGCGCATCGCCAGCGAGGGCCACACCATCGGCCATCACACCTTCTCGCACCCGTTCATGGCGCGGCTTCCGCTCGACAAGGCGAAGAGCGAGATCGACCGCGGCATCGCGGCCGACGAGCTGGCGCTGCACGGGGTGTCGACCACGACGCCCTCGACGCCGTTCTTCCGCTTCCCCTATTTCGAGGCGACGCCAGAACAGCTCGACCTGCTCCAGGCGCGCGGCATCGTCGTGTTCGGGGCTGACCTCTGGGCCAGCGACTGGAACGAGATGACGCCGGAGCAGGAGTTGAAGCTCGTCACCGAGCGCCTTGCCGCCAGCGGCAAGGGCATCATCCTCTTCCACGACCCCAAGGCGCGCACGGCGGCGATCATGCCGGCCTTCCTGCGGTATCTGAGGGAGAACGGCTACCGGGTGGTTCACGTCGCGCCGGCAGGTCCAGTGCAGAAGCATGCCGACGCGCATTGATGCCGGAATGTCACGCCGGCGCAAAATGGGGTGATTTGGGCTCTATTAACACTCTGTTCATGCTAGCCCATGCAAATGATCGGGGGACCTGTCGTGGGAAAGGGTTCTTTGCGCCTGAACCGTTTTTCAGACGTCTCCGACCTACTAAGGCGGCAATCGCATATGGGGGCAGACGAAGGTTCATGATCGGAAGTAGCGTTGTGTCGCGGACGCGATCGTGGAGCGCCCTTGGCCTGTTGCTGGGATTGCTGACCACCGCTTCGCCGGCGGCGCTCGCGGCCGACTGTCCCGGCCATCCCGACGCGCTCGGGACCTCCCGCACCCTCGTGGTCGATCCGCGCGAGCATCCGCTGATCGGCACCATGCAATATCGCGAGACGCTGCCGCTGAAGGACCATGAGGTGGTCCTGACCTTCGACGACGGTCCGCTGCCGAAATATTCCAACCAGGTGCTCCAGATCCTCGCCGACGAGTGCATCAAGGCGACCTTCTTCATCATCGGCAACCAGGCCAAGGCCAATCCGGAAGGGGTGCGCAAGCTGGTGGCGGCGGGCCACACCGTCGGCACCCATAGCATGGACCATCCGCTGACGTTCGACCGGATGCCGATCGAGAAGGCCGAGGCCGAGATCAACGGCGGCATCGAATGGACCTCGGCCGCGATGACCGATCCGTCCAAGCTTGCGCCATTCTTCCGCATTCCCGGCCTGATGCGCGCCGAAGGCGTCGAGAACCACCTGATCTCGCGCGGCATCCAGGTCTGGAGCGCCGATTTCCCCGCCGATGATTGGCGCCATGTCTCGTCCGACCGCGTCTATCAGCTCGCGATCCAGCGCCTGGAGGCCAAGGGCAAGGGCATCCTGCTGCTGCACGACATCCAGGCCCGCACGGTGGCGGCGCTGCCGAAGATCATCCGCGACCTCAAGGCGCGCGGCTATCACATCGTCCATGTGGTGCCTGCAACTGCCGATCGGCCGGCCACACCGACGACGCCAGTGGAATGGCTGCTGCATCCGCCGACCGAGACGACGCCGATCGCGCGCTGGCCGCGCGTGCCGAATTTCGTGTTCGCGCAGACCCCGACGCTGCCGGCGCCCGCTCTTGCCGATCTCAATGCGCAGACCGAGCATCAGCCGCTGCTGCCGCACCGGACCATGGCGCAGGCGAATGTCGCGGCCACCCTGCCCGTGCCGGACCGCGACCTGTTTGCGATTCCCGAGGGCTCGGTCGAGGTGCTGCTGTCGACGACCCTATCGCGGCGCGCCGCGACGCGGCTGGCCATGGCAGCCGAGAGGCCTCATGCG
>NZ_PSRT01000246.1 GCF_004212635.1 Bradyrhizobium genosp. SA-3 | reverse complement strand
GCCGCGCGCCAAGCCGCAAGTGGCCGCAACGCTCCAGCTCGCCTCGGCCGATGCGCAGATCGTGGCGCCGCCCAAGCCGAAGCCCGCGCCCGTGGCTGACAAGCCGGCCGCCGGCAAGCCCGAGACACCGGCCGACATCATCAATGCCCGCGGCTTCTGGGATGATATCCCGGCTGCGCCACAGCAGGCGACGCCGGCGCAGGTCGCCGCGTTGAAGGCGCGCCAGGCGCTCGCCGCCGCCACCGATCCGCAAGCCACCGCGAGCGTCTCCAGCGTGGCCTATCAGGCGCTGGCCTTTGCGCCGGCATCCGCCTCGCCGGTCGATCGCGCCAACGTCGTCGCCGCCTCCGCGCCGATCCCGCGCTCCGCCCGTCCCGCTTCCGCGACGCGCAGCCTCGCTCAGGCGACGGAGATCAACACGGTGGTCGGCAAGAGCATCGACGGCAGGATCGCCACCGCGACCCGGCTCTCCGCGGCCAAAGGCGACAGCATCTGGCTCAAAATCGTGATGCTGTCACCGAGCGCCAGCCGTGCGATGTCGGTGACGCTGATGGGCGAGCTCGATACGGCGGCGCTGCGCCGCTTTTTCGTCAAGCCGCAGGCTGTGATCGCGATGGGTTTTGTCGAGGACCCGATGCAGGGCCTGTCCTGCGACAGCTTCTCGGGCAGCGCGACCGCAAAGCTCCAGACGACATCCTTCGTCATGCGTACCGCCGCGCTGCGCTGAGAGCCGCGGCCCGGCAAAGCTCTCCCCTGCCCCGTTCTTCCTCGCGCGCATCGATCATGCGGGCAGGCCGGCCCTGACGAGGCCGGATTCGTGACGCTCGCGATCGATCTCGCGCTTGTAGTGCAGGGTTGCAAGATAGGTTGCCACTGAGAACCCGGGTTCGCGCTTCAGGACCTCCGCGGCGTGAGCGCCAGCCGCCACGGCGTTGTTCATCTGCGCGAATATCGCCGCAAGGAACGCGTGATGGGTATAGTCGGGCCGCGTGATCCTTGAAAACGCCTCGGCGGCCTCGGCGTATTTCTCCGCGCAATAATACGCGCGACCGAGATGGCTCCAAAATCGCTCGGGATGATGAGGGTTGAGACGCATCGCTTTCCTGATCCAGTCGATGCCCTCCTCAGGCAAGCCCAGCCAGGTCAGGAGCTCTCCCTGCTGCACGACGATCAGATCGTAGTTCGGGTTGAGGGCCAGCGCACGCTCCTGATGATAGGTGGCCTTTTCATAGTCGTGGCGCGTCAGATTGAGCGCGGCGAGGATCCGGTGCACGTCCGCATCGTTGTCGTCGAGCGCCAATGCGATCTCGAGTTCAGAAGCCACCTGCTCGAAGGTCGCGTCGCGGTCAGCGCACCAGCCATAGATCCAGCACTGGCCGAGCACACACGCCTTCCAGGCGTGAGCGTGGGCGTAATTCGGATCCATTGTCAGCGCCCGATTGAGCAGGGTCTGCGCCTGCGCGTTGTCCTCGCGTGTTGAACGGTGATGCAGGAGCTTTGCAGCCAGCACGCATTCGTAGGCCCGCATGTTCTCGGTCGGCTTCCGCTTGGTGCGGTCATGCGCTGCCGCTTCCACGCGACCAGGCAACGTCGCGACGATTGCGCGGGTCATCTCGTCCTGGATGGCGAAAATATCCTCGAGCTCGCGATCGTAACGTTCGGCCCAGATATGGCGGTCGGTTTCCGCGTCGATCAGCTGCACGGTGACGCGGACGCGCCCCCCGGCCTTCCGCACGCTGCCCTCGATGACATAGTCGACGCCGAACTCACGGCCGATGTCCTGGACCTTTACGGCCTTGCCCTTGTAGACGAAGGTTGAGTTTCGGGAGATGACGAGCAAGTCGTGGAAGCGCGAGAGCTCGGTGATGATGTCTTCCGTGAGACCGTCGGCGAAGAACTCCTGTTCCGGATCGCCGCTCATGTTGGCGAACGGCAGCACGGCGATGGACGGCTTCTTTGAGACAACCGGTGACGCAACAGCCTTGGTCGCGTCGGGCAGGCTTGCAGGCCCCTCCGCCAGCCGAATGCGGAAGACGCGGATCGGGCGCGTGATGTTCTTGACGCTCTGCTCGCCGAGATCGTCGAATTGAAGTCCGTCGAGCCGGTCGCCAACCTGATCGCGCACCGCGCCTGAAACGCAGATCCCTCCAGGCTCGGCGAGCGTCTCCAGTCGCGCCGCGACGTTGACCCCGTCACCGAAAATGTCGTCTTGATCGACGATGACATCGCCGAGATTGATGCCGATGCGGAATTGTATCCATCGCGGCGGCGGGACGTCGGCATTGCGCCGCGCCATGCGGCGCTGAACCTCGGCGGCACACAGCACGGCATCGACGACGCTGTGGAATTCGGCGAGCATGCCGTCGCCCGTCGTCTTGATGATGATGCCGCGATTTTTGGCAATGGCCGGATCAATGAGTTCGACCCGGTGGGTCTTGAGGCGCGCAAGGGTACCCGCCTCGTCGACTTCCATGAGCCGGCTAAAGCCGACCATGTCGGCGGCGAGGACCGCGGCAAGCCTGCGCTCTGGTCCCGGCACATCCATCGCTCGGTCCCTTCACCGAGCACTCTAGCAGATGAAGGGACTTCGCCCAAGCTTGGTGCGCTGCAACGCCTACCGGGCAAGACGCCTCAGAGCATTCCCAGCGCCTGCATGTAGGTCTCGAGAATGGTCTCGGCCTCGGCGCGCTCGTTGGGGTCCTGCTTGCGCAGGCGCACGATGGTGCGCAGCGCCTTGACGTCGTAGCCGTTGCCCTTGCTCTCCGCGTAGACGTCGCGGATGTCGTCGGAGATCGCCTTCTTCTCTTCCTCCAGCCGCTCGATGCGCTCGATGATGGATTTGAGCTGGTCCTTGGCAAATTTCGTCGCGGGCTCGTCGTCGCGGACGGCGGCGGAGGTGGCCATCTTGGTACTCCCAATGGAACTGGCAAAACGAGGTGACGCCGGCATCCTCACCGCGCGTGCTGGGTAGACCCTTAGGGTTGGCGCCCTCCGCGTTCAAGGCAGCATCGCGCTCGTCCACAGCGCGCCCACACCTTCCTGCGGCTGCTTGAAGAAAGCTGTTGTGTGGCGCGACTCAGCAGGCCGCAGGCGGCCGTTCAGTGCCCGTGGGGATGGACCTTCTTCATCGCCTCGAGCTGCTCGGGCGTGGCCGAACCCTGGTATTTCGACTTCCAGGTCTCGTAGGGCATGCCGTAGACGGCTTCACGGCTCTCGTCCTTGCTTAAGGCGACGCCTTGGGCGTCGGCGGCGTCCTTGAGCCAGTTGGAAAGGCAGTTGCGGCAGAAGCCGGCCAGATTCATCAGGTCGATATTCTGGACGTCCGTCCGCATCCTCAAATGATCGACCAGGCGCCGGAAAGCGGCCGCCTCGAGCTCCGTTCTGGTTTTGTCGTCGATTGCCATAGCTGGATTCCTTAAGGCCTGCCTCGGTGGCGGTCACCCTTACGGGATCAGGTGGGTCCTGTCACAGATTTTGCCATATCACGGCGCAAACGGGCCGAAACCCCTGCCTTGGGGCAGTTCCCGGCCCTACGCCAAATCGTCAATGATCTGATATAGCTTTTCGCGACTATGATCGCCGAATCTCCCCGCTCCCCCCTTCGCATGCTCGCCCGGTTGGTCCCGGTGCTGGCGGTCGCGCTGCTGTGCCTCTGGACCAGCCCGGCGTCCGCCGATTTCCGCCTTTGCAACAACACGTCGAGCCGGGTCGGGATTGCGCTGGGCTACAAGGACGCCGAGGGCTGGACCACCGAGGGCTGGTGGAACATCTCGTCCCGCTCCTGCGAGACGCTGCTGCGGGGAACGTTGGTCGCCCGTTACTATTACATCTACGCCATCGACTACGACCGTGGCGGTGAATGGTCTGGGCAGGCCTTCATGTGCTCGCGCGACAAGGAGTTCACCATCCGCGGCACCGAGGATTGCTTGGCGCGCGGCTATGACCGCACCGGCTATTTCGAGGTCGATACCGGCGAGCAGCGGGCCTGGACGGTCCAGCTCACCGACGCCAACGAACAGCCGGCGCAGCAGCGCGTGCCCGGCCTGCCCGGCCCGGTTGGCCCGGGCGGGGTTCCGGGTTTGCCCAATAGCCCGCCCGGTGGTACGCCCCCCGCGCCTGGCCTCCCGCCAGGCGCTGCCCCGCCCCCGTCTGGAAGTAAGCCATGAGGCGCCTTCGCCGTATCAAGATTCTCGCGACCCTGGGACCCGCCTCTTCAGATCTCGCGATGATCCGCCGCCTGTTCGAGGCTGGCGCCGACCTGTTCCGCATCAACATGAGCCACACCCCGCACGACAAGATGCGGGAGCTGGTGGCGACGATCCGTAATGTTGAAAGCAGCTATGGCCGGCCGATCGGCATTCTGGTCGACCTGCAGGGCCCGAAGCTCAGGCTCGGCGCCTTCACTGACGGCGCGGTCCAGCTCCAGAACGGCCAGACCTTCACCCTCGATTCCGACAAGGCGCCGGGCGATGCCACGCGCGTCCACCTGCCACATCCGGAGATCCTGGCCGCACTCCGGCCCGGCCACGCGTTGCTGCTCGACGACGGCAAGGTGCGGCTGATCGCGGAGGAGACCTCGAAGGAGCACGCGGTGACGCGTGTCGTGGTCGGCGGCAAGATGAGCGATCGCAAGGGCGTCAGCCTGCCCGACACCGACCTGCCGGTCTCGGCCATGACGCCGAAGGACCGCGCCGACCTCGAGGCGGCGCTCGTCACCGGCGTCGACTGGATCGCGCTGTCCTTCGTGCAGCGCGCCGACGACGTGCTCGAAGCCAAGAAGATGATCCGCGGCCGCGCCGCCGTCATGGCCAAGATCGAGAAGCCGCAGGCGATCGACCGCCTCGCCGACATCATCGAGGCCTCCGATGCGCTGATGGTGGCGCGCGGTGATCTCGGCGTCGAGCTGCCGCTGGAGCGGGTGCCGAGCCTGCAGAAGCAGATGACGCGGATGGCGCGCCGCGCCGGCAAGCCGGTGGTGATCGCGACCCAGATGCTGGAATCGATGATCCAGTCGCCGGTGCCGACCCGCGCCGAAGTCTCCGACGTCGCCACCGCCGTCTATGAGGGCGCCGACGCCATCATGCTGTCGGCGGAATCGGCGGCTGGCAAATTCCCGGTCGAGGCGGTCTCGACCATGAACCGCATCGGCGAGGAGGTCGAGCGCGACCCGACCTATCGCTCGGTGATCATGGCGCAGCGCCCTGCGCCGGAATCCACCGCGGGCGATGCCATCGCCGACGCCGCGCGCCAGATCGCCGAGACGCTCGACCTGCCCGCCTTGATCTGCTGGACCAGCTCGGGCTCGACCGCCGTGCGGGTCGCGCGTGAGCGGCCGAAGCCGCCGATCGTGGCGATCACGCCGAACATCTCGGCCGGCCGCCGCCTCGCCGTCGTCTGGGGCGTGCATTGCGTTGTGGCCGAGGATGCGCGCGACCAGGACGACATGGTCGGCCGCGCCGGCCAGATCGCGTTCCGGGACGGCTTCGTCCGGGCCGGCCAGCGCGTCATCATCGTCGCCGGCGTTCCGCTCGGCATCCCCGGCACCACCAATATGGTGCGCATCGCCTCGGTCGGCCCCGAGGGCGACGCCCATATCTGATTTCCGGCCGCTCAAACAAAAACTGCGAAAACAACCCCATGCACAGTAGAAGGCGCATTCGGCCCCTGTGCTGCGGTTTTTCGAAAAACCCTGTGCGACCAACGACCTGAGCGCAATCAGGCCGCCACCTCGATCGGGTGCCCGATTTTACGCCCCCACCAGCGCCTTCGTGGTTGGTAGCAGCGTCTGCTGCACCACCAGCCCCCTGGCGCGGGCGTCCATGACGCCGACGGCGCGCAGCGCCAGCAGCGTCACGGTCTGCACCGCGTCGCGCATCTTGACGGGATCTTCGAGATTGTCGGGCGCGAGCGGCCCGACCAGGGCCTCATGCAGCGCGCCGAGCAGCGCGGTGGCGGCGAGCGCGGTATCCTGGGCCGGCAGATGGCCGGCGCGCACGGCGGCATCGATCCGGGACGCGATCTCGCCCGCGATCTCGCGCCGGCTGGCAAGACGCGAGGCGCTGACATCGACATCGACGGGCTCGGCCAGGATGCCCCAGGCCAGCCTGCGCTGCGACAGCGTATGGACCGCCACGGTGGTGACCGCGGCCGCCAGCGCCGAGGACGGCCCCGGCGCGGCGTCG
>NZ_PSRT01000245.1 GCF_004212635.1 Bradyrhizobium genosp. SA-3 | reverse complement strand
AATCTCACCGCTTGGATGCACGGCAAGATTGGTCGGCGGCCCAAAGATGCTGTTCTCGAGTGCAATGCTCGTCAGGATCTTCGGGTTCTCACGGTCGCCGATGTCGATGAAGGAGATCGTGTCCTTGCCTGGCGGCAGGTAAACCGTCTTGCCGGCGTCGTCCCACAAGACCTTCTCGTCGTTACCAGACACGAGAATCTGTGCGCCACCGGTCATCGGCAGCGCAAGGAGGGCCGCACCGACGAGCACAGCGATACTTAAATGCCTCTGCTTCATGATTCTCTCCTTGCGGGCGTGGACCCACGTTGTTTCCGTAGCGAGCCTGATTAATGCCCGAAGCCGACAGCTCGGCATCAGGATGCGCTCGCTGCGCCGTACCGGCAAGCCAAATTGGAACGGTGCGGAGCACCGCCGTCTTAGTCGTCAACTATATCGGGTTATCTGGTGTTCCTGGCCGGAGAGCCAGTAGAGGAATTTGCGGTATCACCACGTCGGCATGGGGATGTCCGCAACTGGCCCTTCGCGACATATTGCGCCGCCACACATCCTCGGTCGCTAACAAAGCATAGCGGAAGTTGACGGGCAGCTGCTAGTTCATCGTAGGCGTAGCGCTTCAGCCCATACTTCTCTGTCATGACGCGCCAGAGTGGTGCGTTGTCTACCATGTGTGCGGTAAGGCTTATCGTCTGCACGTCGCCAGCTAGCATATCGAACGCGGCCGCGAGCTTCGGCCACAGATTCTTCCAGCGGAAATAGTCACCATTGGTGATGTTGAAAGCTTCGAGCCCGCAGCGAGGCGTGCTCGCCGCCCAGAGCGCCGCGTTGGCGAAGTGCGCAGACTCGGTGACCTGGTAGATTGATGTATAGGCGCCAGGCTTTCCCGGGAACGAAGCGGCAACCCAAGCTCCTTGCTGATCGCGGCGTAGACCGCGATCGCCGGCCAGACTCATCGGCGTGCCCGGCGCAAAGCCGCACAAGGTCTGCGGCCGTAGCTCCACCCAGTCCCAGCGCTTCCCGCACTGGAAGGCGGCGAGCCAATCGATCTGCTCGAAATAATAGTTGGGCCCCATGTGGCGCGGGTCACTCTCTCGTGCCGGTGTTTTGAATGGCCCGAGGTGTGAACCATAATATTTTGTGCCGGTGACGAGCACCACGCGGCGCAGCGCGGACGACGCGTTGTCGATCGCGGTCACGGCGTTGATTAGCATGTCGCGGTTTGGAGCGACGTTCGACGCATAGCCCGCGGCGGCGCCCGCCGCAGGCTGAAACGACGCGTAGAAGACGTGCGTGGCTTCTGTTAGGCCGGCGAGCTTCACCTCCACGTCCTCACGGTCCAGTAGATCGACACTGATGTGGCGGTAGCGCGGCACGGCGTCGACCGCACGACGCGACAGACCGATGACGGACCAGTCGTCCTGCCTGAGCAGCCGCTCGACGATGTAGCGTCCGATCACTCCGAGCGCTCCGACGACTACGGCCTCTTTGTGCTCACTCATGTGTGCCCGATTCCTTGCGACTGCGATGGTAGCCGTCTCCAAGGCTCTTCCTGCGCTACGCGAACCAGTTGGCAGGGCGAGGACGCTCAGCTTAACCGGCATATAGCGCAAGGAATGCGTGTCTTTGGGAAATGCTGGGGGGCGCGGCGAAATGAGGCTCTCGGAGGTCCTGCAAATTACGTTCGATCCCAATCGAGGATGCGCGTCGATCAACCGGATTGCCGGCGATCCAGGATACGACGGTCACTTATGTTGTCTCAGCTTTAAAGTAGCTGAAAGCACCAATAACGGCCTCCTCGTCGGCTCCTGCCCCGGAGGTGACTTGGTTGCTGGAGCCGCCGACGGCCGCTTTCGAGAGTACAACGGACGCATAGTGGGCAAGGTCACGACTTCCGGTTTGATCCCAAGCGATTCTGCTCCTTCATTTGCGGCAACATCTCTTTCGCGAGCCTTCGCTTCACCCGTGGCGTTGTTGAAGCGCGAAGCGCAAGGCACTACCTTGCCCGCGATCTCAGCGCGCTTGATGACGGTCTCTTCCTTGAAAAAGTCGCGGGCGCCTACACGAAATCGATGTGCTTGTTCAGCGGCAACTCGCGGATGCGTTTGCCCGTAGCGGCGAAGATGGCGTTGGCGAGCGCGGGCGCAGCGGGTGGAACTGGAGGCTCGCCGATGCCGCGGATGGCGCTGCCATTGTCGCTCGCGCGTACCTCGATGACCGGCGCCTGGTTGAGGCGCAAGCCTTCGTAGGCATTGAAATTCGTCTGCTCGGGCACGCCGTCCTTGTAGGTCAATTCGCAATTGATGGCGTGGCCGAGTCCCCAGATGACGCCGCCCTGAACCTGATTCTCGAAATTCTCGGGGTCGAGCACTTTGCCGACGTCGGCCGCGACGAACACCTTGTCGATCTTGATGCCGCGCGACGTGTTGCTGACTTCCACGACTTCCGCAACGGGCACGCCGAACGACAGCGTGTACGCGATGCCGCGCCCGCGGTCCTTGCCGGGATCGCTGCTCCATTTTGACATCTCGCCCACCGTCTCCAGCACCTTGCGCGACGGCTCGTGCCAGCAGAGCCGGATAAGCTCTTTCAGGGGATCGGCGCCCGCCGCGCGGATCAACTCGTCCAGGAAGCAGGCGTGCAGAAAGCCGTTGCCGGACGCGCCGACCGAGCGCCATGAGCTGACCGGCACCAATTCCGGCACGCGATAGCCGGTGACGCGATAGTGCGGAATCCGGAACGGCTGATCCCAGGCACCCGCGACGATGGCGGTGTCCGGGCCGAAGGTCGGGATGCCCAGCCGGCCAAACCACGAGGCAGTCACCGAAGGACAAGCGATCTTGAGATCATAGGCCTCGACCTTGCCGTCCTTGACCGCACCGCGCATGCGCGCCATGCCGAGGGGACGCGGGAAGTCGTGACTCATGTCCTCCTCGCGCGCCCAGGTCATCTTGATCGGGCGTCCCGGATGCGCCTTCGCCAATTCGACCGCCTGACGGACATAATCGTGTTCGAGGCGCCGGCCAAAACTGCCGCCGGAAAACTGGGAATGCAGGTGGATGTTCTCGGCGCGGAGTCCCGTGACGTCAGCCGCCATTGCAACCACGAAGAGCGGGATCTGCGTTCCTGTCCAGATGTCGAGCCGACCGTCCTTCAACTGGACCACGGCATTCATCGGCTCGAGCGGCGCGTGCGCGAGATATGGCACTTTGTACTCGGCCTCGAGCACGCCAGCACCCTGCAGCGCCGCCGCCACATCGCCGTCGTCCTTGAGCCGGCTGTCCTGGCGTTCCGTCGTGAAGGACGCAGCGACCGTCTGGAACATGGCCGCGCTGGATGATGGGTAAGGCGATGGTCCCCAATCGCATTTGATCAGGCTCGCTGCCTTGAAGGCGCGCCAGGTGTTGTCAGCGATCACGCCGACTCCGCCGGTGATCGGCACGATCATGATGACGCCTCTCGACTTCTCGGCTGCACTGGCATCAAAATCCTTGATGCCGCCGCCGATCCTCGGATTGGTGCGTGCTGTGGCGTAGATCATGCCGGGCATCTTGATGTCGATGCCAAATGTGGCCGTCCCCGTTGATTTCGCGACGATGTCGATGCGCTGCATCGCCTTGCCGAGATAGCGCCACTCCGCTTCCGGCTTGAGTCGGACATTATTCGGCGGATCAATCCGGGCGGCGTCCGCGGCCAGGGATGCGTAGCTGAGCGTTTCGCCGCGTGGCGTGATCACGCTGCCGTCGCTGGTTTTCAGTTCCTCCTTGGCGATGCCGGTCCGCTTTGCGGCGGCCTGCAGCAAGACGTCCCTCGCGGTCGCGCCAGCGACACGCATCTTCTCGTAGGCGTCGGGGACGGTCGACGATCCGCCGGTGATCTGCAGGCTCAAGAACTTGCTCACGGCAGCGCCCACGACGCGCGCTTGGCGAGCAATTAGACCGTTATTGGTCGCGGCAAATGGCAGGCCTTCCGCCGTCACCGCGCCGTTGTAGTAAGCGGCGCTCGGCGGTCCAAAATCGATTCTAATGTCGTTCCAGGCGACATCAAGCTCTTCCGCAACCAGCGCCGCGAGCACCGACGCGACGCCCTGGCCGACATCCGCGCGCGGCGTGATGATGGTCACCCCGGTCTGGTCAATGCGCACGTAGGGCGTGAGCGCGACCTGCCCATCACCAAGCTGCCTCAAAAGCGGATTATCCGGCTCGCGATTGTACGCATACACACCGAACGCGACGCCGCCTGCGATCGCCGCAGAGCCGATCAGGAATGTACGTCGCGCGATCGTGCCGAGCCTGCTCATGTCGCGCGTCCCTTGAGCTCGCGCGCCGCGGTCTTGATCGCGGCGCGGATCCGCGGATAGGTGCCACAGCGGCACAGATTGCCTGACATCGCCTGGTCGATGTCGTCGTCGCTCGGGTTGGGGTTGGCTCCCAACAATGCAGCGGCCGACATGATCTGGCCGGACTGGCAATAGCCGCATTGCGCGACCTGGTGCATTATCCAGACCTTCTGCACGACATGCATCGCCTCTGGCGTGCCCAATCCCTCGATCGTGGTGATGTCGCCTTTGACGTCCGCGGCTGGCAGCGAGCAGGATCGCACCGCCTCACCGCCGATATGCACCGTGCAGGCGCCGCACATCGCGACACCGCAGCCATATTTGGGGCCGGTGATCCCGAGTACGTCGCGCAAGACCCATAGCAGAGGCATCTCGTCTTCGACGTCGACCTGATGCATCTTGCCGTTGACGATGAGCTGCATTTCGGGAGCTCCTCGGTGCGTAGCGGTTTTTGACCGCGCCGACATAGTCCTGTCCGTCACGTGAGAGCGGCGGCAGACTACGCCGAAGTCTCGGCGCTGTCATGAAGTTCACGAAGACTTGCAAGAATGATCAGGATCTGATCGCGATGCGACCGCGGGCTCACCGTTGTCGCGCAGCGATGCCTGGCGGTAGACGATGCATCCGATCAGGACCGCATCCTGGCCCGGTGGCCGAATCTTGGCCTGCGGACGCCATCTCCGCCCTTACAGGCAAACCGGACGTCGGGCGACAGCTCGGGTGCAAATGACCAAAAGCCGACATTAGGTGTCGTGCCGCCTGACGCGGGCGGGACTTGAAATTCTGGAAACGTGCTACAAATCCAACTAACGCGCGTTGATGGAGTTATCCATGGGCGTGACCTTTCCCAATGAAAGTCCACAGTATCGCGCCGCTCGCAACAAGCTACTGGAGCGCGAGGCAGCGCTGAGGCGCGAAATGGAGGCTGTGGCCGCGGAGATCCGGGCACTTCCCCCGGGAGGGCCGGCTCCCGAGGACTATGAGTTCGATCATATTGATGGTAACGGGGCGCCAGCGAAGGTGCGGCTGTCGGAACTGTTCCGGCCGGGCACCGATACGCTGCTCATCTACCATTACATGTTCCCTCGGCACCGAAGCGATCAGCGTCGGGGCCAAGCGTTGGGCCGATAGCGCAGCTGCCGCTGGAGGAAGGGCCGTGCCCATCCTGCACCGCTTTGCTCGACAACTGGGAGGGAGCGGTACCACACGTCGAGGGATTGGGAGCGAACATCGCAGCCGTCGCCAAGGCGCCGATCGAGCGGGTTGCGGCCTTCGCCGCGCATCGCGGCTGGCGCAATTTGAAACTGCTTTCAGCCGCCAACAACAGCTTCAAGCGGGACTATCATGGCGAGGATGAAGAGGGGCAGCAGATGCCCATCCTCACCGTGTTCCACAAAGGCCCCGATGGGGTCATCAGGTTGAGCTGGGCCTCCGAACTCTTGTTCATGCCGGCCGAGCCGAAACAGGATCCACGGCATGTCGGCACGGTGGAGCCGATGTGGACCCTTCTGGATCTTACTCCCGCAGGGCGGCCGGACGCGAACGAGCAGCTCGAATACAAATGCTGTCGGACTGAGGTGCCGGCGAACAAGCAAGCGTAACCAACCTCAAACTGGATTTTTCAGAATCAGCAGCCAAAAACGCAGCCGCGGATTCCTAATGATGTTTGGAATGCTTTAGGAGCAGGTTGGTTGGCCCTCGTTCTTGCTGCCGCGTTTGCGGGTGCTGCACTCTACACCAACGGTAGCGGGCCGAATGTCGAGCACGTCGCGCAACGCGACCGCCTTATGATCCGCGAAGGTCACTGGGGAGGGAGATGGCCAATCGCTCCAGATTAGATTGCTCTTCGGTCAAGCGCCTTTGGACAAACTGGCGTTCAGACTCTGTCAGGTTGGTCTTCAATAAGTTGCGATAGCGCTGAATATTACTGCGATGGGTACGCAAGCGAGCCAACTGTTGATCAATCATATATCGTCATCCTCTGACGAGT
>NZ_PSRT01000244.1 GCF_004212635.1 Bradyrhizobium genosp. SA-3 | reverse complement strand
CTCTCCGCGAGGTCGGTGAGAGTTGGATTCGTGGAGAGTCCCCCTCACCCGGAATCCGCGCTTTGCGCGAATTCCAGCCTCTCCCCGCAGGCAGGGAGAGGCGATCAGAGCGTCGCAGTACCAGGTCACGCCTTGCTCAGGCCGGCCGCCTTCATCGCTTCGCCCATCTGGGCGTCGCCCTTGTCCATGAAGCCGGCGAAATGGGCGGCATCGCCCCACACGGTGCCGAAGCCGCGATTGCTCATGAAGTCCTTGAACTCGGCGGAGTCGTAGACCTTCTTCAGCGCCGCGGTGAGCTTCGTTGCGATCTCCGGCGGCAGGTTCTTGGGTGCGCCGATGCCGCGCCAGGCGCCGGTCGCGTAATCGATGCCCATCGCCTCCTTCAGCGTCGGCACGTCCTTGAAGATCGGGTTGCGCGCCGGTGCCATGATGGCGAGGCTCCTGGCCTTGCCGGCCTCGATAATGGCGCGCGCTTCCGGCACCGAGCAGGTGGTGAGGTCGAGGCCGCCGGCGGCGAGATCCTGCATAGCGGGCGCCGCGCCGTTGGAGGGCACCCAGGCGACCTGGTTGGCGGGCAGGCCCATCGCCTGCATCCAGCCGACCAGCGCCAGATGCCAGATGCCGCCCTGGCCGGTACCCGAAGCCTTGAATTTGCCCGGGGGCGCCGCCTTGATCGCCTCGGCGAGCTCCTTGACCGTCTTGTACGGCGAGGAGGAGGAGACCTGAATGCCGGGCGGATCCTCGTTCATCAGCGCCAGCGGCGTGTAGCTCTTTGGCGTCAGGTCGGTGAGGCCCTGCCAGTGCATCATCGAGATTTCGACCGTCAGCATCCCGATGGTGTAGCCGTCGGGCTGTGCGGTTGCGATCGCGCTATGGCCGACGACGCCGGAGCCGCCGGTGCGGTTGACCACGTTGAAGGGCTGGCCGAGATCCTTCTCGAGCAGCGCCGCGACGATGCGTGCGGTCGCGTCGGTGCCACCGCCAGCGCCCCAGGGCACGATCACGGTGACCGGCCGCGCCGGATAGGTTTGCGCGCGTGCGGGCTTGAAGCCGAAAGCGGCGGATGCCGCAACGGCGGCGGATGAAGCCGCAAAGGTGCGGCGCGAAATCTTGGACATTGAATGCCTCCCAGCGGCGCCCGTGACGTCGGGCGCTCTTGTCAACGGCGGCATTCTAGTCGGCTTTGCGGCGCCGCTGCAAGGTAGCGCTACCAATGAGATCGCAGTGTTGTGTGAAAGCTGGAGGCCCATCGGAAAGGGCAGTCGGAAATCGGGTGGGTTTTGCCTGCGCAAGTCGCCAACCTCAGCGCGTAACGCAAGCCAAAGGCAAGCCATGACCCAAGCCTATTACAGCGCCGTGCTGGACCACCCGCTGGACGAAGTCTGGTCGCTGATCCGCGATTTCAACAACTATCCCGCTTACATCGACGGGGTGAGCGAGAGCGTGATCGAAGACGACAAGCGCGGCGACGAAGTCGGCGCCATCAGGCGCTTCTGCTACCTCGGAAACTGGATCCGCCAGCGCTTGGTCGATCAGTCGGACCGGCAGCACACCCTGACCTATGCCGGTCTCGAAGCGCTGCCATATCCGCAAGATGACGGGAGCAAAGGGGAGAGCCAAGCGCCAGCGCCGACGCGCTACCAGGGCACCATGCATCTGCGCCCGATCATCGAAGGCGACCGCACTCTCATCGAATGGTCGGTCGCCCTCGATACGGAGCCTGCGGATGCCGATCGCTGGCAAGCCCTGTTTGGCTCCTGGATCCCCGATTGGACGGATTCGCTTGCGCGAACCTTGGCTCGGGCCCGTCCGCGCTCCAGTTAGCGACCGCTTACTGCGCGTCCGCGTCGCCCTTCGGCCGTGCGCCGCCGAAGATGCGTGTGCCTTCCACCGTGAGATAGGGTTTCAGCGTTTCCCACGGCACGAACGCGACATATTCGCCCTCGGCGTAGGGGCCGACCGCATAGGGCGGGTAATGGAAAGTGAGGCCGGAGCTCTTGCCCGCTTCGGTCGAGGGCGCGAGCGTCACTGCGCCGATCCTGAGCAGGCTCGGCGCGACGCCCTTGAACCACTCGTCGGTCGCGGTCTCGCTGGTGTCGCGCTTCTTCTTTTCGGCTTTCAGCGAGACGAGCACGGCCTTCACCATCGCCTTCATGGTCGCCCCGTTGTCGGCGGTCTCGGCGAAGAACGGGCGGATCGAGATGCGCTTGTTCTCGGTCTTGTCCCACAGGATCGTGTTTACGTCCGAGTTCGGATGGGCACCGTGCGTGTCCATGTAGTCGTTGCGCAGGACGCTGACGTAGCGATCGGCAATCACCGAGCGGATCATGTATCTGCGCTCAAAATCCCAGCCGCCGTCCTTGAAGAACTGCGGATCCTCCTTGCGCGAGGCAGCGGCTTCGGCCGCGTTCTTGTCGAGCCATTTCTTGCCCTCGGCCAGGCAATCGGCTGCCAGCGCCGTATCGGCCTTGATCTTGTCGTCGAGGAAGATTCGCGCCTCGATGCTCTTGGTCTTGATGACGGCGTCGGGCTTGGGGTCGGCTGCGAGGGTGGAAAACACGCACGTTGCGCTCAGCGCCAGGGCGACGCTCAAGCTGGTCATGAATTTCAAGGACAGTGCTCCTGCGTGAGCGTCAGAATATTTCGACAATGTCGTCTGCGCTGTGCGGCGCAAACCGGGGGGAGATGGAACGGCGAACAGTTGCCTGTGCCTGCAAGCCGGTCGCATCTTCGATGATGTGTTCGACGTCGATCAGGTTGAGTAGTGAAAAAGAGGTATCCGGCCTGATCTCGACGAGGACATCGATGTCGCTGTCAGGGCGATAGTCGTCGCGGGCGCGCGAGCCGAAGATGGCAAGCTTCGATACGCCCTTGCCTTTGATGGCATCCGCATTCTTACGTATCGCAGCGATGATTTCGTCACGTGTCATGGACACAACCTGGCCGGTCACACGGCCAGTCTATCATCTACTCCGCCGCCTCGCTATGCCCGAGCCGGGCGTTCAGCTTGCGGATCAGCTCCTCGGCTGCGTCCGCGATCACGGTGCCGGGCGGGAAGATGGCTTCGGCGCCGGCGGCATAGAGCGCGTCGTAATCCTGCGGCGGCACCACGCCGCCGACGATGATCATGATGTCGTCGCGGCCCTGCTTCTTCAGCGCCGCCTTCAGCTCGGGCACGGCGGTAAGATGGGCGGCGGCGAGTGAGGAGACGCCGAGGATATGCACGTCGTTCTCGACCGCTTGCCGCGCGGCTTCATCCGCCGTGGCGAACAGCGGCCCGATGTCGACGTCGAAGCCGATGTCGGCGAAGGCTGACGCAATCACCTTCTGGCCGCGGTCGTGGCCGTCCTGGCCGATCTTGGCGACGAGGATGCGCGGGCGGCGGCCCTCCGCCTCCTCGAAGGCGTCGATCAGCGCCTGAACCTTCTCGACCTGACTGCCCATGCTGGACGCCTCCCGCTTGTAGACGCCGGTGATGGACTTGATCTCGGCGCGGTGTCGGCCGAACACCTTCTCCATCGCCTCCGAAATCTCGCCGACGGTCGCCTTGGCCCGCGCCGCGTCGATGGCGAGCGCAAGCAGATTGCCGTTGCCTTCGCCGGCCGAGCGCGTCAGCGCGGCGAGCGCGGCATCGACGTCCTTCTGATTGCGCTCGGATTTCAGCCGCGTCAGCTTGTCGATCTGCAAGCGGCGAACATTGGTGTTGTCGACCTTGAGGATGTCGATGGGAGCTTCGTCGGTCGGCTTGTATTTGTTGACGCCGATCACGGCCTGCTTGCCGGCATCGATACGGGCCTGCGTCTTGGCCGAGGCCTCCTCGATGCGCAGTTTCGGCACGCCGGCCTCGATGGCCTTGGCCATGCCGCCGAGCTCCTCGACCTCCTGGATGTGGCTCCAGGCCTTGGCCGCGAGGTCGCGCGTCAGCCGCTCGACATAATACGAACCGCCCCAGGGATCGATGATGCGGGTGGTGCCGCTCTCCTGCTGCAGGAACAGCTGGGTGTTGCGGGCGATGCGCGCCGAGAAATCGGTCGGCAGCGCCAAGGCCTCGTCGAGCGCATTGGTGTGCAGCGACTGGGTGTGGCCTTGGGTGGCCGCCATGGCCTCCACCGTCGTGCGCATCACGTTGTTGAAGACGTCCTGCGCCGTCAGTGACCAGCCCGAGGTCTGGCTATGCGTGCGCAGCGATAGCGAGCGCGGATCTTTCGGATTGAACGGTTTCAGCAGCTTCGCCCAGAGCAGGCGCGCAGCGCGCAGCTTGGCGACTTCCATGAAGAAGTTCATGCCGATCGCCCAGAAGAACGACAGGCGCGGCGCGAAGCGGTCGACGTCGAGGCCGGCGGCAAGACCGGCGCGCAGATATTCGACGCCGTCGGCGAGCGTATAGGCGAGCTCGAGGTCCTGTGTGGCGCCGGCCTCCTGCATGTGATAGCCGGAGATGGAAATAGAGTTGTACTTCGGCATCTTCTGCGAGGTGTAGGCGAAGATGTCCGAGATGATCCGCATCGAAGGCGCGGGCGGATAGATGTAGGTGTTGCGCACCATGAACTCTTTCAGAATGTCGTTCTGAATCGTCCCTGAGAGTTTCTCCGGTGGCACGCCCTGTTCCTCGGCGGCCGCGACATAGAGCGCCAGGATCGGCAGCACCGCGCCGTTCATGGTCATGGACACGCTCATCTGGTCGAGCGGAATCCCCGCGAACAGCGTGCGCATGTCGTAGATGGAGTCGATGGCAACGCCGGCCATGCCGACATCGCCGCCGACGCGCGGATGATCGCTGTCATACCCGCGATGGGTGGCGAGGTCGAAGGCGACCGAGAGGCCCTTTTGCCCTGCCGCGAGGTTGCGACGGTAGAATGCGTTGGAATCCTCCGCCGTGGAGAAGCCGGCATATTGCCTGACGGTCCAGGGCTGGTTGACATACATGGTCGGGTAGGGACCACGCAGATAGGGCGCGATGCCGGGATAAGTCTCGAGGAAATCGAGCCCGGCGACATCTGCCTCGCCATAAGCGGGCTTCACTAGAATGCCCTCGGGCGTCAGCCACGGCTCGGCGCTGCCGGCGGGCGCGGCGGTGGTTGTGCGCGCGAAGGCGACGTCTGCGAAATTGGGAATGCGGCTCATGGTCTCAACCATATGATAGACGCTCAATCATGATCCGGATGCTGATGGCTGACGATGGTCGCCATCTTCTCCGGTCCGTAATTCTGTTGCGTGGTCTGGCTCGGCAGGTTGGCGATGCCGACCACCCAGCCGAGGCGGGACTCGGTGCCGAACTGCCGCGTCGGGATGACGCGGTCGGGGTGGTCGAAGGTACCGGTCATGATCTCGATCCGGTCACCGTCGATGCGGCCAAAGCTCAGCGGCGTGCCGCAGGCGGCGCAAAAGCCGCGCTCGGCGATCGAGGAGGAGCGGAAGAACGACGGCTGCCCCTTGGTCCAGGCAAAGTCCATCTTGTTGATGTCGGCGAAGGAAGCGAATGGCGCGCCGGCAGCCTTCTGGCACATCCGGCAGTGGCAGATCGAGATCCTCGTCGGCGCCGTCATGACTCCAAAGCGCACGGCGCCGCATTGGCAGCCGCCGGTGAGAACGGGTTTGCTGGTTTCGGTCATGCCTGTTCCATCCGTCGATAGGCGTCTTGCAGCGTCGCAAGCGCATTGCCGCCGGCGAAGACGAAACCGCTGACGCCGGCCGCGCGCAGCGCCGCCTCGGCATCAGTCGGGCAGCCTGCCAGATAGATATGCCGCGCGCCTGCCGTTTGCAGGGCCCGTGCCGCGGCTTCGGCGTGTTCCGCATAGACCTTGTCGCTGGAACAAAGGCAGGCGAGTTCGGCGCCGGAGGCCTTGAGGGCGGCCGCGAGCTTGGCCGGATCGGCAAAACCCTCGCTGTCGACGGCCTGGATGCCGCCGGCTTCGAAGAAGCTCTTGGCAAAGGTCGCCCGTGCCGTGAAATCGGCGGGCGTGCCGAGATTGACCAAGAACACTTTTGGCCGCGCGCCACGCGCCTTCAACGCGGCATCCGACTTGTCGCGCAGCGCCTCGAACGGTTCCGCCAGCCGGATCGGCGGTAGCGCCTCGAATTTGTATTTTTGCTCACCGTAAGCCGGAAGCGCGACAGGCGTCGCCCTCAGCACGACCGTCTCGCTCTCGTGCAGATTTGGAAACTCGCTGGCGCCTGTCAGCACGTCGCGGCGCTTTGCGATGTTGGCGTCACGCGCTTTTCGCGTCGCCGCGACCTTGCCCTGGAACAGACCCTGCTGAAGCGCTGCGAAGGCGCCGCCGGCTTTCTCGCTCTCCTGGAATAGCGCCCAGGCGGCGTCGCAGAGCTGCGCCGTCAGCGTCTCGGTGCCGCC
>NZ_PSRT01000243.1 GCF_004212635.1 Bradyrhizobium genosp. SA-3 | reverse complement strand
TGCCGGCGGCGGGTTGTTGGCGACCACGGCCGGCGGCGCGGGTGGCGGCGTCGTTGACGGGCGCGATCCGCCGGCCCCTGGAATGAATGAGAAATCTTCGGCCAATGAAGAGGATATCCACGGCACCTGCTCGCCACGCGAGGCGCGGGTGACGCCCATCTTGGTGCGGTTCAGCGTCTCCTCGGCCATCAGGTCAGGGACGCGGATTTCCTTCAGCAGTTCCTGGACGAACAGGCTGTGCTCGCCGCCGGCGTCCGAGACCACCGAGGCCAGCGCCGCCGAATACATCACCAGCGTGCCATTCGGCGCGATGACCGGGGTCAGGCCGGCCGAGAAGCTGCGGAACCGGCGCTCGAACGGGTTGCGCCTGGAGGCATCGACCAGCGCGATCTTGACGCCGGCGCCGCGGGTGTTGAGCTCGCCGAGCACGGTCTCCAGGCTGAAACCGTCGCGGCGCACGTCGGATTCGGTCCAGATCTGCGCATCGACCGGCAGCATGTAGCTCTGACGCGCGGACTGGATGCCGAAACCGCTGAAGAACACCAGCGCCACTGAACCCGGCTTGATCTTGCCGTAGAGCTTGTCGAAGGCGCGGCGCATGCCGTCGCCGGTCAGGTTCTCGCCGACCTCGACGGAAAAGCCGTCGCGCTTGAGCTCGTCGGCGACGTCACGCGCATCATTGATCGGTTCCTTCAGCGGGGCATCCGCATCCGGATATTTGGCGTTGCCGATCACCAGCGCAAAGCGGTCGCCAGCCGCAAGCGACGGCGCAGTCGGAACAAGCGAGATGAGCAAAGGCAGCAGAAAAAGGAAGCGAATTTTCATAATCAGCGCGGTCCAGCCAAAAAGGCACCGTTCCCAGCTTGCGCCGCGGCGACCTTAACTTTCGCTCCATGCATTATCAGACCCGGGATGGGGGGCGTCAACCGCTTGGAGATTCGACTTTATCGCGACGATCGACCGCAAGGCATGGCCGTGCTGCGAGGGGAATAAAGAGGCTGTCATGGTTGCACTCGATGCGATCTGGCTCGATCCTGTCCGCGGGACGTTAGGGCAGCCAGGGCGACCAAAATGTGATTGGTCTCACATTGGAGGACAGCGGTCGCCGCAATCTCAGGTGTTTGACCTTTGCGGCGGACAATGGCTTGGTCCGCCGGCTCGTCTCTGCAGGTCCACTCAGAAAAAAGCAAAACAAAGAGCAGCGTCATGGGAAACGTCTACGAGATCTACGCACTGCGCTATGCGACAATGTCGCCGCGCACCCCCCACATGAACTTCCTCGCGCCCGACCCGCATGACAGCGCGGCGCAGGACCTCGACTATTTCGTCTGGCTGATCCGAGGGCACGGTCGCGACATCCTGGTCGATACCGGCTTCAACGCCGAGGAGGCGAGCGCGCGGGCGCGCAAGCTGACGCTCAATCCGGTCGACGCGCTGGAGCGCTTCGGCGTCGCCGCGGCCGCGATTCGCGACGTCATCGTGACGCATCTGCATTACGACCACGCCGGCAATCTCGATCGCTTCCCACATGCGCGCTTCCATCTCCAGGAGCGCGAGATGGCTTACGCGACCGGCCGCTGCATGTGCAACGGCCTCTTGCGCCATCCGTTCTCGGTCGAGCACGTCACGCTGATGGTGCGTCACGTCTATGGCGAGCGCGTCACCTTCTATTCCGGCGATGGCGAAGTCGCGCCCGGCGTGACCGTGCATCGCGTCGGCGGCCATTCCGACGGCTTGCAGGTGGTCAAGGTCGAGACCGCGCGCGGACCGGTGGTGCTGGCGTCCGATGCCGCGCATTACTACGCCAATCTCCAGCGCAAGAGCCCGTTCCCGATCGTCTACAATGTCGGCGACATGGCGCAAGGCTGGGAGACCATCGAGCGCCTCGCCGGTCACCCTGATCGATTCATTCCCGGCCATGATCCGATCGTGACGGAAATCTATCCCCGCGCCAGCGACAAGGTAGATGCCTGGGCGCTGCACCTGCCGCCGTCGCGATCGTTTGCGAGATAGTTGATGCCAAACCCTCATCCTGAGGAGCGCGCTCTTGCGCGCGTCTCGAAGGATGAAGGCCGAGATCCAGCAGCGGGGCCTTCATGGTTCTCGCGGCGATGCGAAGCATCGTCCGCAAGACGGCGCTTGCGCACCTCCGCGATCGACTAGGGCGCGTGCTTATGAATCCTGCATGTCGGCTTTCGAGGGGCGAGCGGACACGCAGCCCCCACCCGCGGGACGTCGCCTTGTGACCCTTCTCGGACATCAGCCCGGCCCGGTGACATGCGATTCAGGCTATCCCGGCCCTTCCTGAATGATGGTTTGGACCGATAAGATACCCTTCTTGACCCTTTGGGGGCGGATATGGCGCGGCCATCAAGAACGGGCGGCAAGACGAGCCAGGCGAAGACCCGCAAGGGCCGCAAGACCACCCAGAGCAAGCGCCGCATTGCGCCAGCGGCCAGCCGAGCGAAGCGTCGTTCGGTCGCCGGTCCGAGCAAAGACCTGAAGGAGGCCCGCGAGCAGCAGGCGGCGACGGCCCAAATATTGAAGGTCATCGCAAGTTCGCCTGACGATGTGCAGCCGGTATTCGAGGCGATTGCGATCAGCGCCAACAGGCTGATTGGCGGTTTCTCTACGGCAGTGTTTCGCTATATCGACGGCATGCAACACCTGGAGGCGTTCACGCCGACCAATCCGGTCGCTGACGAAGCATTGCGAGCTTCGTTCCCGCGGCATCTCACAACGTCTTCGCCGCCCTTCGAGTTGCTGCGTGATGGCAAACCAATGCAGATTGTCGATACCGAATCCTCGCCAAACATACTGGCCAGGGATTTGGCGCGATTGCGCGGCTTTCGCAGCATGTTGTTGACGCCGTTGATGAGCAATGGGGTGCCTATCGGCTTGATCACCGTGACGCGAGTCGAGACCGGCTCATTCGCCGACCATCACGTGCAATTGCTACAGACCTTCGCCGACCAGGCCGTGATCGCCATCGAAAACGCACGGCTGATCAACGAGGTGCAGGCCAAGACCCGCGATCTCTCCGAAGCCCTCACCTACCAGACCGGCAGCAGCAATATCTTAAGGGTCATAGCGTCCTCACCGACTAACGTCGAACCAGTTCTCGAAGCAATCGTCGCAAGTGCGTGCCAACTTTGTGAGGCCGATGATGCTGCCGTACTCTTGAAGGACGGCGACGAACTGCGCTTCAGCGCACATCATGGCCCGATATCGATAGATGTAGGAAAGTGGCCGATCAATCGCGGCTGGGTCTCGGGGCGTGCGTTCCTCGATCAGACGCCGGTGCACGTGCGCGACCTCCTCTCAGACGAAGGCGCCGAATTTCCAGATGGTCGGAAATTGACCCAGCATACCGATACCGGGGTTATTCACAGCATTCTGGCTGTTCCGTTGCTGTGCGAAAAGGAGAGCATTGGCGCGATTCTGCTTCGCCGCACCGAAGTGCAGCCATTTAATGAGAAGCAGATTGCCTTGCTACAGTCCTTCGCCGACCAGGCGGTGATTGCGATCGAGAACGCGCGATTGTTCAATGAAACGAGGGAAGCGCTGGAGCGGCAAACCGCGACGTCGGAAGTGCTACAAGTCATATCCAGTTCGCCTGGCGGACTTGGGCCGGTGTTCGAGGCCATGCTGGAAAATGCCGTGCGCATCTGCCGTGCCAGTTTTGGGACGCTGCTCCTATACGAAGGCGACAGGTTGCGGCGGGTGGCGCGAATGGCCGCGCAAAACGTGCCGCAATTGTACGCGCCCGACCAGGAAACGCCGCCACACTTCATCGCGCCGTTTGATGGGGCGCCTTCGCTGGGGCGCCTCGTCGAGACCAAGGCGCTGGTTCACATTGCCGATATCGCCACAGAGCATCCCGACGATCTGATCTACAAGGTCGCCGCAGCCCGCACCGTTCTGATTGTGCCGATGCTCAAGGAGAGCGAGCTTGTCGGTGGCTTTGCTGTCTACCGCAAGGAAGTGCAAGAGTTCAGCGACAAGCAGGTCGAGTTGCTGGAAAATTTTGCGGCACAAGCGGTGATCGCCATCGAAAACACACGACTGCTCAAGGAGCTGCGGCAGCGAACCGACGATCTCTCGCAATCCCTCGACGACCTCCGCACCGCACAGGACCGCCTGGTGCAGACCGAAAAGCTTGCCTCGCTCGGCCAACTCACCGCGGGCATTGCGCACGAGATCAAGAACCCGCTCAACTTCGTCAATAATTTCGCAGCCCTTTCAGCGGAGTTGACCGAGGAGTTGAACGAGGCCCTCAAGCCCGCCGAACTCGTCGACAAGATCCGCACCGAAGTCGATGAGCTGACGGCGCTTTTGAAGAGCAACCTCGAAAAGGTCGTGCAGCACGGCAAGCGGGCCGATTCCATCGTCAAGAACATGCTGCTGCACTCACGCGAGGGACCGGGCGAGCGCCGCCTCGCCGACATCAATGCCCTGGTCCAGGAGAGTCTTAATCTAGCCTACCATGGCGCGCGCGCAGAGAAGTCCGACTTCAACATCACGCTCAAGCAGGACCTCGACCCCGACGCGGGGGAAATCGAGGTGTACCCGCAGGAGATCACGCGCGCGCTGCTCAACGTGATCTCCAACGGCTTCTATGTTGCCACCAGGCGCAAGTCCGAAGCGGGAGACGAGACCTTTGAACCTGTGCTGAGTGCGGCCACGAAGAACCTTGGCAACAAGGTCGAAATCCGCATCCGCGACAACGGCACCGGCATTCCGGTCGAGGTGAAGGACAAGATGTTCAATCCCTTCTTCACTACCAAGCCAGCTGGCGAAGGCACAGGGCTCGGTCTGTCGATGACTCACGACATCATTGTCAAACAACACGGCGGAACCCTCGATGTCGAGAGCGAACTGGGTGTGTTTACCGAGTTCATTATCACGCTGCCGCGATGACCTCTTTTGGCCCGTTTGAGACATGCCGACGCACGGCAACGTGTCTGCTTGTAGGGGTGGTGCGGAAATCGGCTGCACCCGGCCCAACCGACGCGAATGACCCATATCGGACTTACTGCCGTTCTCAATTTGTGCCGAGCGTCACGGTTTGTTCCTATGGTCGGCGGGGTACTGTCCGTATTTGACCCTCAGTGTCCTAAGTTGAATCCCTCAATGTCCGGATTCCGTAGTTATACGGAGCTTGAGGCGGATCAAGGAATTAAATCCAACAGAACACTTGGCGAACGCGAATGTTACGCCAAGAACACACAGGTCTGGCACTGCGGAACCGAATTGACTCGACGCCGTCCATAAAGGGAATTCACTGGCTCCACTCATCAGGACTGTCGGTTGCACTCCAACACAGGGGGAGCCCGTAGTATGATCAGAGAACCCCATTTTGATACATATTCGATCCCGGCACGCGTTTGTTTTGCCATTGCTGTGTTTGGTGGCGCATTGCTGATCGCCGTAGCGGTTACGAGCGTCTACTTCATAAAATAACGCAGCTGGAACCCGTGGTACGGGCGTCTCTGACCTAGGTGGGCCTAGTTCGCAAAACGTTCGGCGCCGACAGAAACCAGAGGTCGGTACTGGCGTTGGGCACAATGGATGACGAAGAGCTCAAGGCCCACAGTGAACAAGCCCTTGTCGTGGTGACCCTCAGTACGGCGACGCTGATCGCGTGCGTCACCCTCTTGGTTTCGCAATTGTAAGGCCGCCTCAGTTGGCGGCCTCTTTCATATCAGGCCAAGCCGGGAATGTCGCCTGTTGGCCCGTGGCTGACCTTAAGCCAGAGCCCCGCTATCTCTGCCTCCGAGAGGTAAGGCGACAAAGGTAACGATGCCTAACGAGGGCAGCCTTTGACCTTAGCTGACCTTCAGCAGGTCGGTCAGTGTAGCTCCGCTGCTGGAGCGGCCGCTGATGACTTGCGTAGAAGTTCATACCGTAACGCCGTCTGTCAGAGTCGAACGTCGCCATGACGTAACCTCGTTCCTCAAGACTTCGCCGTTGCGGGTATCTGACCGGGCTCGAACGGACCCGGCTCGAAGAAGCCCTCGATCGATTCGACCTTTGCGTAGTTCTCGGCGATGCTCTCGGGTGTCAGATGTGAATCATTGAAGCCAGGTCCCATGACGATAGCGATACGCTGGATTACTCCGGCTTCCACGTTGTAGATCCTGTTCGTCTCCGAACAACTATCGCTTGCCAGCCAGACGATCGCTGGCGCAACAGCCTCAACCGGCATTGTGGCTTCGCTCTGCTTCAGCCAAGCAGGATCCGCAACCGCCGCTGGGTGCATCCTCGTGTACCCGGCTGGCGAAATGGTGTTCACGAGAATCCCATGCTCAGCGCCTTCAACTGCAAGAATGCGCATCAATCCAACTACCGCGCACTTGGCCGCAGCGTAGGTGGCTTGGCCAC
>NZ_PSRT01000242.1 GCF_004212635.1 Bradyrhizobium genosp. SA-3 | reverse complement strand
AGTACGCCGCAGCTTCTCGGCTCAAATTCAGACGTCTCTGGAATACTGGATCGCCCGCCTACGCGGGCGATGACAGAGAGTATGGGGCAGGCCCCTCCCTACTTCTTCACCTTGCTCGCATCCATCTTGATGCTCGGATCCAGCATCCTGGTCGTGAACGCCGTCGTCACCTCGAACGGCTTCTCCATGCCGAGATAGGTCTGCACCAGTTCGTAGTCTTTCTTCATCCGCTCGCCGTCGATCCAGCCGAGCGCCTTCGTCGTCGTGAACTCGTCGGTCATCAGGAACTTGATGCGTTCCCACTGGCGCTCCTGGTTCTCCTTGTCGAGACCGGAGACCTGATCGAGCAGTGCTTTCAGGCACGGCGTGACGTCGGCGACGCAGGCCGCGAAGGCCTTCTGCGTGACGCGCACGAACGCCTCGACCACCTTCGGATTCTTCTGGAGATAGGCGCCGTTGACGATCAGCGAATTGCCGTAGGGATTGAGCCCGATGTCCTTCCAGTTGACGTAGCCGAGATCGGGCCCGAACTCGATCACCTTCAGATCATGCTCGTTGTAGAAGTCGCTGATGATGTCGACGGTGTGGCTCTTCAGCGCCGCGATCTTCGCGGTCGGCCCGACATTGACGAAGCCGACGGAGTCGGGCGCAAGGCCTGCGGCCTTGGCGAAGGCCGGCCACATCACGCGCGAGGCATCGCCTGGCGGATTGCCGATCTTGTGCCCGGCGAAATCCTTCACCCCGTTCACGCCATAACTCTTCAGCCAGTAGAAGGTCTGGCCGGTATTGGCGTAGACGCTCATCACCGCAACGGCGTCGGCGCCCTTGCTCTTGGCCACCAGCATGGTGGCGAGATCGGCGACGCCGAACGGCGAACCGCCGGAGCCGACCTTGGCGGCGGAGACACCGGAGCCCTTGCCGGTCTCGATCGTCAGATCGATCCCGGCCTTCTCGTACCAGCCTTGCGCCTTGGCGTAATAATACGGCGAGTGATCGGCCGTCGGCGTCCAGTTCAGGATCAGATTGACCGCCTCGCCCGCGCTCGCGGGCGCCGCCGACACACCGAGCATCAGGGCCAACACCAGGGCAGAGCCCGCCGCCTGCAAATGCTTCATCGCACCTCTCCTCATTGCCGCGACCCCGGCTTGTCGCTCTCCCCATGTGAGGATACCAATGCAACAAGCCCGCCCTCAACTTGTCAACTGTTTGGTTGGAAATGCCCGCAAAACGATCTGGCGACACCGTGCCGCAGCGCCGCGATCCCGTCGCCACCCGCAACAAGCTGCTGACGGCGGCGCGCCTGGAATTCGCCCGGCACGGCTTTGCGGGGGCCCGCGTCGACGAGATCGCCGAGCGTGCCGGCGTCAACAAGCAGCTCGTCTATCACTATTTCGGCGACAAGGACGCGCTCTACCTCGCGGTGCTCGAATGGGTCTATGAGGACATCCGCGAGCAAGAGCGCAGGCTCAATCTCGAAGGCCTGCCGCCGGAAAGGGCGATCCGCAGACTGATCGAAGCCTCATTCGACCACCTGGCGGCAAACCCTGATTTCATCGTGCTCCTGAACGACGAGAACCGCGGCGGCGCCCGCCACGTCCGCGGCTCGAGGCGGCTGGAAGCGATGCATTCCCCGCTGGTGAGAAGCGTCTCCCACATCCTCAACGAAGGGGTGCGCGCGGGCGTGTTCCGCAAGGGGATCGATCCCGTCCAGCTCTATATCTCGATTGCGGGCCTCAGCTATTTCTTCTTCTCCAACACGCCGACGCTGTCGGCGATCTTCGGCAAGGACCTGTCGAGCCGCGCCCAGCGCCGCGCCCGCCGCAGGCACGTCGCCGATCTGGTGCTGCAGTCGCTCCGGCCATAATCAACCAACTGGTTGAAACTTCCCTGAAGGCCGGTTAGGCTCATCGCAGCGGCAGGTGACCGCGGCAACAGGGAGCAACCGGTGACAGGAGACGCGGCCCGCGCCTCGCGCAGCTTTGCGATCATCCTGATCGTGCACCTCGCCGTGCTCGTGCTCTGGCAGGTCACGGTCGATGCCTTCCACGTGCCGAAATTCATCCTGCCCTCGCCGCTTGCCACCGTGCAGACGTTGGGAACCGCAGGCTATGCCTGGGGCGGCAACACGCTGGTGACCGCCATCGAGATCCTCGGCGGCTTCGCACTCGGCGCTTTCGTCGGCGTCGCGCTCGCGGTGATCTTCAGCTGGGCGCCGTTGCTCAGCCTCGTGCTGCTGCCGCTGTTCGTGACACTGAACATGATCCCGAAGGTCGCGCTCGGCCCGCTCTTCATCGTCTGGTTCTCCTACGGCATCGTGCCGAACATCCTGATCGCCTTCAGCATCTGCTTCTTTCCGATCCTGCTCACCACCGCGCGCGGCCTGCGCGAGGTCGAGCCGGATCTGCTCGACCTCGTCAAATCGCTGCGCGGCTCGCGCTGGACGCTGTTCCGCAAGATCCAGCTGCCGGGATCGCTGCCTTACATCTTCTCCGGCATGAAGGTCGGCGCCATCCTTGCGGTCGCCGGCGCCATCGTCGGCGAGTTCATCGCCTCCGAGCGCGGGCTCGGCTACCTCATGATCCAGGTGCAGTCCTCGCTCGATACGCCGGCGATGGTGATGGCGGTCGTGCTGCTGACGCTGCTCGGGGTCGCTCTCTACGGCCTGGTGCTCACCCTCGAACGCATGTTCGTGGTCGGCGACGCCAGGCAGAACTAAGACCAAGGACCAAATCCATGCTGCTCACCCGTCAGACGCTGCCGAAGACCATTCCTGACATCGCTGCGCTCGACGAGCTCCTGTGCCGGCCGACGCAGGCGCTGATCGACGACCTCGCCAAGGTTGAGGGCGACATCATGATCCTCGGAGTCGCCGGCAAAATGGGGCCAACGCTGGCGGGGCTCGCGAAAGCCGCCGTGCCGGATCGCCGCATCATTGGCGTCGCGCGCTTCAGCGATGCCAGCGTCAAAGACTGGCTGCATGCGCGCGGCGTCGAGACCATCAATTGCGATCTGATGGACGAGAGCGCAATTCAAGCGCTGCCGAAGGCGCCCAACATC
The DNA here is from genome assembly GCF_004212635.1 of Bradyrhizobium genosp. SA-3. GTDB lineage: Bacteria > Pseudomonadota > Alphaproteobacteria > Rhizobiales > Xanthobacteraceae > Bradyrhizobium. The sequence goes on along the minus strand of NZ_PSRT01000242.1, from coordinate 3,377 downwards.
ATCTTCATGGCCGGCCGCAAATTCGGCGCCGAGGGCGATCTGTCACTGACCTGGGCGATGAACGCGCATGTGCCGGCCCTGGTCGCGCAGGCCTTCCCCTCCTCCCGCATCGTGGCATTCTCGACCGGCTGCATCTATCCGTTCGTCCCCGTCGACGGCAAAGGCTCGACCGAGGACATGGCGCCGAACCCGCCCGGGGAATACGCCCAATCCTGCGTCGGCCGTGAGCGCATGTTCGAGTATTTTTCGCGCAAGTTCGGAACACCGGGCCGCCTGTTCCGGCTCAATTACGCCATCGACATGCGCTATGGCGTGCTGCACGACATCGCCACGAAAGTGCTCACGGGCACGCCGATCGACGTCAGCCTGGGCCACGTCAACTTCATCTGGCAGGGCGATGCGTCCTCCCAGGCGCTGCGCTGCCTTGCCCATTGCACGACGCCGACCTCGCCGATCAATGTCAGTGGCCACGAGATTTTGGCGGTGCGCGATCTCGCGCAAAAATTCGGCGCAAGGTTCGGCCGCGCGCCGGTGCTGACAGGCAAGGAAGAGCCGACGGCATGGCTGACCGACACGTCGAAGGCGGTCGAGCTGTTCGGCCTGCCCGTCGTCGACACCGAGCAGTTGATCGCCTGGACCGCGGACTGGGTCTCCCGCTCCATGCCGAGCCTCGGCAAGCCCACCAAATACGAGGTGCGCGATGGACGCTACTGACGGCCCGCCCATCATCAAGCTCGGCGTCGAGGACGCGATCGCCGGGCTAGCACTGTCGACGGAAGCGCACTGGAACCAGACCAAAGAGGACTGGCGCATCTTTCTGCGCGACGGCATCGTGTTCGGCATTCGCGACGGCGCGCGGCTGGTGGCGACCGCAGCACTGCTGCCCTATTCCGGCAACAACGCCTGGATCAGTATGGTGCTGGTGTCGGCAACACATCGCCGGCGCGGCCTTGCAACGCGCCTCGTCGATGCCTGCCTGGAAACGGCGCGCAGGAACGGTCTCACAAGCTGGCTCGATGCGACGCCCGACGGCGCCGCCGTCTACGGGCCGCTCGGGTTCACGCCGACCCTGCAATTGCGACGGCTGAAGCTGGTGAAATCCGCGCAGGCATCCGCGCCGGTGCCATCAGCCGCAACGCTCGAGGCGCTTTGTGCCCGCGACCGGCGCGCCACAGGGTTCGACCGGACCGCTCTACTGACCGCCTTTGCACAGCGCTCGGGGTCACGCATCGTCGCAGCAAACGGATGCATCGCGCTGGTCCGCGACGGCAGAACCGCGCGCCATATCGGTCCCTTGTTCGCTGATCATGCCGCCGAAGCGCTGGCTCTGGTTCACGCGATCGCGGGGTTCGAGGACCGGCCGCTCCTGCTCGACGCAGTCGCCTCGCAGGGCGCGTTCCTGGAGGGATTGACCGCCTCTGGCTGGACCATCGAGCGGCCGTTCCAGCGCATGCGGTTCGGCCCCGCCACCATCGCCGCCGAAGAAACGCCATTCGCCGTCGCCGGCCCTGAATTCGGATAGGACATCATGCACCACAGCCAGATCAACAGCGACATCCGCAAGCTGATCGCCGAGGGCACCGTGCTGCCGGCACATCCCCTCGCACTCACCGCTGAACGCCAGCTCGACAAGACGCATCAGCGCGCGCTGACGCGCTATTACATCGACGCAGGCTCAGGCGGCCTTGCCGTCGGCGTGCATACGACCCAGTTCGCGATCCGCGACGTCGGCCTCTACCGTCCTGTGCTCGAGCTCGCCGCCGAGACCGCCGCGAGCTGGACCAAGCGTCCATTGGCGATGGTCGCAGGCCTGGCCGGCCCAACCAGCCAGGCAACCGCTGAGGCCCGCACCGCGCGCGACATCGGCTATCACGCCGGCCTGCTCAGCCTCGCCGCGATGAGGAACGCCTCCGAGGACGAGATCATCGCGCATTGCACCGCCATCGCCGCCGAGATTCCGCTGGTCGGCTTCTACCTCCAGCCGGCCGTGGGCGGCGTCGTCCTGTCGAGCCGGTTCTGGCAACGCTTCGCCTCAATCGACAATGTCATCGCGATCAAGATCGCGCCGTTCAACCGCTACAGGACTCTCGACGTGCTCCGCGGCGTCGCGGCGGCCGGCGCGCTCGACCGCGTCGCGTTCTACACCGGCAATGACGATCACATCCTGCTCGACCTGATGCTGCCGTTCGACCTGCGCGACAACGGCGTCACCACGCGAACCTATTTCAAGGGCGGTCTGCTCGGCCATTGGTCGGTGTGGACCGCGAGCGCCATCAAACAGTTCGAGCGCTGCAAGGCCGCACGGCACAAGGACAGCGTGCCGGCCGACCTGCTCGCACTCGATGCCCGCGTCACCGACTGCAACAGCGCGTTCTTCGACGTCGCCAACAATTTTCACGGCTGCATCGCCGGTTGCCATGAGGTGCTGCGACGCCAGGGCCTGATGAAAGGGTTGTGGTGCCTCGATCCGGACGAGGGCCTCAGCCCCGGCCAGAAGCAGGAGATCGATCGTGTCTATCGCGAGCACGCCGATCTCAGCGACGATGCCTTCGTCGCCACCAACCTGAATAAATGGCTGGCATGACCGAAGAGCCCTTCATCAGCCTGCAAGGCGTCCGGAAAGTCTACCGCAGCGGCGGCGCCGAGTTTCTCGCCGTCTCCGACGTCACCATGGACGTGCAGGAAGGTGAGCTGGTCTCGCTGGTCGGCCCGTCCGGCTGCGGCAAGACCACGGTGATGAAGATTTTGGCCGGCCTGCACGGCGCCGACGGCGGCACCGTGAGAATAGGCAATGCCAAGAGCCCGTTCGATCCGACCCGCGACATCGGCATGGTGTTCCAGCAGGCGCTGCTGTTGAAGTGGCGCACCATCCTGGACAACGTGCTCTTGCCGGCCGAGATCGTCGGCCTGCCGATGAGGGCCGCGCGCGAACGGGCGCGCGATCTGCTCAATCTGGTCGGGCTTGCCGGCTACGAGCATAAATATCCGCAGCAGCTCTCCGGCGGCATGCAGCAGCGCACCGCGATCGCGCGCGCCTTCATCCACGATCCAAAGCTGATCCTGATGGACGAGCCGTTCGGCGCGCTGGATGCCTTGACGCGCGAGCAGATGAATCTGGAGATGCTGCGGATCTGGCGCGAGAGCGGCAAGACCATCATCTTCGTCACGCACTCGATCCAGGAAGCCGTCTTCCTGTCCTCGCATTGCGCCGTGCTGACGGCGGGACCCGCGAAGATGGCCGATTATTTTGCGATCGACCTGCCCTTCCCGCGTGATCTTCCGCTCAAGACCACGGATGCGTTCGGTGCGTATGCGCGAAGGATCTATGCGAAGCTGGGTCTGGGCGCGGCGTGAATTGCCGCCTCCTCGCTCAGCCC
>NZ_PSRT01000241.1 GCF_004212635.1 Bradyrhizobium genosp. SA-3 | reverse complement strand
GGGAGCCCGGGCAACGTGCCCGCCTCACGTCAGCACGCGCAGGCCTCGCAAAGTAACGAAACGAAATGACCCATCCCGGCGAACAGTTTTACCCCGAGGGCGTGCGTTGGGACGACGCCATCGCCCAGGGCACGCTCCCCGACCTCTTGTCGAAGGCCGCCACTGATTACGGTCCGCGCACCGCGCTGGAGTTCCGGGACCATCCGATCAGCTACACCGAGCTCGCCGCGATGGCCGAGCGCGCCGCTGCGGCGTTCCTTAGCGCCGGCTGTGGCAAGAACAACTCCGTCGCGCTGTTCCTCGGCAACACGCCGGACCACCCCGTCAATTTCTTCGGCGCGCTGAAGGCCGGCGCGCGCATTGCGCATCTGTCGCCGCTCGATGGCGAGATCGCGCTGACGCACAAGGTGTCAGACTCAGGCTCGCGCCTGCTGGTCACCTCCAACCTCGCAGCGCTGCTGCCGACGGCGCTGAAATTTTTGGAGAAGGGGCTGATTGATCGCCTGGTCGTCTGCGAGGACGATGATTGGGGCAAGGTCGGTACGCCGCAGGCCGCGATCCCCAGGGATCCCCGCATCGTCACGTTCAAAGCCTTCGTCGAGGGCGCGGCCGCCCCGGCACAGTGGCCGAACGTGACAGCCGATGACGTCGCGCTGCTGCAATATACCGGCGGCACCACCGGTCTGCCCAAGGGTGCCATGCTCACCCATGGCAATCTCACCTCCGCGGTGTCGATCTACGACGTCTGGGGCAAGCCGGCGCGCGCCGCGCGGGGCGATGTCATCGAGCGCGTGATCTGCGTGCTGCCGCTGTTCCACATCTATGCGCTCACCGTCGTGCTCTTGTCCTCGCTCCGCCGCGGCAATCTGATCTCGCTGCATCAGCGCTTCGACGTCGAAGCCGTGATGCGCGACATCGAGGTGAAGCGCGCGACATACTTTCCGGGCGTGCCGACGATGTGGATCGCGATCGCGGCGCTGCCCGATCTCGACAAGCGCGATTTCTCCTCGCTCGTCACCATCGGCTCCGGCGGTGCGCCGTTGCCGGTGGAGATCGCGAACTTCTTCGAGCGCAAGGTCGGCAAGAAGCTGCGCAGCGGCTGGGGTATGACCGAGACCTGCTCGCCCGGCACCGGCCATCCGCCCGTTGGTCCCGACAAGCCCGGCTCGATCGGCCTGATGCTGCCCGGCATCGAGCTCGACGTCGTCGCGCTGGACGATCCGAGACGCGTGCTGCCGCCGGGCGACGTCGGTGAGATCCGCATCAAGGGCCCGAACGTCACCAAGGGCTACTGGAACAAGCCGGAGGGATCGACTGATGCCTTCGTCGACGGCCGCTTCCTCACCGGCGATATCGGCTACATAGATGCCGACGGCTATTTCTTCCTGGTCGACCGCAAGAAGGACATGATCATCTCCGGCGGCTTCAACGTCTATCCGCAGATGATCGAGCAGGCGATCTACACCATCCCCGGCGTGCACGAGGTGATCGTGCTCGGCATTCCCGACCCGTATCGCGGCGAGGCCGCAAAAGCCTTCATCAAGCTGAGGCCCGACGCAAAACCGTTCTCGCTCGACGAGCTGCGCACCCAGCTCACTGGCAAGCTCGGCAAGCACGAACTCCCGGCCGAGGTCGCCTTCGTCGACGATCTGCCGCGCACGCCGGTCGGAAAGCTGTCGCGCCACGAATTGCGCCAGCAGCAGAAATCGTCACAATCCACCAAAACCGTATCAGGAGGTCGCTCTTGACCGACGCCGTCATCGTTTCCACCGCCCGCACCCCGATCGGCAAGGCCTATCGCGGCGCGCTCAACGCCACCGAGGGCGCGACCCTGCTCGGCCACGCCATCGGCGAGGCCGTCGCCCGCGCCAAGGTCGACCCGAAGGAGATCGAGGACGTCGTGATGGGCGCAGCGCTCCAGCAGGGCGCGACCGGCGGCAACATCACGCGCAAGGCGCTGCTGCGCGCCGGCCTGCCCGTCACCGTCGCCGGCACCACCATCGACCGGCAATGCGCCTCGGGCCTGCAGGCGATCGCGCTCGCCGCACGCTCGGTGATCTTCGACGGCGTCGAGATCGCGGTCGGCGGCGGCGGCGAGTCGATCAGCCTCGTGCAGAACGACAAGATGAACGGCTTCCACGCCCAGGATCCCGCGCTGCTCAAGATCAAGGGCGAGGTCTACATGCCCATGATCGACACGGCCGAGGTCGTCGCCAAGCGCTACGGCATCTCGCGCGAGAAGCAGGACGAGTACTCGCTGGAGAGCCAGCGCCGCACCGCCGCCGCGCAGCAGGGCGGCAAATTCAAGGACGAGCTGGCGCCGATCACCACGCAGATGGCGGTGACCGACAAGGCCACCGGTGCCGTGTCGATGAAAGAGGTCACGCTGTCGCAAGACGAAGGTCCGCGCCCCGAGACCACGGCCGAAGGCCTCGCCGGCCTCAAGCCCGTGCGCGGCGAAGGTTTCAGCATCACCGCAGGCAATGCCAGCCAGCTCTCCGACGGCGCCAGCGCCTCCGTGATCATGAGCGACAAGGAAGCCGCCAAGCGCGGCCTCAAGCCGCTCGGCATCTTCCGCGGCTTCGTCTCCGCCGGCTGCGAGCCGGACGAGATGGGCATCGGCCCGGTCTTCGCCGTGCCGCGCCTGCTCAAGCGTCACGGTCTCACCGTCGACGACATCGGGCTCTGGGAGCTCAACGAAGCTTTCGCCGTGCAGGTGCTGTATTGCCGCGACAAGCTTGGCATCGACCCCGACAAGATCAACGTCGATGGTGGCGCGATCGCGGTCGGCCATCCCTACGGCATGTCGGGCGCGCGCCTCACCGGCCACGCCCTGATCGAAGGCCGCCGCCGCAAGGCGAAGTACGCGGTGGTGACGATGTGCGTCGGCGGCGGCATGGGCGCGGCCGGGTTGTTCGAGGTGTTGCAGTAGTCGCTGTTGTCCCGGCGAAAGCCGGGACCCATACTCCGCAGCAAGAGTGTGGTGCACAGACAAGAATGGCCTTCGTACCAGCGAAGGGCGGTGGTTATGGGTCCCGGCCTTCGCCGGGACGACAAGGGTAGGAGGATCCGATGGATCTCGCATTCACGAAAGAAGAGCAGGCGTTTCGCGAGGAAGTGCGGCAGTTCTTCCGCGACAACGTGCCGCCGGACACGCGGCGCAAGCTGGTCGAGGGCCGTCATCTCTCGAAGGACGAGATGGTGACGTGGTGGCGCATCCTCAACAAGAAGGGCTGGGGCGTCAGCCACTGGCCCAAGCAGTATGGCGGCACCGGCTGGACATCCGTGCAGCACTACATCTTCAACGAGGAGCTGCAGTCCTATCCGGCGCCGCAGCCGCTCGCCTTCGGCGTCAGCATGGTCGGCCCCGTGATCTACACCTTCGGCAATGAGGAGCAGAAGAAGAAGTACCTGCCGCGCATCGCCAATGTCGACGATTGGTGGTGTCAGGGCTTCTCCGAGCCCGGCTCCGGCTCCGACCTCGCCTCGCTGAAGACCAAGGCCGAGCGCAAGGGCGACAAGTGGATCATCAACGGCCAGAAGACCTGGACCACGCTCGCCCAGCACGCCGACATGATCTTCTGCCTCTGCCGCACCGACCCCAGCGCCAAAAAGCAAATGGGCATCTCCTTCATCGTGTTCTCGATGAAGTCCAAGGGCGTCACCGTGCGCCCGATCCAGACCATCGACGGCAGCCACGAAGTCAACGAGGTGTTCTTCGACGATGTCGAGGTGCCCATCGAGAACCTGATCGGCGAGGAGAACAAGGGCTGGGATTACGCAAAATTCCTGCTCGGCAATGAGCGCACCGGCATCGCCCGCGTCGGCGTCTCCAAGGAACGCATCCGCCGCATCAGGGATCTCGCCTCCAAGGTGGAATCCGCTGGCAAGCCGATCATCCAGGACCCCGCCTTCCGCGAGAAGCTCGCCGCCTGCGAGATCGAGCTGAAGGCGCTCGAGCTCACCCAGCTCCGCGTCGTCGCGGATGAAGGCAAGCACGGCAAGGGCAAGCCCAATCCGGCTTCGTCCGTGCTGAAGATCAAGGGCTCCGAGATCCAGCAGACCACCACCGAGCTGCTCATGGAAGTGATCGGCCCGTTCGCCGCGCCCTACGACGTGCACGGCGACGACGGCTCGAACGAAGCCATGGACTGGACCGCCCAGATCGCGCCGAGCTACTTCAACAACCGCAAGGTCTCGATCTACGGCGGCTCCAACGAGATCCAGCGCAACATCATCGCCAAGGCGGTGCTGGGGCTGTGATGTCTCCCTCTCCGCGGAGGCGGGGAGGGCAATTTCTCCACCGTCATTCCGGGGCGCGACGAAGTCGCGAACCCGGAATCCATCGGGCCGCACACTCAATGGCGAAATGGATTCCGGGTCTGGCCCTTCGGGCCATCCCGGAATGACGAAGTCAGATGATCCGGGTACGAGGAAGCAAAGAACATGGATTTTGATCTGTCCGAGGAGCAGCGGCTTCTCAAGGAAAGCATCGACGGCCTCTTGACCGATTCCTACGATTTCGAGAGCCGCAAGAAGTACATGAACGAGAAGGGCGGCTGGAGCAAAGCCGTCTGGCTCAAGCTCGCCGAGCAGGGCCTGCTCGGCCTGCCCTTCAGCGAGGCCGATGGCGGCTTCGGCGGTGGCGGCGTCGAGACCATGATCGTGATGGAGGCGCTCGGCAAGGCGCTGGTGCTCGAGCCCTATCTCGCAACGGTCGTGATCGGCGGCGGTTTCCTGCGTCATGCCGGCACCGACGCGCAGAAGGCCGCGCACGTGCCTTCGCTTATCGACGGCAGCAAGACGCTGGCGTTTGCCCAGCTCGAGAAGAACTCGCGCTACGATCTCTTCGACGTCTCAACGACGGCGAAGAAGAAGGGCGACGCTTACGTCATCGACGGCGAGAAGTTCGTCGTGCTCAACGGCGAGAATGCCGACACCCTCATCGTCACCGCGCGAACCAAGGGCGAGCGCCGCGATCATGGCGGCATCGGCGTGTTCATCGTCCCCGCCAATGCAAAGGGCGTAGCTAAGAAGGGCTATCCGACCCAGGACGGCCTGCATGCTGCCGACATCACCTTCACCGGCGTCGAGGTCGGCCCCGAGGCCGTGCTCGGCAACCCCGAGGATTCGCTCGCGCTGATCGAGCGCGTCGTCGATGAGGCCCGCGTCGCGCTCTGCGCCGAGGCGGTCGGGCTGATGGACGAGTCGCTCAAGACCACCGTCGAGTACATCAAAACGCGAAAACAGTTCGGCGTCGCGATTGGCTCGTTCCAGTCGCTGCAGCACCGCGCCTCCGACATGTTCGTCGCGGCTGAGCAGGCGCGCTCGATGTCGATGTTTGCGACCATGGCGAACGATTTCGAGAACGCCAAGGAGCGCAGCAATGCGATCGCCGCGGCCAAGGTGCAGATCGGCAAGTCGCTGAAATTCGTCGGCCAGCAGTCGATCCAGCTGCACGGCGGCATCGGCATGACCATGGAGGCGAAGATCGGCCACTACTTCAAGCGCCTCACCATGATCGAGAACAGCTTTGGCGACACCGACTACCACCAGCGCCGCGTCGCCGATGCCGGCGGGTTGATCTAGCCACGCCGTCATTGCGAGGAGCTCTTGCGACGAAGCAATCCAGACTTCCTCCGCGGAAAGATTCTGGATTGCTTCGCTGCGCTCGCAATGACGGAGGCCGTTGAAGCATCGAGGCAACAACAATGAAAAACACCCCGTTCGATCTCACCGGCAAGGTCGCCGTCGTGACCGGCTCCAGCCGCGGCATCGGCCGCTCCTCCGCTGAACTCCTGGCAAAGCTCGGGGCAAAAGTCGTGGTCTCCTCGCGCAAGGCCGACGCCTGCAAGGAAGTCGCCGACGGCATCATTGCGGCCGGCGGCGATGCCATCGTCATCCCCTGCAACATCGCACGCAAGAACGAGGTCGAGGCGTTGATCGCGGGTGCGACCAAGCATTACGGCAAGATCGACATCCTCGTCTGCAACGCCGCGGTGAACCCGTATTACGGCCCGTTGCTCGACATCACGGACGAAGCCTTCGACAAGATCATGGGCAGCAACGTCAAGAGCAACATCTGGCTCTCCGCGCTCGCGATCCCGCAAATGGCCGACCGCGGAGGCGGCTCCGTCATCATCATCTCCTCGATCGGCGGCTTGCGCGGCTCCACCGTGATCGGCGCCTATGGCATCTCGAAAGCCGCCGACTTCGCGCTGTGCCGCTCGCTCGCCGGCGAATGGGGCCCGAAAGGCGTCCGCGTCAACTGCATCGCCCCCGGCCTCGTCAAGACCGATTTCGCCCGCGCGCTGTGGGAAGACGAAGCCATGCTGAAGCGCCGCACCGCCACCACGCCGCTCCGCCGCATCGGCGAGCCCGACGAAATCGCCGGCGCCGTCGCCTACCTCGCCTCGGACGCATCGAGCTTCATGACCGGCCAGACCATCGTTATCGACGGCGGCGTCACCACGGCGGCGGTGTAGCGGCTAGCGCTGATCTCTCCCCGGCGTCGTCCCGGCGAAGGCCGGGACCCATACCGCGTGATCTTTCGGTGGGGATGAAGTGCGAGTCCCGGACTACTAACCTTCGCCAAATTTATCCCTGTGGTTATGGG